>JBEEFQ010000145.1:0-42652 GCA_041166245.1 Actinomycetota bacterium | reverse complement strand
TTGGCCGCCACGCGCATCGTGCAGGCGAGAGCGAGCTCGCATCCGCCGCCCCACGCCTGGCCGTTGATGGCGGCGACGACGGGCTGGGGCATCGACTCGATGAGCGCCAGCGTGCGGCCCCAGCTGCGGGGGTCGCCATCGGTGGGCTTGCCCTGGGCCAGGCGACCGAGGTCGTCCAGGTCGGCGTGAGCGACGAAGTACCCGGGCACGCCGCCGGTCAGCGCGACCACCGAGACGTCGTCGCGCCCGGCCAGCTCATCGAGCACGTGCCCGAGCTCACCCATGGCCGCGAAGCTCATGAAGTTGCGGGGCGGTCGAGTGAAGGTGGCGACGGCGACGGCACCGTGCCGGGCGACATCCCAGGCCATCAGCCCGCGGCTCGGTTGGCCGAGACGTAGCTGCGGTACACGCCGAGGAGGGCCTTCTTCTGGTCCTCGGACAGGGCGGGGTCGGCGCGGATCACCGATTCGGTGGACGCCTTCGGTGCCGATGTCGTCTTCTCTTCGCCCTCGAGCAGGCCGGCCTGGGCGAGCAGGGTCTCGGCCGACACGTTCAGGGCGTTGGCCAGCGACTTGAGCACCCGCACCGAGGGCTCATGCAGACCGCGCTCGATCTGGCTCAGGTACGGGTTGGAGATCTCCGTGCGGGCCGCGAGCTCACGCAGCGACAGGTTGGCCAGGTGGCGCTGGGTGCGGATGAACTCCCCGAGTGCCCCCAACTGCGAGCGAACGTTGTCTCTGCTCCCGGCCACCTTCACGACGGTACGCGAAACGGGAGGGGCATCGTTGCCCCTCCCGTTCGCTACTCCGTGTTGCGGTTGGTCAGGCAGCCTTCACCTTGGCGGCGGGCTTGGGGGCCTCGGCCTTGGCCGCGGGCTTGTCCTCACCGGCGAGGGGGGCCAGCGCGTCGATCACCTGGTGGGCGAAGGTGAGGTTGACCTTGAGCAGCTCACCGAGGAAGTCGAACGCGTTGTCGACGACCTGAGTGGCCTTGGGGAGACGCTCGGCGAAGGGCAGGTCGTAGTCGGGCACGTAGCCGGCCACGGAGTCGACGAGGGTCTTGGTGACCTTCAGGGCGACGTCCTGGGCCTGCTTCACACCGTCGATGGCCTGGTCCTCAGCGTTCGAGATGCTGTCGAGGATGGTCATGGGTTGCAATCACTCCAATGGGGTGCGGGCGGGGTTGCTGCGGCATTCGTGCTGCGGTGCTGCGAACTGCGGTGCTGCCGGTTGTTTTCGTCGTTGCTAACTATACTTTGCACCCGCTAGCCGCGTCAAGAGTGACGTGGGTCACGATGTATCACTTGACAAACCCATAGCCTGAGCGCACACTCTCTGCATGGGTTCGCTGTCGATTCCGAAGCTCGCAGACAAGATCAAGACGGAAGCCGACGCGTACGAGTTCCTAGAGCGGATGCGCTGGGGTTCCGGTGTTGTCTGCCCCCACTGCGAGCACGACAAGGCGTACTTCCTCAAGGCACAGAATGGCGGGCGCAAGACCCGCACCGGCGTCGTCTCTGAGCGCCGGGTGTGGAAGTGCGCGAGCTGCCGCAAGCAGTTCTCCGCTCTCACGGGCACGATCTTCCACGGCTCCAAGATCCCCGTTCGGACCTGGCTGTTCGTCGTCTTCGAGATGTGCGCATCCAAGAATGGCGTCAGCGCCCGCGAGATCGAACGGAAGTACGACCTGCACCCCAAGTCGGCTTGGTTCATGACCCAGCGCATCCGCGAGGCCATGAAGCGCGACCCACTCGCCGGATTGCTGCGCGGGACCATCGTGGCGGATGAGACGTTCTTCGGCGGCAAGCCCAAGAACAAGAACGGCATCCGCCTTCCCAACGACCCACAGAAGAAGCGGGTACGGAAGCCCAAGACGGTCGTGCTCTCGCTTATCAGCAAAGAGACCGGCGAAGTCCGCTCCCGTGTGATCCCCGAAGTCACGGGCCAGACCCTTCGCGCTGAGATTGCCGCTCAGGTGGATATGGCGAACTCAGACCTGCGCACCGACGAATCACGCGCGTACACCTGGGTAGCGCCAGAGTTCCGCTCGCACGAAGCGGCGTGGCACTCCGGCGGGGAGTACGTCCGGTACGAGAACGGCGAAGCCATCACCAGCAATCAAGCTGAGAACTTCTTCTCGCAGTTGAAGCGGTCGATTGACGGGACGCACCACAAGGTCAGCCGGGCTCACCTGCACCGCTACCTGGCCGAGTTCGACTTCCGCTTCTCGACCCGCAAGACCACCGACACCGGACGGATGGAAATGCTCATGCGTCAGGTCGGCGGGAAGCGCCTCACCTACCGGCCACTCACCGGACGGTCATAGGCCAGACACCGAATGGTGCTTCTCTCCCGTTCGTGCGGGCGTATCATTCGGTAAGGGTCACGTTTCGTTCGATCTTGCGGAGCACTCGGGGATCGGACCCGACACCGGCCGCATCCAAAGCGTCAGTGGTCACCAAGACGTGCCCCTTAGCCGAGGGGCCGGGGGGTGCACCCCCCGGCCTCTCTCCTGAGGCAGGTTGGAGTCGCCCTTGTGGAAGGGGCGCAAGCCTCAGTCCTTGGTCGATTCAGCCTCCTTCAAGGCTGCCTCGATGCGATCAAGCAAACCGTCGTCGGGCTTCTCCTGCGCCTGCGCCTTGTCCATCAGCATTTCGATGTACCGAGTGCGCAGGTCGGTGGATTGACGAAGCTCCGGCTTGGGCTGGTTGTCCTTGGGCTTCGGGCGGCGGGTTGCGGGCCGTGACGACGGCGGCGATGCCTTGAGATGAGTGCCGATCGACAGCCCCGCCTTCTGGGCGGCATGGAGAAAGAAGGTCCGCGCCTTCCGCTGGGTACTGCCCTCCTTGGCCCCCATCGACGCGAGCACTTCGTTGAGTTGCTCCGGCGTCGCGGTGTCCAGGCCCAACGCGATCACGTCGGCGTAGTGCTCCTTCAGCAGGACGTGAAGCGTGCCCTCGTCTGGGTGCTCGATCAGGGATCGGCCGGCTGGCGTTGGGCGCCGCTCCTTGTCCATGAGGCCGAAGAACTTGAGGGCCACCAGAGTTTCGTACCGGGCGGCATTGGAGCGGCCACCGAACACGCTCGGTTCAAAAGCCTGCGGTGCAGGCCCACGTTGGTGCAGTTCCTCGATGAAGCTCCAAAAGGCGGAGAATCCCCCGTAGGGAGGGGTGGGTCTAGAGGGCGTTTCGGCCATGTCGCGATTCTGCCACAGGTTTCTGCCATAGGAGCGCATGGTTTTCAGAGCCATGCCAGAGCCTCACCCGTGTCAAGGGTTCCGGTTCGGGGTTCTGCCACGCTTCTGGACGGGATATCAGTCCGCCCGAACCATTAGTTATGGGAGTACCCTCACGCCGTGCCGAAGCAGCACAACGACCGCCGCGATCCCACGCCCGAGGAACTGGACGAGCGAGTCGAGCTGCCCCTCGACCCCGAGGAAGCCCTACGGGCGCTCCTGAAGGTCGATCCCGAGAGCGAGCCATCGGAAGACCGCAAGCGTCCTTGACATTCGCGGAACTACAACTATGTTGTTTTGCGAGGCAGGTGCGCGGGGGAACCGACCGTCGCTGTTCCAGCGACAGAATTGGTCGGCCCGGCCCTGCCTCGCCTTTCGTCGGCCTCCGCTGTTCTGCGAAAGCTCTCCCACCACCAGTAGCGCTCATGGCTACCGGCCTCGCCCATCACTTGGAACCCCGAGCCTTCGACGCGTTCGCGGACCCAGTAGTGCGGCGCTAGCCGCATGAGATACGACGGCTCGTAGTCCCCGAACTGGTCCGGCGTGAAGGCCTGCCACACGGCGCCACACACAATGTCGGCTGCCTGTAGGCCACGAATGCGGACCGGATGGTCGATACGAACGTCGCGGATGCAGTCCTGCTTCAGCGTGCCCTCCAAGGGCCAGGTGCGGCACCAACGGACGTACTGATCCAGGCGGTTGTTGTCGAGCCATGACACATTCGAGAAATACACGACCGCTTGGCGGTTGAGTTCGTCCGCTAACCACGACACCCGGCGGAGCAGTCGGCGCATGGCGTGTAGATACAGAACGGTTCGGTTCGAGAAGTAGGGACGACCGTCGGCGGCGTAACGCTTGAGTGCCACCACGGACAGAACCTTCGCCTCAGTGTCTGCGATCGCTCGCACCGCATGCTTGCGCCGCACATGGTCACGAATGTTCTTCTTCCAATGAAGAACCGAGATCGGGTCTCTTCCATAGTCCTCGTTGAGCACGTTCAACGCGACTCTGAGCGCTCGATCCCTTTCGTCCACCACGGCTAAGGCCCCGAGGATGAACTTCTCACTCGCGTTCGGGCCAATGCCGCCGTCGCCCGATTCGTCCACGTAGACACGCAAGAGTCCTGACACTTCGGTGAACGGTACGCCCGTGTTTGCCGATCAGCCTTGGCCGAGAAGGTTCCGACCGCAGCCGTCACACCGACCGTCAAGGATCTGCTTGTCACCGCGCATGTGCGTCGGATGGGCGTGCATGAGGCCGTCGCAGTTCGGACACGGCTCGGGGTAGCCCTCCCAGGTGCACGCGGGGCACGCCGGGTCGTGTGGCGTGTGTGCCCCCACCTTCTCGTTGATGAGGAAAGAAGCAGGCACTAGCGGACCGCGAGCGGTAGTGCGGTAAGCCCTCGGTGCGGCTTTTTTTTGAGCGCAGCGGCAGCGACGACGATCGAACTCAAGATCGTCGCCAGCTCCGCGAGCTGTGCTGTATCCATGCAGCCGAGTTTAGCCCGTTTGGGTTTGTCACGTGAGACATCGTGACGTGGGTCACGATGTCGCCGGCCAAACCCATGGCAACAGTCAGACGGTGAGCAACAGGAGTGCCCCCAGCAGCAGCTCGAAGCCAGCGAAGGCGACGCGTGTCATCGGGGCGAACCGCCAAGCGCCGAAGTACCGGGAGCGGCTCTGCGGATCCCGGTTCCGAAGCCAGAGGTGAAGGCAGCCGAGCGCCAGGAAGCACACCCCAAGGGCGGCCTGAACCCCACTGTCCACGTGATGAGTTTCGCGCTTCCCCGCAGGTAGGTCACGAGTAGTAGCGGAACACGGCCTGGGCGACGCAGGAGGGCTTGTCCGCGCCTTCTACTTCGAAGGTGAGATCCAGGGTCACTTGGGCGCCGCCCTGGATGTCGGTGACGTCGGCCAGCGCCGCGCCGACGCGCAGCTTGGCGCCGACGGGGACGGGCGACGGGAACCGCAGCTTGTTGATGCCGTAGTTGACGCCCATTTGAATGCCCTCGACGCGCATCACCTGGGGCAGCATCATCGGCGCCAACGAGATGGTGAGGTAACCGTGGGCGATGGGCCCTCCGAAGGGCCCGGACTTGGCCCGCTCGGGGTCGACGTGGATCCACTGGTGGTCGCCCGTGGCCTCGGCGAACTCGTTGACCCGCTCCTGGGTGATCTCCAGCCACTCGCTGTACCCGAGGTGCTCGCCCTGCTTGGCCTTGAGCCCGTCGATGCCTTCGATGATCGTCGTCATGGGCCGGAGCGTACTGTCGCGTTCCTATGAGCCTCCAAGGACGAACAGCACTGGTGACGGGCGGCGGCCGTGGCATCGGAAAGGCAATCGCGCTGGCCCTCGCGGAGGACGGCGCCGACATCGCGGTGAACTACCGCAAGGACGCCGACTCGGCCAACGAGACGGTGGCGGAGATCGAGAAACTGGGCCGTCGAGCGCGCGCCTACCAGGCGTCGGTAGACGACCGCGCCGCCGACGAGGCCATGGTCGCGGCCGCCCTCGACGAGCTCGGGCCGATCGACATCCTGGTGAACAACGCCGGGATCGCGTCGCGCGGCCGCAGCGTCGTCGACACCGAGTTCGCCGAGATCGAGCGGGTCGTCGGCACCCACGCCTTCAGCTCCTTCCACCTCTGCCAGCTGCTCATCCCCCAGATGCGCGAGCGCGACCGGGCCGACATCGTGATGATCTCGAGCGTCGCCACCCGCAACTGGGCGGGGTGGAGCTCGCCGTACAACATGGCCAAGGCCGCCATCGAGGCGCTGGCGTTCGGTCTGGCCAAGGAGGAGCAGCGCAACGGCATCCGGGTCAACGTGGTCGCACCCGGGCTGGTCGAGACGGAGATGGGCCGGCGTCTGGTCAAGGGCGCGGCAGGCGTGGAGGACATCCGCACCCTCGACGCGTCGTCACCCTTCGGCCGGGTGTGTCAGCCCACCGACGTCGCCGACGTGGTGCGCTTCGTCGTGTCCGACGCGGCCGGGTATGTGAGCGGCCAGAGGATCTACGTCGACGGCGGCGGGCAGTAACGATGCCCGGCACCATCCGCGTCGAGCGGCCCACGCCCGAGATCGCACTCGTCACCATGGACCGTCCCGACCGGCTCAACGCCATGAGCCACGAGCTGGTCGCCGACCTGCACGACGCCTTCGAGTCGATCGGCGTCGACAACACGTGCCGCGTCGTCATCCTCACCGGCGAGGGACGAGGGTTCTGCGCCGGCCTCGACCTCAAGGGCACGGGGTCGCCGCCCAACGCCAACGGTGTTGGCCGGCCCCAGGCGTCGATGAAGGCCCAGCAGCACATCGCCCGCCTCATCCCCCGCATGCGCTCGCTCCCCCAGCCCGTCATCGCCGCCGTCAACGGACCGGCCGCGGGTGGCGGGCTGGCTCTCGCCCTCGGCTCCGACGTGCGCATCGCGGCCAAGTCAGCCCGCTTCAACGTCGCCTTCGTGCGCATCGGCCTGTCGGGCTGCGACATCGGCGTGAGCTGGATGCTCCCCCGCCTCATCGGCGCGGCGCGCGCCTTCGAGCTCATGCTCACTGGCCGGCTCGTCGACGCCACCGAGGCGGAGCGCATCGGCCTCGTGCTCGAGGTCGTCCCCGACGGTCAGGTCGTCGACGCCGCCATGGCCCTGGCCGAGCGCATCTGTGCCAACTCCCCGTTCGGCGTGTGGATGACCAAAGAGGTGATGTGGTCGAACCTCGAGGTCCCGAGCATGCAGGCCGCCATCGACCTCGAGAACCGCACCCAGCTGCTCACCACCTTCACCGAGGACATGGGTGAGGCCATGGCCGCCTTCCTCGAGAAGCGCCCGCCCAGGTTCGAGAACCGCTGACCCCGCGTTCTCGAGGCAATACGTGGCGGATTCCGCCACGTATTGCCTCGAGATCAGCGTGTGACCTGCTCTGGGAAGTCGGTGACGATGCCGTCGACGCCGGCGAGCAGGGCCTCGGGGAGGCGGGGCATGTCGATGATCCAGCAGTAGGCGCGGAGACCGAGGCGGTGGGCCTCAGCGACCACCCACGGGGCGATGCCGTCCTGATGGATGCTGACCTCGGTGGCGTCGCACTCGACGGCGTCGGCAAGGTAGCCCCGAGTGCGCGACTCGCTGGACGTGTTCTGGAGCAGGGCCCGGTCCGTACCCGGCAGCTCGGCGGCGACACGGCGGATGGCGTCGGGGTCACGGATCCACACCGCGATGCGGGCCCGGTCGCCCCGCCACGCCTGGAGCTTGGCCAGCACCGCGTCGAGGGCGGCCGGATCCTTCACGTCGATGGCCAGTCCCAGCCCAGCCGGCAGCGACGCGAGCACGTTTGCGAACGTGGGGAGCGCGGCACCACTGCCGTCGCGCCGGCGCAGGCGGTCGAAGCGCGCCGACGACGTCCACCGCACTGGCAGCGGCCACCGGGCGATGCGCCACACCGTCGTGTCGTGGTTGAGGACGGGCACACCGTCCGACGTCAACCGGACGTCGACCTCGACCGCGTCGGCACCCAGCTCGGCGGCCTTGGCGATGCCTTCGAGGCTGTTCTCAGGCGCGTGCTCGGGGCACGTCCTGTGGGCGATCACGCGCATGGGTGCCCTCTAGAGTGACCCGGCCACGACGAGAGGTGCTGCATGCAGGCTGAACAGACAGGTGCGAGTCGTAAGGCGGAGGTGCTCGCCTACGTCTTCGCGGTCGTGACCCTGATCGGGTTCGGCGTCATCGTCCGCACCCCGATCCTCAACTTCGTCTGCGGCCCGGCGTGGGTCATCGCCTGTGTCACCTTGCTCACGCCCCGGTTCGAGAAGGTGCTGAACAGAACGTGAGTTGGGCCGCCCACGAGATCGAGAGCTACTTCCTCCAGAAGCACATCAAGGCCAGGGTCTCCTACCTGGCCATCCTGCTCGGCTGCCTGCTGCCTGACTTCTTCACCAAGCTCCCCGTGTACGGCCTCAACATCGGGAACATGACCATCCTCAAGGCCGAATTCCCCGCCAAGTACCACCGGGGGTGGCCTGGTGTGGGACCCACCCACTCGCTCCTCTTCGGCGTGCTCTTCGCCCTCGTCGTGCTGTGGATCACCAAGAGCCGGGGCTGGGCCCTCGGCCTGTTGATCGGGCAATGGGCCCACGCGCTCACCGACATATTCGACAGCGTCGGCACCATGCTGTTCTTCCCGTTCACGTCGCAGCACTACTCGACGGGCATGTGGGCCTACGCGGCCCAGGCCGGCCGCTACGGCGACGCCGCTGCGTACTACTCGAGCCTGGGCGGGGTGTGGGACTTCATGTGGCTGATCCTGGCCCTGACCGGGATCGGCGTGTTCAGCCGCAAGTTCTTCGTCGACACCGTCGTCCCCAACGACGACGTGTGGCCGTGGATGAAGCGCAAGTTCGGCATGTCCGAGCGGGCCATGCTCGTCGTTTACCGCGCCTACTTCATCTACGGCGCGTGCCGGATCTTCGCCTGGTTCATCTGGGCCCGGCTCGACGGGGCTCCCCTGGACTGGAGCTGGGGCGGCCCCTACTGGGTGGAGAAGGTCAGCTTCCCGGCCGAGGACTGGGGCAACTGGTTCACGCAGACGGGCCGCGGCGTCGTGGGCCTCGCCTTGGCCCTCGCCGCTATCTGGTGGCTCGTGGGTCGTCGGCTGTGGGAGCAGGCGAACCCGAAATAGCGGCCTCGGCTTCGGCCACGACCGCCCGCTCCTCGCGCTGGTCCCGCATCTTCACGAAGCGGGCACGCGCGTAGAGCGCCCCGAGGGGCACGGCCTGGGCGGCGGTGAAGCAGACGGCGCACATGCGCTAACGGTAGCCCCAGCTCAGCGGCTGTCTTCTCTTCGGGGCCGAGCCAGCATGCGCTGGAGGGCGGCCAGGCGGTCGTCCCATCGTGCGCCGACCGCGGCCATCCACGACATGGCATCGCGCAACGGCTCGGGGCGCAGCTGGTAGCGCGTCTCCCTGCCCTCGCGCGTGGCCACCACCAGGCCCACCTCGTCGAGCAGCCCGAGGTGCTTGGACACGGCCTGCCGGCTGACGGGGAACTGGGCGGCCAGCTCGGTGGCAGTGGCCGGGCCCTCGGCCAGGCAACGGATGACCTCGCGCCGCGTCGGATCGGCGAGTGCCGCGAACACGTCCATCAGACGGAGGCCAGCACGCGCAGCGAAGGACGAGGCGCCGGCGCGACCGACAGGAACGTCTCGACCACCCGCACCTCGGTGCCGTTGTCGCGCTCGTCGAGGTCGATCTCCACCCGGCTCGTGCGCCCGAACCCGGGGGTCGGCCACCAGCAGAAGACGAGCCGTTGCTCGGGCACGACCTCCTCGACCAGGCCCAGCCTCTTGCCGTCAGGGCCGACGAAGCGCGCCGAACCGCCAGGTTGTACGTCCATGTCGACATCGACGCCGAGCCACAGCGAGAGCTGGTCGGGATCGGTGACCGCCTCCCACACCTCGGACGCGGGCGCAGCCACCTCGACGCACCGTTCCACCACATCAGGCATGTGCACCCACACTCCTTCGAGGCAACGCTGATATCTGCAACCCCGTGGTTGCGGATGACCGCTGCCCACTCTAGACTCGCAACTCGATGGTTGCACATATGAGTTACCTCGTCCCCACCGTCATCGAGCAGAGCGACCGCGGCGAGCGGGCCTTCGACCTGTACTCGCGATTGCTGAAGGACCGCATCGTGATGCTGGGCAGTCCCGTCGACGACACCGTCGCCAACCTCATCGCCGCCCAACTGCTGCACCTGGCGGCCGAGGACCCCGAGCGTGACATCTCGCTCTACATCAACAGCCCAGGCGGCTCGGCGACGGCGATGTTCGCGATCTACGACACCATGCAGCACAGCCCCGCCGACGTGGCGACGGTCTGCATGGGCATGGCCGCGTCGGCCGCGTCGGTGATCCTCGCTGGCGGCGCGCCGGGCAAGCGCTTCGCCCTGCCCAACGCGCGCGTGCTGATCCACCAGCCCCACGGTGGGGCCCAGGGCCAGCAGATCGACATCGAGATCCAGGCCAGGGAGATCTCCTACCTGCGCCGGCGCATGGAAGAGGTGCTGGCCCACCACACTGGTCAGCCCATCGAGCGGGTGAGCCGCGACTGCGACCGCGACTTCATCATGGGAGCGGACGAAGCCGTCGCCTACGGGATGGTCGACCAGGTGCTCGTCCAACACCGGCCCGCGGGGCTGGTTGCGCCTGCAATGATCGAGGCGGCATGCCCGCCCGCCCCGACCCCCAACGGCTCGAAGCGTGGCGCGCCTTCCTCCGTGCCCACGCCGTCCTGACCGACACCCTCGACCGGGAGCTGCAGGCCGAGCGCGACCTTCCCCTCGCTTGGTACGACGTGCTGCTCAACCTGGCCGAGGCGGCCGATCACCGCCTGCGCATGCGCGACCTGGCCGACCGCGTGCTGCTCAGCCGCAGCGGTCTGACCAGGCTCGTCGATCGCATGGCAACCGCAGGGCTGGTGTCACGACAGCCGGACCCAGACGACCGCCGGGGCACGTTGGCCTGTCTCACCGACACCGGTCTGCAGACGCTGCGCCGGGCCGCGCCTGTGCACCTGCGCGGTGTGCAGGAGCACTTCGCGCGCTACCTGCGCGACGACGAGGTGCCAGTTGTGCGAGACGCGCTGGAGCGAATCAGTGCGCGACCCACGCGTCCGGATCGGCCGTGAGCCGCTCGATGACGCGAGGCAGCTTGCCGCTGGCGACGTCGGCCAGCGTGACCTTCTCGAGCACGGACCGCAGGCTGGCCCGCACCGCGATCCAGACCTGCTGCAGGTGCTCGGCCGCGCCCTCGTAGGTCGTCGTCTCCGGCCGCAGGCCCCGCACGTGCGCCAGCGGCCCGTCCACCGCCCGAATGACGTCGGCCATCGTGACCTCCGACGGCTTGCGGGCCAGCCAGTAACCGCCCTCCGCGCCCCGCTGGCTGGCGACGATGCCGGCGTTGCGCAGCTCGGTGAGGATGTTCTCGAGGAACTTGAGCGGGATCCCCTGCGTCGTCGCGAGGTGCTGGCCCTTCACCGGCTTGCCCGTCTCGTCGACCGCCAGCAGGAGCAACGCACGCATGGCGTAGTCCGCCTTGGCCGAGATGTTCACCCGGCAATTGTGGCCGACGGGGCTGACCCCCACGCTCATGAGGCCGAGTCGATGAGTCCCCACCGCCGACGAATCGCCGAGTCGACCTTGCCGAACAGGCTGTCGGCGACGACCCCGAGCACGAAGATCACGATCATCCAGGAGTACAGACCTGGGTAGTCCGAGAAGTCACGTGAGTACTGGAGCTTGGTACCGATGGACGGGTGACCGGCGACGATCACCAGGAGCTCCCCCGCCATCAGGCTGCGCCAGGCGAAGGCCCACCCTTGCTTGAGCCCGTGGACGTAGGCGGGCAGCGACGCAGGCAGGATGACGTGGCGGTACAGGCCGAGCCGCCCGGCACCGAGCATCTTGCCGCTCCGGAGCAACAGCGGCGGCACGTGGTCGATCCCCGTGATCAGCCCGTTGGCGATGGACGGCGCGGCGCCCAGGATGACGACGAACATGATGGCCCGCTCGCTCAGCGTGAAGAGCACGACAGCGAGGGGGAGCCAGGCGATGGACGGCATGGTCTGCAGCCCGGTGATCATCGAGCCGACGGCCCGGCGCAGCAGGCTGACGCGGGAGACCACCGCGCCGATGGCCGATCCCACCGCGACGGCCAAGGCGTATCCGACGACGGCCCGTTGCATGGTCCGGACGATGGCATCCCAGAACTCGCTGTCGCTTGCTTCGCTGCCGAAGTTGGCCATCACCGTGAACGGGCTCGGGAGGATGTACTCCTCCTTCCATCCCGTCCACACGAGCAGCTGCCAGACGCCGAAGAAGAGCACGACCGCGGCCAGCTTCGGCCACAGGCTGGCCCAGACGCGGGCCAGCCGGCCCGGCTCGTCGTCAGCAGCCAACTCGAGGGCGTCGAGCCCTGCGACCTCGGCCTCCAGCTGAGCGGCTTCAACGACTGTGCTGCCTCTAACGACCATGGCTGGCGACCTCCTCGCGCAAACGGTCGGTGATGCGGGCCGCCAGACCAGAGACGGGCGGTGAGTCGATGCGCCGGGGCCGCTCGATGTCGACGGTGAACTCGTCGGCCACCCGGCCGGGACGGCTGGTGAGCACGATGACCCGGTCGCCGAGGCGGGCCGCTTCCCGCACGTTGTGGGTGACGAAGAGCACGCTGAGCTCCCGTTCCCGCCAGATGCGCTCGAGCTCGTCGTGGAGGATGTCGCGCGTCATGGCATCGAGGGCGCCGAAGGGCTCGTCCATCAGCAGCACATCGGCTTCCTGGGCGAGTGCCCGCGCCAGCGCCACCCGCTGGCGCATCCCCCCGGAGAGCTCGTGGGGGCGGTGCTTGAAGAAGTCACCGAGGTGGACCAGATCGAGGAGCTCCATTGCCCGGTCCCGCCGCTCGTTCCGGGCGACGTCGCGCAGACGCAGGGCCAGCTCCACGTTGGCACCCACCGTCAGCCACGGGAACAGGGCGGCTTCCTGGAAGAGGAGGGCGGTGCGGTCACTCCCGACGGTCACCGTGCCAACCGACGGTCGCTCCAGGCCGGCCACCAGGTTGAGCAGCGTCGACTTCCCGCATCCCGAGGCGCCCACCAGGCACACGAACTCGCCCCGCTGCACCTCGAGGGAGACCTTGTCGAGGGCGACGACGGCGTGGGCACCGCGCCCGAACACCTTGGAGACGCCCTGCACGGAGACGGCGGTCGTCGCCTCCTTGCGGGTATCGAGCATGGTCACAAGCCGCCCCTCTCCTAGTGCACTTTCTCAACTGAGTTAGTGGAGAATAGACCAGAGAGGGGCGGCCCCGCAAGCGATTACAGGCCCTTGACGGCGGTGAGGCCCTTGGCCTCGAGCACGCCGTTGAGGATCTTCAGGTCGTAGATGCCGGTGAGGTCCGGCTTCTGCAGCAGCCCCACCGCCACCGCGTCGTCGGCCGACTCCCGCAACGAGCTCGCCACGGGGTCGTCGGTGAAAGTGAGGTTCTTGAACGCGGCCGCGATCACGTTGTCGGCCAGCTTCTTGCCGGTGATCTTGGCGATGCCGTCGTTGACGACCGTTTGGGCCTCGGTGCTGTTCTCGGCCAGGTACTCGTTGGCCGCCACCTGGCCCTCGAGCAGGCGCTTGACGGTGTCGGGGTGCTCCTCGAGGAACTTGGTGCGCACGATGAGGTGGGTGGTGACGAACTCGCCCCCCGGCCAGAGCGTCTTCTCGTCGACCAGCACCTTGCCGCCGCCGTCGAGCACGAGGCGGCTGACCCACGGTTCCGGCACCCATGCGCCTTGGATCTGGCCGCTCTTGAACGAGTCCAGGGTGAGGCTGTTCTCCTGGGGGAGGATCGTGACGTCACCACCGCCTTGGGCGTCGGTCGCCAACCCCTTCTCCTTCAGGTAGGCCCGCAGGGCGACGTCCTGGGTGTTCCCGAGCTGGGGGGTGGCGATCTTCTTGCCCTTGAGCTGGGTGATGCTCGTGATCTCGGGCTTGGTCACCAGGGCGGCGCCGCCGGAGGTCGCGCCGGAGATGATCTTGATCCCGCCCTTGGTCTTCACGAACGCGTTGATCGCGGGGTTGGGTCCGATGTACGTCGCATCGATGGCCTCGGAGAGCAGCGCCTCCGTCGCCTCAGGACCGGCGTTGAACGTCTTGACCTCGAGCTTGTCCTGCCCGAGGGCCTTGGCGAACAGGCCCTTCTCGACACCAACGATCGCCGTGGCGTGGGTGACGTTCGGGAAGTGTCCGAGCCGCACCGTGACCGGTTCAGCGGCCGCGGTGGTGTCCGATCCCCCCTGTGATGCGACGGACGGGTTGTCGTCGTTGCCGCAGGCGCCCGCCACCACGAGGGCGGCGAGCGCGAGGACGACCAACAGGCGACGGTGCATGAGTGGGAGCTCCTTAGTCCAGATTGTCGATTGACTTTATCGACAATAGCGGATGCCCAGTGCCAGCTGTCAATCACGACGGCTTCCTAGGCTGCCGGCCGTGAGGTCCACTTCCCCTTGGTGACGCTGTTCGCCCACGTGCGCTGCACCGCGCCCGAGACCATCACTACCTTCGGTGTGGGCGCGGCCGCCGCCGCGCTCGTGATCCGACCATGGAGGAAGACCACGCCCTCGCGCATACGACAGCGCTCGCTGCTCGCCCTCGTGCTCGCCATCGCGGTGACGGCTTCGGGCTGCGGCGGCGGCGGCTCCTCGTCCTCGACGACGACGACAGCGGCCAAACGGCGGCCCACGACGACCGCGACCATCCAGATCGTCGCCCCCACGCCCAACCAGGTCAGCCCGCCCGACGTGGTGCTGAAGATCGAGCTGACTGGCGGCCGGGTGGTGCAGCGCACCACCGGTGCGCTCACGCCCGACGAGGGACACGTGCACGTGACGCTCGACGGAAAGCTCATCTCCATGGCGTACGAGACCGAGCAGGTGCTGCCGGCGGTGGCCCCGGGCCAGCACGCCATCGAGGCCGAGTTCGTGGCCGTCGACCACGCCCCGTTCACCAATCGTCCGAAGGCCGCGGTCCTCTTCGAGGTCAAGTGACCGCCCTCGCAACAGTCCGCCGCCCCGATTCCGCCATCGCGGCGGTGACGCTCGGGTGCGCGGCGCTCGTGGCCCGCCCCCTCTTCCTCGACTCGACGGCCGAGGCCGTCGCCCTGTTCGCCACGCTGCTCGCCGTGGGCACCCTCTGGCCCGCCGACAGCTCGTTGCGGGCGCTATACCGCGCCAGCACCTGGCGGGTTAACGCGCCCGCATTGATCGTGGGACTGGCGGCGTTCGCGCTGGGGCGGGTGATCGGGGGCGGGCATCCGCCGGTGCCGTTCGCGGCCCGGTTCATCGTGCTCAACACGCTGGCCGCCGTGGCCGAGGAGGCGTTCTTCCGGCGACTGCTGTACGGCGCGCTGGAGCGCCATGGCGCCGCGCTCGCCGTGGCGGGGTCGACGATCCTCTTCGCCCTCGTGCACGTGACCGTCTACGGGTGGTGGGTGCTGCCGATCGACCTCGCCGCCGGACTGGTGCTGTCGTGGCAGCGCTGGGCCACCGGGAGCTGGACGGTGCCGGCCGTGACCCACGTGGTCGCCAACGTGCTGGTGGTGATCTGACCGTGCGTCGCGTGCTCGCGTTGCTGCTCCTGACTCCGCTCCTCGTTGCCTGCGGCGACAGCGATGACAAGACGGTGACGGTCGGCGCCCTCTACCCCACCGCCGGCGCCCAAGGCGTCGGGGGCACCGAGGAGCTGCGGGGCGTACGCCTGGCCGTCGAGTGGGCCAACGACCACGGCGGCATCGACGGCCGGCGCATCCGGCTGCGGGAAAAGGCGGCCGATCGGGCCGAGGCGGTTCCCGGCGCGCTGGCCGAGTTCCAGCGGGACGACGTCACGGTGGTGCTGGGCAGCCACGGCAGCACCATGTCCGCGGTCGCGGCGCGCCAGGCAGGGCGACACGGCATCTCCTTCTGGGAGACCGGCGCGGTCGGCGAGGTCGACGCGGCGGGAGCGGGCGGACGCACGTTCTTCCGGCTCGCACCCATGGGCGCATCCCTCGGGCGTCACGCCATCGCCTTCGTGCGCGACACCCTGGCGCCCAAGCTCCCCGCCCACGGCGCGCTGCGCTACGCCGTCACCTACATCGACGACCCCTACGGCCGCGCCGTCGCCAAGGGCGCCGAGACCGAGGTGACCGAGAGCGGCCAGACCTTCGTAGGGAACTTCCCGTACGACCCACGCACCAAGGACTTCGCACCGCTCGCCCTCCGGCTCGGCGAGGCCAGGCCCGACGTCCTCTTCGCCGTCTCCTACCTCGACGACGGCGTGGCGCTGCGGCGGGCGACCGCCTACCTGCCCATGCTCGCGGCCATCGGCACGAGCTCGAGCTTCTGCCACCCCGCCTTCGGTGACCAGCTCGGCGAGGACGCGGTGGGGCTGTTCGCGTCGGACAAGCCCGACGCGACCCACGTGAACGCCGACGCCCTGCAGCCCGAGGGCCGCGACGCGCTGGCTTGGGTCGCCAAGGCGTACACCGACCGGTACGACGAGGAGATGAGCTCGCCTGCACTGTCGGGGTTCTCCAGCGCCGTCGCCCTGCTCATGCACGTCGCTCCCGCCGCACCCGACCTGACCCCCGCGGGTCTGGCGCGGGCGGCGACCACGGTCAAGCTGCCCGAGGGAACGCTCGCCAACGGAGGCGGCCTCGACCTCGCCCCGCTCGGCGCCATCGACGCGGGCGCCAACCGCCGCTCGGCCGGCGTGATCTGGGAATGGGTCGCGCCCCGCACGCGCGCCGTGGTGTGGCCCCCGCAACTCGCGACCCACGAGGTCATCGCCCTGCCGGTGCAGCGGTGACGCAGCGCCGGGGCCTCCTCGGCGCCGCCGTCCTGGCTGCCTACGTGATCGCGGCCGTGGCGACGGTGCGGCTCACTGACCACCACGTGCGGCCACTGTTCGAAGGCATCGGTCCCGCGCCTCCCTACCAGTGGGTGGATCCACCTCCCGAGTTCGCATCGGGCAACGTCAAGCCCCACGCCGTGGCACGCGAGCTGCCCCTGACCCCTATCGGCTCGGGCCTCACGTCGATCTCGAGCGGAGACGCCCAGCTCGTCGTCAACATCCCTGACGGCGCAGTGCCGCCGAAACCTGGTGACACGGCGGTGGCGGTCGGCTTCGAACCCCTCGCGCCCAAGCAGTTCGCCCCGGCTCCGGCCGGGCTCAAGGCTGACGGCAACGTGTATCGCGTCACGCTCGCCTACAAGCCGTCGGGGCAGACCCTCGACGCGGTGGCCAAGCCCGGCAACATCGTGATTGCCGTGCCCGAACCGGGCGTCGCCCTCCTGTGGTCGGCCGACGGCAAACAGTGGGAGCGCCTGGCCACCCAGCCCGTCGGCGGTCCGACGACGCTCGGTGCGCGGTTCGAGCGGGCCGGCTACTACCTCGGTGCGGCGGAGCCGACGACCGAAGGCAAGCCGAGCAGCGCGGGCCGCATCATCGCCGTCATCGCCATCGTGGTGGCCGTCGCGCTGGCCCTCGGCGTCGGCCCCGTGCTGGTGCGCCGGATGCGCAAGCCCAAGACGCGCAGCGAGCAGCGTCGCAAGCAACGAGGCCGCAAGTGATGCGGCGGGCTGCAGTCGCGCTCGTCCTCGTCGCGGTGACAACGATCGCCGGCGCGGCGCCGGCCGGCGCCCACACCCTGTCGGGGGTCTCGGCCAGCAACTACCGCAGCGAGATCCTCGCGGTCACGCCCGCCAACCCCGACCTGTCCGTGCGCCTGCTCGACCTCGGGCGGCGGGTGGAGCTCGCCAACCGCAGCGCGACCGACGTCGTCGTCCTCGGCTACGACAGCGAGCCCTACCTCCGCGTCGGGCCGCGTGGGACGTTCGAGAACCGGCGCTCGCCCACGGTCTACAAGAACCGCACGACCGCGGACGGAACCCAGGCCGACGTGCCGAAGACGGCGGACGCCGACGCGGCACCGCAATGGCACAAGGTGTCCGGCGACCGCACCGTCCGCTGGCGGGACCACCGCACCCGCTGGGAGGGCGCCGATCCACCGGCGGTCAAGGCCGCACCCGACGAACCGCATGTGGTCCAGCCTTCGTGGACCATCCGCCTGCAGGGCGAGGCCCAAGCGACGGTGACGGGGCGCATCGTGTACGAGCCGCCGCCGGCGGTCCTCCCCTGGATCGTGCTCACTGTCGTCCTGCTCGTCGTGACCGCGGGCGCCGGCGCGCTCCGGTGGTGGGGGCCACTGCTCAGCGGTGCCGTCGCCGTTCTCGTTGCCGTCGACGTGGTGCAGAGCTTCGCCAGCGGCAGCGTCTCGGGCGACTCCATCCCCGTGCTCGCGGTCAAGGTGCTGCTGGGCGGTGTCTTCTCGACAGTGGCCTGGATCGTGGGCGCGCTCTCGGTCGGGCCGCTGCAGCGCTGCAAGGAGGGCGCGCTGGTGGGCGCGGGCGTGGCCGGCCTGTTCATCGCCCTCTTCAGCGGGCTGTCCGACCTCGGCACCCTCGCCAGCTCGCAGGTGCCGTCCACGCTGCCTGCGGCCGCAGCGCGGGCCGGTGTCTCCGCCGCCCTCGGAATCGGGCTCGGCCTGGTGGCCGCCGTCTTCGTCGTCATCAGGACCAACCCCGACGTGAAGATCGTGCCCCCCGCCTCGCCCGCGCCGCGATGATTCTCGGGCCGTGCGGGCGTCAGAGCAGGTGAAGCGCCGAACGGCCGGACGACAGGAGACACCATGCCCAGGATCACCCCCAACCTCTGGTTCGACACCGAAGGCCTGGAGGCGGCCGAGTTCTACGTGTCGGTCTTCCCGAACTCCGCGATCAAGAACGTCACCCACTACGGCGAGGCAGGGCCGCGACCGGCGGGCACCGTCCTCACCGTCGACTTCGAGCTCGACGGCCAGGAGTACACCGCCATCAACGGCGGGCCCGAGTTCGTCTTCGACGAGGCCATCTCCCTCCTCATCAACTGCAAGGACCAGGAGGAGGTCGACTACTACTGGGACAAGCTCACCGAAGGCGGTGAGGAGAGCCAGTGCGGTTGGCTCAAGGACAAGTTCGGACTCTCCTGGCAGGTGTGCCCTGAGGGCATGGTCGAGCTGCTCAACGACCCCGACCAGGCGCGCGGCCAGCGGGCCATGCAGGCCATGTTCGGCATGAAGAAGCTCGACCTGGCCGCCCTCCAGGCCGCGGCTGACGGCGCCTAGAGCGGGTCGAGGGGGACACCGAGGCGGTGCTGCCCGGTGTGCAGCACCGTCACGTCCGGCGTGTACGGGTGGTACAGCGCGGCCCGCAGGTCACGGGTCATGCGGTCCACCGCACCGCGGCGGGCGTAGGCGCCACCGCCGGCCAGCTCGGCCGCGATCGGCTGGACGGCCTGGCACACGTTCGTCACCACCAGCTTCATGTGCTGGAGGGCGACGAAGTTCTCGAGGGTCGGCTCGGGCTCGTCGCCGATGTCGTCGAGCGCGGCCTGGATGACCCAACGACCGGTGCGCAGGTGCCCGTCGAGCGCGCCGACGAGCCGCGCCGACGCCGGCGTGATCTTGGGGGAAGAGAGCACCAGATCGGCCAGCCCCTCGGCCACGCCCAGGTAGGTGCTGTAGATCACCGGCCACGCGTGCAGCGAGGCGACGAGCAGCGGGCGGTCGAGCTCGCCCCACGTGCGGCGGGCCGACACCTGGGCGTCGGTGATCATCACGTCCTCGAGCACGATGTCGTGGCTGCCGGTGCCCCGCATGCCGGCCGAATCCCATGTCTCTTCGAGGCGAAGGCCCTCGGCGTTCATCGGCACGCCGAAGACGATGACCTCGTTGCCCGGCGCCGGGGCGTCGACGACCGCGAACGTGACAATGACCTGAGACGCGGGCGAGATGCTGGCGAAGGTCTTGCGTCCGGTGACCCGCCACCCGCCGTCGACAGCCGTGGCGACGGCCGATGGCTTGGTCCAGTCGTTACCGCCCGTCGACGTGAACACCACGTGGTCCTCACCGGCCCGGCGCAGCATGGGCTCGACGACCTTGTCGCCATGCCGCCAGCGCCACGCGGCGGCGAGGACGAGGTGCAGGTGCATGGCGCTGGCCAGGGCGGTGGAGCCGCAGCTGCGGGCGATGATGCGCTGGGCCTCGGCCATGTCCCTCGTCAGGGCGCCCTGGCCGCCGAGGTCGGTGGGCACGGGCGCGGCCAGGTACCCGAGGTCCTTGGCGGCAGCGACCCCCTCGGTGACGAACGAGCCCTCGAGATCGTGACGGTCGGCGTGGGGGGCGGCAGCGGCCGCTACTTCAGAAGCGAGCTTGTTGACGGTGTCCATAGGTGGACCATACGGGTGACATGGCCGCGTTGGTAGTGCAGGATCTGGACCAATGAAGACCTACGGTGAGTACTGCCCGATCGCGATGGGTGCCGAAGCCATCGGCGACCGCTGGACACCGCTGGTGCTGCGAGAGCTCATCGTGGGCTCGGAGCGCTTCTCCGACATCCACCGAGGCGTCCCCCGGATGTCGCGCACGCTGCTGGCCCAGCGCCTCAAGCAGCTGCAGCGCGTCGGCATCATCGAGCGACGGCCGGGCCCCACCTACCACCTCACCGCCGCCGGCCGCGACCTTGAAGCGGTAGTGATGGGCATCGGTGACTGGGCCATGCAGTGGCTGTCCGGCGATCCGGCCAAGGAGCACCTCGACGGCGCCCACATGATCTGGCGCGTACGCCAGCGCATCGTGCACGAGCGTCTTCCCGACCGCCGCACCGTGCTGCGGTTCGACTTCCCCGGCGCCCACCGCGGCAGGACCATCTGGCTGTTGCTCGACCCGACGGGGTCGTCGGTGTGCGAGCGCGACGAGGGCTTCGAGGTCGACCTGCTCGTGTCGGCCGACCTCACCGAGTTCATGCGCATCTGGGCGGGCCGCAGCACCTGGAACGAGGCGATCGCCGCCGGCACGGTCACCCTCGAGGGCCCGCGCGCCCTCGTGCGCGCCTTCCCTACCTGGTTTGCGCTCAGCCCGTTCGCAACGCGGGACTACGACGCGGCCCGGCCCAGCGCGTAGCCGGCGGCCGCGGCCACGAGACCGAGCCCGACGGAGAGCGCGACGTACAGGAGGGCGCGTGCAGGTTGGTCGGTGCGCAGCATGGTGATCGTCTCGTAGGCGAAGGTCGAGAAGGTGGTGAAGGCACCGAGAAAGCCCACCGCGACGGCGGTGGTGGCGGTCGTCGACCACCGGTCGGCCCCGGGACCCGCCAGCACCCAGCCGAGGACGGCCGAGCCGACCACGTTGATGAGCAGGGTGGCGAACGGGAACGAGCGCACGCCGATGCCGACGCCGATCGCGTAGCGGCTCAGGGCGCCGAGCGCGCCGGCCAGACCGACGAGGGCGATGCGCACCGCTAGCGGAGGACGGCCTGGGTCTGGGTGACGCGCGCCACGAGCTTGCCGGCCCCGTCGACGACGTCGGTCTCGACCACGATGACGGTGCGGCCCGCGTGCAGCGGACGGGACACCGCCTCGGCGTGACCGTCGCGCACGGCGCGCAGGAAGTTGGTCTTCGACTCGATGGTCGTCGTGCCCGCCGCGTCCTCCGGCAGGTTGAGGAAGGCGACGAGGGCGCCGGTACTGTCGGCCAGGGCCATGAGGGCGCCGCCGTGCATGACGCCACCGGCGGTGCAGCGCTCGGGTGCCCACGGCATACGCGCCCGCACTTCGTCCTTTGACTGATTCATCACCTCGATGTCGAGGGTCTTGGTGAACGGGACGAGCCCGTGGACCTGGGCGGTGTCTTCGGCGCTCATGCCTCCACTCTGTCACCGACGAACGCGGCGATCAGCTGCGCGAGGCGAGCGGGCTGGTCCTCGGGGACGAACGTGTAGGAGTCGTCGACCCGCTCGACCGTCGCGTCGGGCAGCTCGGTGGCGAGGCGCTCGGCGTGGGCGATCGGGAACAGGCGGTCCTCGGGGGCCCACGCCAGCAGCACGGGACGCTCAAAGCTGCGCAGCGCCCGCGCCGCGTCGAGCGTGTAGCGGGGGTCGATTCCCTGCAGCGCCTTGGCCAGGTCGCGCCGTACCCCACCGTCGGTGCGGGCCGGCGTGAGCCATGCAGTCACGACACCGGGGTGCAGCGGATGCTTGGCCAGCCAGCCGAAGGCGACGGGCAGCCGCCACAGGGCGCGAATCCGCAGCAGCTGCGCCAGCGCCGCCAATCCGCCCGGCACCCGGGCCGCCATCATCAGCGGGGCAAAGATCCGCGGCGGGAAGTTGTCGTAGGCGTCGCAGTTGGTGAGGACGAGGGCGGTGACCCGGTCGGAGTGACGGGCCGCGACCAGTTGCGAGAGCGCCCCGCCCGTGTCGTTGCCGACGAGCACGGCCCGCTCGAGGCCCAGCCCGTCGAGCACCGCGACGGTCACGGCCACGAGCCCGTCCGGCGAGAGATCGGCGTCGGCCCGCATGGACTCGGGATGCGAACCCAACGGCCAGTCCGGGACGATGCAGCGGTGGTGCTCGGCGAGGGTCGGCACCACCTTGCGCCACAGCAGGCTGTTGGTGAGCAGGCCGTGCACGAACACCAGGGGCGTGCCCGCCCCGCACTCCCAGACACGGATCCGTCCCGCCGGCGTCTCCACGTATCCGGCCGTTCCCACCCGTTCCACGGCCTCGATGGTCCTCGCCATGCCGTCCTCCTCGCCGTAACGTACAGATGGTATGTATACACATACAGCCTGTACGCATGTCAAGGGCTGTGACAGAGGCCACTCCGGGAGAGGGGCTTAGGCGTGCCCACGAAGGCCGAGCAGGCCGAGGCGACCCGCGCCGCCCTTCTCGGGACGGCCCGCTCCCTGTTCGCAGCGCGGGGTTTCGCATCCACGTCCACCGAGGAGCTGGTGGCGGCGGCGGGCGTGACGCGGGGCGCGCTCTACTACCACTACACCGACAAGCGGGCGCTGTTCGAGGCCGTCTTCGAGGACCTCGAGCGCGAGCTCGTCGAAGCGCTGCTGGCCAAGCTCAGCGCCGTCGCCGACGACCCGCTGGCGCTGCTGCACGGCGGCGTCGAGGCCTTCCTCGACGCGTGCCTCGACCCTGCCATCCAGCGCATCGCCCTGCTGGAGGCGCCCGCGGTGCTCGGGTGGGAGCGGTACCGCGAGATCGAGCAGACCTACGGGCTCGGCGTCGCCCGCGCCGCGCTCCAGTCGGCCATGGATGCAGGCGTCGTCACCAAACAGCCGGTGGAGCCGCTCGCCCACGTGCTCTTCGGCGGCCTGGTCGAGGCCGCCCTCTACATGGCCGCGGCACCCGACCAGCGCCGGGCCCGACGCGAGGTGGGTGCCGCCCTGCGAACGCTCATCGACGGAATCACCTCGGCTTGAGGCCGGTTGAGCGGTCCATGACCGAGGCGCTGCGAACCGAGCCGAGCCCCAAGCGCGTGCGCACGTACCTGGGCGGCGAGCTCGTCGTCGACACCACCGA
Source organism: Actinomycetota bacterium (assembly GCA_041166245.1). GTDB lineage: Bacteria > Actinomycetota > Acidimicrobiia > Acidimicrobiales > JAFATL01 > JBEEFP01. The sequence continues at coordinate 19,442 of JBEEFQ010000145.1, read as the reverse complement.
CGCGCTGCTCGTGTGGGAGAAGCCGTACTACCCGACGTACTTCCTGCCGGTGGACGACGTGCGCGCCGACGCGCTTCCTATCGGGCGCCGACGCGATGAGGTGCCGGACCACGTCGCCTTCGCGTGGGGCGCCATGGACGCATGGTTCGAGGAGGACGAGGAGGTCTTCGTCCACGCCCGTGACCCGTACAAGCGCATCGACGCTCTGCGCAGCTCCCGCCACGTCCGCGTGGAAGTCGACGGCGTGGTGCTGGCCGAGTCCGACCGTCCGACGATTCTCTTCGAGACCAGCCTGCCGCCCCGGTACTACCTGCCCAAGATCGACGTGCGCATGGACCTGCTCGACCCGACCGACTCGGCGACGAGCTGCCCGTACAAGGGCGACGCCCGCTACTGGTCGGCGCGGGTCGGCGACCGCGTCGTGCGGGACGTCGCTTGGTCGTATCCGACGCCGTTTCCGGAGAGTCAGCCGGTGATGGGCCTCGTCTGCTTCTACAACGAGCGCGTCGACCTGATCGTCGACGGCGAGGCCGTTCCCCGCCCCCACACCCCGTTCTCGAACGACCCCTTGGCATGAGGGCGGGGCCGGCCTATCCTGTGGCTGTTGTTGCTGATGTTGTCAACGGGGGCAATGTGACTGTAGGGGCAGAGTGACCTTGGGGGCGGTGTGACACAGCTGTTCGATCAGATGACGGCGCCCGACCCGGTTCCCGCACCGCGGCCGGTGGACGATCCCTTCGAGCTCGAGCTCGACCTCAGCCGCTTCTTCGCCCCACCACCGCCCCCTCGCCGGCGCGCCCCACGCACGACGCCTGGGACGTGGCTGCGAGGCAGAGCCCCAGGCCTGGGCCTCGTGGTGGCCGGCGCCCTGCTCGGCGTCGCCGTCGCCCGGTTGTAGCGGTACGCCCAGGGGTAGGCATGCCCCGTGGCGGGTGAGCAGGCGACCGACCGGCTGGTCGGCGACAGATACGCGCTGCGGCGGATCATCGGCCGGGGCGGCGTCGGTCAGGTGTGGGAGGCCACCGACACCGTCCTCGGGCGGGCCGCCGCCGTCAAGGAGGTGGCGCTCCCCGACCGCCTGACCGAGACGGAGCGGGAGGCGGTCCGGGCGCGTGTCATGCGCGAGGCGCGAGCGGCGGCCCGCCTGAACCATCCGCGGTCCGTCACGGTGTTCGATGTCGTCGAGGAGGACGGGCGTCTGTGGCTGGTGATGGAGCTCGTCGACGGGGAGACGCTCAACGAGCGGGTCCAGCGATTGGGGCCGTTGTCGCCGGTCGAGGCGGCTGCGGTCGGGCTGCAGGTGCTCGGCGCGCTCCAGCACGCCCACGCCGAAGGCGTGGTGCACCGCGACGTCAAGCCGTCGAACGTGCTCGTGCTGCCCGACGGCGCGGTGAAGCTGACCGACTTCGGCATCGCGTCGCTCACCGACGACGCCCGCATCACGTCGACGGGCATGGTGCTCGGCTCGCCGTCGTACATGGCTCCCGAGCAGGCCACCGCCGCCGACGCCGGCCCCGCCACCGACCTCTGGGGACTTGGGGCCGCGCTGTACTTCGCGGTCGAGGGCGTCGGACCGTTCGACCGCGGCGAGCCGTTGCCCACCATGCATGCGGTCGTGCACGAGGAGGCCAGACCGTCGACCCGCGCCGGCGCCCTCGCTCCCGTCGTCACCGCCCTCCTGGCCAAGGACCCAGGCGCCCGACCATCGGTCGCGGAGACCAGGCGCCTGCTGGAGGCGGTCGCCACAGAGCGAACCGCGGTCGCCGCGCCCGAGCCACTCCCACCCGCGCCCGAGCCACTCCCACCCGCTCGCCGGTGGCTGGTGCCGGTCGCGCTGCTCGCCGCCGTGGTGCTGATCGGGGCCGTCGCCGCGCTCGCGGGCCGAAGCGATGACGGCAACGGCGGGCGCAGTCCCGCGACCACCGCCGCGCCGGCCGCCGCCCAAGCCGACGTGCAGACCTACGTCGACGAGGCCACCGGCTATCGGATCTCGTATCCCGAGGGTTGGCGGGTCAGCCGACCGGGCGGCAACCGCGTCGACTTCCGCGAGCCAGGCTCGTCCACCTACCTGCGGGTCGACTGGATCAAGCCCCCCGGTTCGTCCCCCGTCGGCGCGTGGCGGAGTCAGTCGGCGTCGTTCCGGTCGCGCTACGGCGACTACAGGGAGATCTCCATCGAGTCCACCACGTACAAGGGTTTCGACGGGGCACGGTGGGAGTACACCTACTCGGGCCAGCACGCCTCCAACCTCGGCTTCGTGACGCCGGAGTACGGCTTCGCCCTCAACTTCCAGACCAGGGCGGGCGACTGGGACGACGCTCAGGACCTTCGCGAGCGGCTCGAGGAGGGGTTCAGGCCTCCCACGAAGTGACGTACGAGAACGCGTTCTCGTAGAGTCGGGACCAGTCCCAAGGAGGCCAGACGTGCACGATTACGGACAGCTGTTCATCGGTGGTCAGTGGGTCGACCCGTCGAGCTCGTCGACCATCGACGTCATCTCGCCCCACACCGAACAGGTCATCGGGCGGGTACCGGAGGCCAAGGAGGCCGACGTCGACCGCGCCGTGGACGCGGCCCGCAAGGCCTTCGACGACGGCGAGTGGGCCCGGATGGCGCCGGCTGACCGCATCGCCATCGTGCAGAAGTTCTCCGAGATCTACGCCTCGAAGATGATGGACCTGGCCGCGGTCATCACCGAGGAGATGGGCTCGCCCATCTCCTTCTCGCAGCTGGCCCAGACGCCGGCGCCGTGGATGATGCTCAACGCCTTCCTGCAGGCCGCCGGACAGATCGAGTGGGAAGAGCAGCGGATGGGCGTGCTCGGCAGCCCGGTCATCGTCCGGCGCGAGCCGGTCGGCGTGGTGGGCGCCATCGTCCCGTGGAACGTGCCGCAGTTCGTGACCATGTCCAAGCTGGCGCCCGCGCTCATCGCCGGCTGCACCGTCGTGCTCAAGCCCGCGCCCGAGACGCCGCTCGACGCCTTCGTGATGGCCGACATGCTCACGGAGGCCGGCATCCCCGAGGGCGTGGTGAGCATCGTGCCCGCCGGCCGGGAGGTGGGTGAGCACCTGGTGCGCCACCCCGGCGTCGACAAGGTCGCCTTCACCGGCTCGACGGCGGCAGGGCGCAAGATCGCTGCCATCTGCGGTGAGCAGCTCAAGCGGTGCACTCTCGAGCTGGGCGGGAAGTCGGCCGCCATCATCCTTGACGACGCGGACCTCGGCTCGACCATCGAGGCGCTCAAGTTCGCGTCGCTCATGAACAACGGGCAGGCCTGCGTGGCCCAGACCCGCATCCTGGCGTCGAAGGAGCGCTACTCGGAGGTCGTCGACGCCCTGTCGGGCATGGTCGGCGGCCTGAACGTCGGCGACCCGGCCGACCCGACCACCGAGATCGGGCCGCTCGTGGCCCAGCGTCAGCAGGAGCGGGTCGAGAAGTACATCGCCCTGGGCCAGGAGGAAGGCGCCCGCGTGGTCGTCGGCGGCAACGGCATGCCGAGCGGCATCGAGAAGGGCTGGTACGTGCAGCCAACCGTGTTCGCCGATGTCGACAACAACATGCGCATCGCGCGCGAGGAGATCTTCGGCCCGGTGCTGTCGGTCATCCCGATCGACGACGCGAAGGACGCGGTGCGCATCGCCAACGACTCCGAGTACGGCCTGGCGGGGTCCGTGTTCACCGGCGACGCCGACAAGGGCATGGACATCGCCCGGCGGGTGCGCACCGGCACCTTCGGCGTCAACCAGTACACGATGGACTTCATCGCTCCGTTCGGTGGCTACAAGGCCAGCGGCATGGGGCGCGAGTTCGGCAAGGAAGGCCTCGAGGCCTACCTCGAGCTCAAGTCGATCGTGCCGCAGGGCGGCGGGGTCGCAGCAGCGGGGTAATCAGCGCTGGGGCTCGGTGGACGGGCCCACGTGGGTGTCCAACCAGTCCGTCAACGGCGCCGCGTCTCGCCACACCTTGGTGATGCGATCGGCGGCCTTCGCCGTCCCCAGCCATGCCGCGGGCGGCCACTCCTGCCACACCGTCATGTCCGTGAAGCGCAGCAGCTCGATGCGCGGATGGTCCTTGGCGTAGCCGCGGGGCGCGGTCTTGAGGCCTGCGCCCCCGACCGTGTACTTGGCCTTGCGCAGGGCGGCGGTGATCTTCTCGAGCTGCGCGCCCGTCTTGTCGTCGTCGACCGCGGGGCGGTAGCGCGCCAGTTGGTCGCGCGCCATGTGCCAATAGCCGGTGGCCGCGGCCAAGCCGTTGGCTGACAGCTGCACGTAGCCGCGCTCGTTCGACGCACCCATCATCGTCTTGTACGGCGTCTTGTCGGCCGAGAAGCGCACGTCCCGGTACGGGCGGTACACCTTGCCGGGCCCGAACTCGGGTGCAAGATCCTGGAGCAGCGCCTCCATCGGCCCCCGCACCGCCTGCTCGTACACCTGCTTGTTGGCCTGCCAATAGGTCTTGGAGTTGTCGGCCTCGAGGCCCTCGAAGAACTCGATGGCCTCGACCGGCCAGCCCCGGAACGTGATCACCTTCGCCTGCTCGGCCCGGCCATCACCCTCGCCTGCTCCGCCCGGCCATACGGGAACGCTATTGCTCAAACGGCGGTGTCCGGCTCCCCGGCGTCCCTGAGGGCGCTGGCCAGCGCGGCCCGCAGGCGCTTCGCGGTGGCCGGCGCGAAGTGGGCGACGACGCCCGTGCCCGGACGCCCCTCTTCCTCGAGGATCAGCTCGACACGGATGTCCTCGCACGTGTCGCAGTCGTCCCGGATGCCGACGGACCACGCCGTCGTCGGCCGGTCCTCATCCTCATGATGGTCGTCAGTGCCGTAGTCGACGGACTGTTTCATGGCCGGCCCAACCCGCTTTCGGTATCTCAGTGGGGCTCTGACCCCAGTGAGAGCACTAAAGCACCTCGGTGACCTCGGGGCCCTCGACCCGGAACGTGCGGCCGTTGACACCGGCGGCGTCATCGGACGCGAGCCACACCACCGCCTTGGCCGCATGGGCCGGGTCGAGACGCTGGCGCGCGGCCGGTTCGGCGCGGGCGAAGTAGGCCTCGGACATGCGAGTGATGGCCAGCGGTGAGATGGCATTGACGGTGACGCCGAGTGGTGCCTCGAGGGCGGCGGCGCGCGTGAAGCCGTAGACCGCGGCTTTGGCCGTCGCGTAGGCGGACGCACCCGCATGCCGCGGGTCCAGTCCCGCACCGGACACGGTGTTGATGATGCGCCCCCAGCCCAGCGCACCCATGATCGGGAGGGCGGCGCTGGTCGTCCCCACCGTCGCCTTGAGGTGCACGCCGAGGTGGAGCTCGAGCAGCTCGTCATCGATGTCGACGACGTCGGCCCGCACGCTGACGCCCGCGTTGTTGACGACCACGTCGACCCGTCCGTGCTGCGCGACGACACGCTCGACGAGTGCCCGTCCCGCGCCCACCGAGGACAAGTCGGCCACGTCGGTGACGCCATCCGTCTCGTCCACGTCGTTGACGACCACCGCGAACCCGGCTGCCGCCAGCGCGTCGGCGTGGGCCCGGCCCAGCCCTCGTCCCCCGCCCGTGACGACCGCCACCCGCTGCACGCCGCCAGCCTGGCACGCCAGGAATAAAGAAAGAAATCTCTTGCTATATAGAGCAGCCGAGCGTAGGAGTGAGCCATGCAGACTGCCATCGTCACCGGAGCGTCCCGAGGCCTCGGCCTCGCCCTGGCGAGGGGGCTGGCCGACCGGGGCTGGTCACTCGTCATCGATGCCCGCGGCGGACCCGCCCTCGACGACGCCGCGGCCGAGCTGGCCCAGCGCACGACGGTGCGGGCCGTAGCGGGCGATATCGCCGACGCCGCTCACCGCAAGGCACTTGTCGCCACCGCACGCGACCTCGGCGGCTTCGCGGCAGTGATCAACAACGCCAGCCTTCTCGGCCCCAGTCCTCAGCCCGCGCTCGTTGCCTATCCCCTCGACGCGCTGCGGCAGGTGTACGAGGTCAATGTGGTCGCGCCCCTCGCCCTCATCCAGGAGGCCCTCCCCTACCTGCGGCCCGGTGCGGTCATCGTCGACATCACGTCGGATGCGGCGGTCGAGGCGTACGCGGGATGGGGTGGGTACGGCTCCTCCAAGGCCGCCCTCGAACAGCTGACCGCAGTGCTCGCCGAGGAGCAGCCCCAGCTGCGCGTCTACCGCGTCGACCCGGGCGACCTGCGCACACAGATGCATCAAGAGGCGTTCCCGGGTGAGGACATCTCCGACCGGCCCCTGCCCGACGTGGCCGTGCCCGGTCTGCTCACCCTCATCGAGGGCGACCTGCCCAGCGGGCGCTACAAGGCGCAAGAGCTCGCGCACGAGTCAGTGCCCGCATGATGGCCGCGGCGCTGGCAGCCGTTCCCGAGCGCCTCCGCTTCGGCCTGCCGCCGCAACTCGAAGCGTCGACGCCGCCCGAGACACGCGGCATCACACGCGACGCGGTGCGCATGTTGGTGGCAACCAAGCACGACCTCGGCGTGGTGCACGCCACCTTCTCCGATCTGCCCCGCTTCCTCGAGCCGGCCGACCTCGTCGTCGTGAACACGTCGGGCACCCTCGCCGCCGCTGTCGACGCGACCGGGCCCGACGGCGCCGCCTACGCGATTCACCTGTCGACCCGACTCCCCGCAGACCTGTGGGTCGTCGAGGTCCGTCGCGACGACCACCCCTTTGCCCATGCGCAGGCAGGGTGGGCGCTGGCCCTGCCCGCGGGCGGCGCCGTCGAGCTGCTGGCGCCCTACGCCCGCTCCCACGGGCGGCTCTGGGTCGCGGCGTTGCGCCTACCCGATCCGCTCCTGACGTACCTGGCCGTGCACGGCCGGCCCATCCGCTACGGATACGTGGCCGGCACCTGGCCCATCACCATGTACCAGAACGTCTACGCCACCGAGCCGGGGAGCGCGGAGATGCCGAGCGCGGGCCGCCCCTTCACCGCTGAGGTCATCACTCGGCTCGTGGCCAAGGGCGTCGGCGTGGCGCCGCTCGTGCTGCACACCGGCGTGTCCTCACTCGAAGCCCACGAGCCTCCCTATCCCGAGCAGTTCCGGGTCAGCGCGCAGACCGCGCACGCGGTGAACGACACCCATCGTCAGGGCGGCCGGGTGATCGCGGTCGGCACCACCGTCGTGCGCGCCCTGGAAACCGTCGTCGACGAACGGGGCCATGTCCACGCCGGCGAAGGCTGGACCGAGACGATCATCACGCCCATGTCCGGGGTGAGAGCGGTCGACGGCCTGCTGACCGGCTGGCACGAACCCGAGGCGTCCCACCTCGACATGCTCGATGCCGTCGCCGGCCGACCCCTCGTCGAGCGCTCGTACGAGGCCGCACTCGCCGAGGGTTACCTGTGGCATGAGTTCGGGGACGTGCACCTCGTCCTCCCGTGATGGACTGATCCCGTGATCGAGCCCACCCTCGCCTCGTTTCCGCCCACTCGGCGCTCGGTTGTCGAGCTGCTCAAGGCGCGCGGTGAGGCGACGGCCACCGAGCTGGCCGACGAGCTGACGCTCACCGCGGCCGCAGTGCGCGTGCAGCTCAAGGACCTGGAGGACGCCGGCTTCGTCGCCCACCGCCGCCGCGGCGACGAAGGCCGGGGTCGACCGACGCACTGTTACTCGCTCACGCCTGCGGCCGGCGCGCTGTTCCCCCAGCGCTACGGCGACCTCACGAACGAGCTGTTGGAGTACGTACCCGCCGACCAGGTGCCCGCCCTGTTCGAGAAGCGCCGGCAGCGCCGCACCGAAGGCGCGCGCGTGCGGCTGGCGGGCAAGGGATTCGGCCCCCGCATCGTCGAGCTGGCGCGCATCCTCGAAGAAGACGGCTACCTGGCGACGGCCGAGCAGGTGAACCGCGACACATGGCGCATCGTCGAGGGCAACTGCGCCATCCTCGACGTCGCCCTCAAGTACGGCCACGCCTGCTCGAGCGAGCTCGCCTTCCTCCGCGACGTCATGCCCGACGCGGACGTCGAGCGGGTCTCCCACATCGTGGCCGGCGCCCGCGCCTGCGCCTACGAGATCCGCCGCCGCAAAGCCGCCTGATCACTCAGGCGGTGACGAGCTCCTCGATCTTGGCGAGGGTCTTCTCGATGCTGGTACGGGTGCGCTCGGGGAGGGGACCGAGCTTGAGGAACATGCGCTGGTGGTCCTGGGAGACGTCCCAGGACTCACGCACGAGGGTGCCGCCGTCGACGGGCTCGAGCTCGTAGCGCCAGATGCGGCCGCCGGTGAAGCGGCCCGCGAAACCCTTGGGCTTGGCCTGCCACGCGATGCGACGGTCCTGCTCGAACTCGATGACGGTGTTCACCATCGAGTAGCCGATACCGACCCTCATCGACATGCCGAACTCCGCGCCCTGAGAGAGCCGCTCGGGTGCCCCCTTGGCCTCGACGACCGTGCCCGACCCGTCGATGAGCGGGTGTTTGGCCGCGTCGGCGACCAGCTCGAAGATGGCATTGGGGGGCGCGGGGATGACCCGCTCGACACTGACGACGTCGCCTTCCATGCACGCATCCTCGCGCGCCCGGTCGGTCAACGCTGTTGCTGGCCGTCGACTCTGTAATCACAGCTCACGCCCCCGCCACCGAACTTCCCCGAGCCCGTGAACACTGCACCCTCAGGAGTGGAGCCGACTCGTCCGGTGATGGTGGCGAAGGCGTCGCCGTCGGGGTCCGTCGCCGAGAGGGTGACATAGCCCTGCGCGTCGATCGTGCCAGTGAAGGTGCCATCCTCCGCCTGGCCGCTGAGGGTTCTACCCCGTTGCTGGATGGTGGCGGTGAATGAGTTGGTGTCGTTGCACTCCGGCGCGCCCGAGCTCCTGCTCAGCGTGAAGATCCAGCTGCCGGTCATGTCCCCTACGGCGTCGTCCGGCGGGGTGGTCGGCGTCGGGGTCGTCGTCGCGACCCGCGGCGGCGCGGCAGTGGAGTCGGTGTCGTTCCCGCCGGTGCCGCCCACTGGACGTTCGAAGAGCTGCCCGTCGACCACGTTCAGAACGACGAAGTTGTTGATGATCGTCGTGTTCTGCACGATGACCGTCGTGTTCGACGGTTGGAAACCGGGCCACCTGGTGCCCGTGTAGGTGGGCGTCCGCCGGGTGGCGATGGGGGGCAGGAGCGGGTTGCCGCAGTAACACCGAACCCGGGGCACTCCGTACTGGTCGACCAGCACAGCCGTGCCCGCCTGCAGCACTGACTGATGCGGGGTCGCCCGGCCGTTGCGGAACCCGTTGTTGGTCACGCGGGTGTCCGTACGCAACAGCACCGGCGTGAGGGTGGCGACGTAGCTGCGGATCTCGGAGACCTGGATCCGCTCCACCGATGCCCACGCCCGCCCCAGGGCGGGGTTGGCCTCGAGATAGTTGACGAGCTTCTCGGGGTCACAGCTGGTCAGGTTCCGGGTCCCGCCGTAGAGCCCTGGTGCGCCCCCCTTGACCGCAGGGAGCGCCTTCGTGCCGCCGCCCCCGGAAGTGGTGGGCGGCGCCGAGGTCGGCACGGTCGGGCTCGGCGTGGGCGCGGCAACCGACGCGGTGAAGGGTTCGGCGGCCCCCGTGCTCGATGCCGACTCGAGGAAGATCTCCCCTCCGCTGCCGGCGGCATCGTTGTCGGACTTGCCGCTCCCGACGGCATACGCGACCGCGGCGACGGCGAGAACGAGGGCACCGAGGATGAACGGCAACGCCTTGCGCCGGCCCGACGACGGCGCTCCCGATGACGGTGGCGGCCCGACAGGGGGCGGAGCCGGTGGCGTTGGCCCGGCCGGAGGCGGGGGCGGGGGTGGGGGCGGCGGAGGTGGCCCGGCCGGAGGCGGGGGCGGGGGCGGTGGCGGTGGGCCGGCCGGAGGCGGAGGTGGCGGCGGCGGAGGAGGAGGCGGGGGCGGAGGTGGCCCGGCCGGAGGTGGGGGCGGAGGCGGAGGCGGAGGCGGCGGCTGCTGGTCGGCCCAACTCATCCTGCACCCTCCCCCGGACGCGTCCACCGCGTCGACCACGAGGCTACCGCCGACCGGTTCTAGGCTCCTGGCATGCGCGACGAGCTCAAGGCCTCATGGCAGAACTTCCGCGACTACGACGCGCCGTTCCACACAAAGGTCCGCATGGCGATCGCCAACAACCTCAAGAAGGCCCGCACCGGGCAGAACTGCTGCGGGAACCTCGGCCAGCCTGGTTGTTGACGCAAAGCCGACGAGCTCGGTCCGGGCTCACATGACCACGCTCACCCGCACGACCACCACTGAGCGAGCGAGGGAAGAGGGCGTTTGGGCACGCTTACCCACACGTGATGTGGGTTGGCGGTCCCAAACCCAAAGAAATGCGCGCAGGAGTTCGCGATGCAACTCGAATCGCGCCAGCGCTGCGCGCGTCTGCTGAACTGCTCTTCGTGCCCGAACCGAAGATCGAAGGCGAGCTGCCTGAGCCGCTGGCCGAGGGGTCGGCCCGGTTCCTCGGGTGGGCCGAGGACGCGCTGCAAGTACTCGTCGGTGCCATCCTCGTCTTCGCCGCCGGGATCGTGCTGGTGGAGGTGACCTACCACCTGCTCACCGACTTGGACAAGGGCGCGTCCAAGGCGGTGGCCGAGTCGGTGAAGGGTCTGCTCACCGTCTTCATCCTGCTGGAGCTGCTGGCCGGCCTGCGGGCCACGCTGGTGCGGCGCAAGCTCGTCGCCGAGCCCTTCCTCGTGGTCGGGATCATCGCCTCGATCCGCGGCATCATCATCGTGGCGCTCGAGTCCAAGACGCAGACCGGCACGCAGCTGGACGAGGCGATGATGCAGATTGCGGTCCTCGGAGGCCTGGCCGTCGTCCTCTCCGTGTCGGCCTTCGTCATCCGCCGGAAGGAACGCGAACCGACGGAGACCTGAGCGAGGCGGACGGCGCGGCCTACGGCGACGGCGCGGTTACGCTTGGGTCTTCGAACAGCGGTCGTAGCCCCCTACGGGGGAGGGTTCAGATGGACAGACAGCCGGAGTTCGGACTGCCGGGGGTGGCGCTCGAGCCAGGCGACCACATCTGCGCCATGTACACGGGCGCCCAGGAGCGCCACGAGATCCTCGCCCCATTCATGCGGGCCGGCCTGGCTGCGGGCGACAAATGCATCTGCGTGATCGATCCTGCCGAGCACGCCGCCCTGAGGGAGGAGCTGGGCGACGGCATAGACCTCGAAGGCTGCATCGCGTCACAGCAGTTCGCGCTGATGGGCCAAGCCGACACCTACCTGCGCACCGGTTCGTTCGCCGTCGCCGAGATGATCGCGTTCTGGCAAGAGACGGTGTCCGAGGCGATGGACGATGGGCAGTACGCGTTCACGCGTTCCGCCGGTGACACCACCTGGTTGCGCGACACCGTCGGTAGCTTCGACGACTTCGCCAGCTACGAGTCGGAGCTCAACCATTTCGTGCCCTCCTACCCGCAGGTGATTCTCTGCCTGTACGACATCGAGCTCTACGGCGGAGAGATGGAGGTGGAGGTGCTTCGGACCCACCCCAAGCTGCTCATCGGCGGGCTGCTCATCGACAACCCCCACTACGTCGCACCCGCCGACCTCGTCGGCCGCCCGTGATCTGGGCGCCGGATGCTCAGCAGCCGGGGCCGGTAGGACGATCAGGGATCGACGGGTCGACGACCTCGACGTGCACGTGGGGCCACGGCGGTGGCGCGGTGACCTCGTCGACCTGCGACTCGAAGGGCAGCTTGGTGGGCCGCGGCGCGAGCACCGTCTCCGCCGCGACGACGCGGTCGCCGGCCCGCACTCGCACGCCGTCGATGTGGAGGACCTTGACCTCCCACCCCGGGCGCTCGTCGGGCTCGATGACGACGTAGTCGTCGCGGTACTTGCAGTAGAGGGTGTAGGTGCCGGCGCGCTTCACCCGGCCGGTGACCGGAGACCGGATCTCGACGTCAGGATCCGAGACGATGTCGGCCGCACCTCTCGGCGGCGTCTCCCGGTCACGCGTCTCGAGGGTCCTCGGGTCGGCCGCGGTCGGGAGCGGCTCCTGCTGGCGGGCGCCGTCGTGGTTGGACTGGTGGAAGCCCACGAGCTCCACCCGCGACGACGGGTGCCGCAGCGTGAGGACGCCGCCGGCGACGGCGAACGGCGTCCACGCCTGCTCGTGCACGGTACGGGGGCGAGGCGGCCTGGTCGGCTTCGGCGTGGTGGGGGGCTGGACGACGCGCACCCGCGCCGTCGTGGGCGGCGGCGGCACAGCGGCCGGCGGGGCCGTGGTCGACGGTGCGACCGTGGTCGTTGTTGTTGGCGACGCAGTCGTCGACGGCGCGGCGCGTACCGAGAAGGCCACGTCATCGCCCGCCGCCCCACTGCACGCCGCAAGCAGCACGGGCACGAGGAACACGAGCGCGAGGCGGTTCCGCCGGCCACCGGTCACGTCATCGACGGTACCGTCTCTTCGTGCGGACGCTGGACGACGCCCCCCTCCTGGACGAGTTCCGAGTCGAGGACAGAGTCGAACGCCAGGCCATGCTCGACGAGCTGCGGCGCCAGTCCTGGGTGATTCGCACCTTGGTGGGCGGTCTCGTCATCGACCGAGAGCACGTGCAGGCCCTGCTCGCCGACAAGCGGTTGCGCAGTCCCCTCATCCCCTTCATCGAGATGCAGGGCGTCACGGGGGGACTCCTGCACGATCGCACTTCGCTCTTTCCGCTCTCCATGGACGGTCCCGACCACATCCGCATCCGCACCCTCGTGCGCAAGGCCTTCGTTCCATCAGCCGTCGACCGCCACCGTCCCCTGATGCGCGATCTCCTCACCTCGCTCGTCGAGCCGGTGATCGCCGACGGCCGCTGCGACTTCACCGCCGTCGTGGCCGAGCACTACCCCATCCAGGTGATGTGCCACGTGCTCGGCGTCCCGACGGATGACCACGAAGACTTCACCACCTGGATCAAGGCCATCGCTTGGACGCTGTCGCTCCAGCTCGCCGAGCACATCGACGAGGCCGAGGTGGGGATGAAGCAGCTGGACGAGTACGTGGGCGGCCTCGTCGAGCAGCGGCGCGGGCAGCCGGCCGACGATCTCGTCAACGAGTTGGTCCAAGCCGAGGACGCGGGCGACCGTCTCTCCGACGACGAGCTGCACTCGCTGATCATCGGCCTGCTGTTCGCCGGGTACGACACCACCCGCAACCAGCTCGGTCTCGCCATCCACGCCTTCGCCCGGCATCCCGACCAGTGGGCGCTGCTGGCCTCCCGACCCGAGCTCGCCCCGCGCGCGGTCGAAGAGGTGATGCGTTACGACGGCGCAGTCGACGTGGCGCCCCGCATGGTCGCCGAGGACTTCGAGCTCGACGGCTACCGGTTCACCGCCGGCACGATGCTGTTCCTCTCGACCGCGGCCGCCAACCGCGACCCTGCGGTGACCGCGCGCCCGGATGCGTTCGACATCACCGCCCAGCGCGACCAGCAGCAGCTGACCTTCGGCGGCGGCCCGCACTACTGCCTGGGGGCGTGGCTGGCCCGGGCCGAGATGCAAGAGGCGCTGCCCCTTCTTGCTGCCGCCATGCCCGGGCTCGCGCTCGACGGCGAACCCACGTGGCGCCCGGCCGGTGGCATCTTCGGCCCCGACGCCCTGCCAATACGCTGGGGCTAGCGCGCCACGCGGCCAGCGGTGACCGTCAGCCGCACCGCTGACGCGTCGGGCTCGGCCAGCACGTCGGCCAACGGGGCGTGGAGCAGGCAGAGGTCGGCAGGGGCACCCGCCGCGACCCGTCGGGGAGGACCGCCAGGGTCATCGAGCGGCCCGAGGAAGAGGTCGAGGGCGACCCGCGCGGTGACGCGCTCGTCGTCACCGAGCACGGCGCCGGCGGCGGTACGGCGTTCGACCGCGGCCCGCATCGCCTGCCAGGGATCGGCCGGACCGTGGGGTGCGTCGCTGCTCCCGGCCACGGCCACGCCGGCGCGCAACAGCGAGCCGCAGCGCCAGAGGTGGGGGCGGTCGTCGGCGTCGACATCGGCGAGATAGCGGTCGCCGCGTTCGCGCACGAACGCAGGCTGTGTGACGACGGTGAGGCCGAGCCGCACGAGGGTGTCGACGGCGTCGTCGGGGATCACCGCCCCGTGCTCGATCCGGTCGCCGGGCCGGGCGCCGGCCGATTCGAGGGCGGCGAGGGCAAGGACGAGCCCGAGGCGGCTGGCGCAGTGGAAGGCGACCGAGCGTCCATGACGTCGTGCTTCGTGCACCTCTCCTGCCAGCGCCTCGACGCTCGGCGGCTCGTGGTCGGCCACCACCACCTTGGCCGGTCCGACGAGCACTCCCTCGACGCCACCGAGATCGAGGCCCGGCGCGCCCGTCACCATAACCCGCTGCGCCACGGCGCCCGCCAGCCGGCGCACGTCGTCGAGTCGGTCGTATGGCGTGGCGTCGCTGACACCGGTGATGCCCACGGCCGTGAGGTCGCGCCCGACGGCGGTCAGGTCGGGCGGCGTGCCGCCGAGCCGGTCCCGCAGGAAGGTGTCCATGCCGTAGAGCCGCCCAGTTGGGTGATCGGCCAGGCCGACCGCCTCGAGCGCCGGCGAGTTGAGCACCCACAGCGCACCGCTGGTGTGCTGCACGCGCACGGGCCGTCCCGGCACCGCGTAGTCGAGGGTCTTGCGGTCGAGCTCCCAGCCCGAGGACTCGTGCCATCCCACGGCGCGGATCCACTTGCCCACGGGCAGGGTGGCGTCGGCGGCCCACAGAGCGGCCAACGCATCACCACTCATGTCGACGGATTGCCCAGCCGCGGCCATGGCGAAGAGGTGCAGGTGGTGATCGTGCAGCCCGGGGATCAGCGCACCGCCCCTGCCATCGACCTCCTCGACGTCGGCAGGAGCGACGAGGTCGGTGCCGATGGCGGCGATGAGGCCGTCTTCGAGAAGGACGTCGACGAGCCCGCCATCGACCTCGACCCGCCGCAGGAGCGCGGCGGCTACGCCGCGGGGACCCACGGATCGCCCAGCGCCGCCGCGGCCACGTGGGCGCTGACATCGGCGAGGTTGCAGTCGATGAGCCACCGCCCGCCGCGCCGCAACGCGTCCATGACCGCCCCCGCTCCCGCGACGCCGGTGAGGGGATCGGCGATGGCATCGGCCACGAAGCAGGGCTCGTCCCGCCACCACGCCACCAGGCCACCGGCCACCGCGGTGTCGTCCCCGAAGCCCACCCAGTCGCGCTGCGGGCCGGTGCGGCCGTGGGCCGTGATCGACAGCCACACCTGCGGGCCGTCGCGCACGACGGCGGCCGCGTCGATACCGAGCTGTTCGAGGGCACGAGGCCGCGATCCCTCGACCACGACGTCGGCCGTCAGCAGGAGGGTGCTCAGGTCGGCGGCGGTGAAGTCGATGGAGACGCACTCCTTGCCCGCGTTGAGGAGCTCGAAGAACTCGGGCGGACCGTGGCGCGCCCCGTCGGGCCTGGTGGTGGACTCGACCTTCACCACCCGGGCGCCGCGGGCGAGCAGGATGCGCGTGCAGAGGGGCCCGGCCCACAGCGACGACAGGTCGACGACGAGCGGCGGTCGAGTCAGGGGCGGCGCGTCACCGAGTCGCGTGGCGCGGGCCACCGTCGTAACCGAACGTTCCCCGAGCGCGGCCACCGGGAGCCCGAGCATCCGCCCGCGGGCCACGGCGTCGACCGCCGGGACGCGCGCCAGCCGCTCCTCCAGCTCGGGACCACCGAGCCAGGCCGGCACCAGGTCGACGTCCTCGTGTCGGGCCAGGGAGACAGCGACCCAATGGTCCGACGCGCGGAGGAGCCGGGACGATCCTCCACAGGAGGTGCGGCCGTTGCGCATGGAGCCGGTGATGTCGGACCGGTGCCGCAGCAGGGGAAGCGCGTCGTCGATCCCCGCCGTCTTCCCGAGGCGACGGATGGCGGCGAGCAGGCCTTCGGGGGGCACCAGCGCGGGCCCATCGGCGAAGCCGGTGAGGCCGTCCATAGGGCGGAACCTACCGCCAGGCGGCGGCCACCCACCGGACCGCGCTTGACTGGGGCTCACCAGCGGACAGAAGGAGCGAGCAGAGATGGGCGCCATGGACGGGGTGCGGGTCGTGGAGCTGGCGGCGTGGACGTTCGTGCCCGCCGCGGGCGCGGTGCTGGCCGACTGGGGCGCGGATGTCATCAAGGTCGAGCACCCCGAGACAGGCGACCCCCAGCGGGGACTGGTCAGCATGGGCGTCATTCCCGGCAGTGGCCGCAACTCCATGAACTTCCTCATGGAGCAGCCCAACCGGGGCAAGCGCAGCATCGGAATCGACGTCTCCACGCCCGACGGCCTCGAGGTCTTCTACAAGCTCATCGAGACGGCAGACGTGTTCCTCACCAACCTGCTGCCCGACTCGTGCGCGAGGCTCAAGGTCGACGTCGAGTCCGTCCGGGCCCGCAACCCGAAGATCATCTACACCCGCGGCCACGGCCAGGGCATCAGGGGCGAGGAGGCCAACCGGGGCGCGTACGACGCCGCCGCCTACTTCGCACGTGCAGGCCTCGCCGACGCGTTCTCCCGCGACGGCGAGTTTCCCCCCTCGCAGCGACCCGCCTTCGGCGACGTCATGGGCGGGCTCACCATCGCGGGCGGCATCGCCGGCGCCCTGTTCAAGCGGGAGCGCACGGGCGAGCCGTCGATCGTCGACGTGTCGCTGCTCGGCGTCGGAATGTGGAACGTGTCGTTCGACATCCTGCTGTCGCAGGCCCTCGGGATGAAGATGCCGAGCGGCGACCGCAAGCTCAACCCCAATCCCCTCGTCAACATGTACAAGACGGCCGACGACCGTTACTTCATCCTCGTGTTCCTGCAGGCCGACCGGCACTGGCCCGAGCTGTGCGAGGCCATCGAGAGGCCCGACCTGCTCAAGGACCCCCGGTTCGAGAACGCCATGGTGCGGGCCGAGAACAAGTCCGAGTGCATCACCGAGCTCGACGCGGTGTTCGGCGCCCACGACCTCGAGCACTGGAAGCAGCGCCTGGCCGGGATCGAGGGCGTGTGGGCGCCGGTGCAGAGCGTCATCGAGGTGTTCGACGACCCTCAGGCCGCGGCCAACGGCTACGTCCCCCAGGTCGACGACGGCGACGGCGGCACCTTCCCCGTGGTCGCCAGCCCCGTGCAGTTCGACGAGCACCCCATCCAGCCCACCCTCGCTCCCGAGCACGGCCAGCACACCGAGGAGCTCCTCCTCGAGCTCGGCATGGACTGGGACGAGATCATCGCCCTCAAGGACAAGTCCGCCATCCTGTAGCCGTTCTCGAGGCAAAAACTATCGGATTCCGATAGTTATTGCCTCGAGAACGGTGGGTCAGCCCGACAGTTCGGACTTGAGGATGCGGCGGAGGAGCTTGCCGGTCTCGTTGTAGGGCAGCTCGGTGCGGAACTCGATGCGCTCGGGGGTGCGGGCCGAGCGCAGACGGGCGCGGACGAAGTCCTGCAGCGCAGCCTCGGTGACGACCTTGCCGTCGGCGAGGACGACGGCCGCGGCAACCGCCTCGCCCCACTCCTCGCTCGGGACGCCGACCACCGCGGCCTCGGCGACGGCGGGGTGGTCGAGCAGGGTGTCCTCGATCTCGCCGGGCGAGAGGTTCTCGGCGCCGCGCACGATGACGTCGTCGAGCCGTCCCTCGATGTAGAGGTAGCCGTCGTCGTCGAGGCGGCCCGCGTCGTTGGTGCGGTACCAGCCGTCGGCGTCGAGCGCCGATCCGCGACCGAGGTACTCCCCAGAGACCTGCTCGCCCCGCACGCAGACCTCGCCATCACGGATCTCGACCTCGAGGTGGGGCAGGGGCCTGCCCACCGAGCCGAGCCGGGCCCTCACCGCAGGGTCGCCGCTACGCAGCGCCTCCCGGTGATCGTCGGGCGTGAGCACCGAGATGGTGGAGCTCGTCTCCGTCAGCCCGTACGCGTTCACCAACCCGGCGTCGGGCAGCAGCGCCATGGCCCGCGCGACGACGGCGGCCGGCATGCGCCCACCGCCGTAGGAGAGGTGACGCAGCGCGGGCAGCTCCTCGCGCTGCTCCTCCAACACGTCGAGGATGCGGCCGAGCATGGTGGGCACCACCATGGCGTGGGTGATCCCCTCGGCCAACGCCTCCTCGACCCAGCCCTCGGGGCTGAACTGCGGGAGGTAGACGATGCGCCGACCCGCGTACACCGACGACAGCACCGCAGCGATGCCGGCCACGTGGTACGGCGGCACGCTGATGAGCGCGGCCTCGTCCTCGTCCGCGCCCATGAACTCGACGGTGCCGAGGATGTACGACGTGAGGTGCTCGTGCTTGAGCACCGCGGCCTTGGGCGGCCCGGTGGTGCCGCTCGTGAAGAGCAGGACGGCAACGTCGTCGCCCGGTGGCGCGGCCTCGACCGCCCGCCGGCGCTCGTCGATCTCGGGCTGGGTCAGCCGGTAGTTGAGGGGAACGAACGGCACGCCCGCGATGGCGGCGCCGAACAGCCCGATGGGGATGGCGGGGCTGTTGACGTCGAGGACGATGTGGGGTCCGTCGATCTGCGACGCAGCCGCGTCGGCCGCCGCCTGCAGCTCGGCGTAGGTCATGTCGCCCACCGCCCGGCGGTCCCCAAGAGCGTCAGCCGCCATCTCCAGCAGCAGCGCGATGTTCACGGCCGCTTCAGTCCGATGACGGCAGGGGCTTGGCGTCCTTCTGGGGGACGGCCACGCCGTTGACGGCGAGGGTGCCGTCGCCGCCCTTGGTGGCCAGCAGCTCGATGCCGGTGTCCGGATCGGCGAAGCGCTTGCCCATCTTCGTGCCCTCGGCGAAGGCAGCGTCGAGCGACAGGCCGGGGGGCGGGTCGACGTCGATGGACACCATTGGATGGCCGCCGCACTCGAGTGACGCGTCGTCGACTGGCGCCTTCACCACGACGACCTCGGTCGCGCACACGGCGCTGCGCCACCGCGACCCGGGCTTGAGCTGATCCGTCATCTCCCGCACCTTTCTACCGGACGTCAGGGCGTGAGAGTGAAGGAGACGGCCGCGACGGGCGGGCTGGTCACCCAATCGTGCCGGTCACGCAACCATGTGCGGTCGGCATACCGCACCGAGGTGATGCCCGACCCATGGGCGCGGGCCACCAGCCAGCTGGCGACCGTCCACCCTCGTTGTTCCGTCGGCGGCACGCCCACCGCGCCGGGCCCGAGCTCGGCCGCGATGTCGGCCCGCAGCACCTGCTCGCCGATCGGTCCCGTCCGCGGCGGGGCGGGCCCGATGTCGCAAGTGAGCCCGGCCGGCACCTCGCCGGTGAGGGCTGATGCCATCACCCGGGCCTGATCCTCGAACTTGGCGTAACCGTTCGGGAACGCGCTGCGCTGCACCCGCTGGGCGGCGGCGGTGACGGGCATGCGCTCCCACCCTTCGACTTGCTCGAGGGCGGCGTAGAAGCGGTTCGCCGCGTAGCGGGGGTCCTGAAGTTGCTCCGACGTGCCCCACCCCTGCGAAGGTCGCTGC
>JBEEFQ010000144.1:0-3583 GCA_041166245.1 Actinomycetota bacterium | reverse complement strand
GGCAGCTCGGCGATGTTGTAGAGGACGACGAGGTCGACGGCGGCCTCCATGAAGTCCATGACGTCGTCGAGCGAGGAGGCGAGGCGATAGATGTCCTCGCGGTCGAACGGGGTAACGAACGTCTCGTTGAGCTCACGCATGATCGCGTGGGTCGCCTCGTCGCCGGCGTGCTCGGCGCCGCGCATCTTCTCGGCGATCTCCTTGCGCTGCGACGGGTCGGCACCCAGCAGCTCCTTGAGCAGGCGGGCTCCGACGACGAGGTTCTGCCCCGACGTGGCGAACATCTCGTAGAAGCTGGTCTTGCTCGGGCGCAGGTTCAAGCGCACGCGGGGCTCCTGACAGTCAGCCGTCAACCGATCCTGGGACGTTTCGTGGCGATGCTAGGCCCCGTACGAGGCACCGGGGAAACCGACCCGGTTCGCAGGTCAGGCCTGGTCGGACGACTCCGGGGACAGGCCCAGGACAATGTCGATCTGCGCCTGGCTGAGCGGCTCGTCGGATGAGGAGGCGGCGATCACCAGGTCGCCGTACAGCTCGATCTCGTCCAACACGAGCGGGTCCTGGACGCGCGCATCTGTCTTGCGCATCGGAATACCCCTCTCTCGGCGGTTCGAGCGGCGCCTTGGCTGCAGGTGCCAGATGAGCACTGTGCCTGCATCCGCAGCCTAGATATGCCCTCTTTACGCGGCCATGACTCAGCCGAACCATCTGTGGGTGCCCCGGGAGGGGCCCCGGGACTAGCCCGTCGCGACCGGGTGGCGATGGGGACCGGCGTCCCCTGCCGCGTGCCGGCCCCCATCACCCCGTGCGCTTCCCGCATGCCTTTGGTTCAATCCCGGCGACGGTTTCGACTTTACTGACACGGTAAGGCTCGTTTCGTGACCCTGCCCCGCGGCCCCGCGCCCACCCCACCCGCGGCCTCCGACGCCTTCTGGCTGACCGAGCCGGCCCGGGCTAGGCCCACTGCGTGGTCCCGGATCGCCCGGCTGCTCCTGATCGGCTTCCTCGTCGTCCTGATGGCGCTGTGCGGCCTCCTCGTTCTCGCCGTGGTGACCAGCGACACGGGCCTGGTCGGGTTCCTGATCGGGGTGACGCTGGCCCTGCTGCCCCTTCCCGTCGTCCTGGCGGCCTTCCGCTGGGTCGATCGCTACGAGCCCGAGCCGCGCCGGCTCCTCGCGTTCGCCTTCTTCTGGGGCGCCACGGTGGCGGCGCTGGCCGCAGCGGTGCTCAACACCGCCACCACGATGGTGGTGGCGGCAGGCTCCGGCAGCCCTGATCACGGGATGGCGACCACGGCCGTTTATGTCGCGCCCTGGGTCGAAGAGGCCGCCAAGGGCCTGGCGGTGCTCGCCGTGTTCCTCTTCCGGCGGCGTGAGTTCGACGGGGTCGTCGACGGCATCGTGATCGGTGGACTGACCGGCCTGGGCTTCGCGTTCACCGAGAACATCCTCTACTTCGGCCGCGCGTTCCTCGCCGGCTCACAGGACCTCGGCCTCTCCGGGGGCTTCTTCGCCGTCGGCCTGACCTTCGTGCTGCGGGGAGTTCTCTCGCCGTTCGCCCATCCCCTCTTCACCGTCATGACCGGGATCGGCTTCGGCGTCGCGGCTCAGTCGCCACGCGCGGGAGCCCGGTGGCTGGCCCCTCTGGTCGGCTACCTCGCCGCAGTGCTGCTGCACTCGGCCTGGAACTACTCCGCCATGGGCGGGTTGGCCTCCTTCCTGACCGGCTACGCCGTGATCATGGTTCCGGCGTTCGCCGTCGTCGTCGCAGTGGCCGTCTGGTCGCGCCGGCGCGAGGGAGCCGTCGTGGCTCGGTGGCTGCCGGCGTACGCGCAGGCCGGCTGGCTGGCACCGGAGGACGTGGCCATGCTCGCGTCGCTGCAGGCCCGTCGGCGCGCCGTGACGTGGGCCAAGGGCGCGTACGGCGAGCGCGGTGCCCCGGCCCTGCAGGCCTTCCAGCACGCCGCGACCGAGCTGGCCTTCCTCCGCGACCGGGCCGAGCGCGGGACTGCGCATGAGGACTTCATCCAGCGGGAACGGGCCCTGCTCACCGACGTCGCCCGGACCCGGGCTGCGATCAACGATCCCGGCCTGCCCCGGACCAGCTGAGGAGACGCCATGCCGCGCTTCGGCTACTTCCTGTCCAGCGAGGAGTTCACGCCGAGCGAGCTGCTCGACCAGGCGCGGATGGCGCAGGAGGCCGGCTTCGAGGCGCTGTGGATCTCCGACCACTTCCACCCGTGGACCGACGAGCAGGGCCAGAGCCCGTTCGTCTGGTCGCTGATCGGCGCCCTGTCCCAGGTCTGCCGCCTCCCGGTCACGACAGCGGTAACCTGCCCGACAGTGCGGACCCACCCGGCGATCGTCGCGCAGGCGGCGGCCACCAGCGCGGTGCTCCACGAGGGCCGGTTCGTCCTCGGCGTGGGCAGCGGGGAGGCCCTCAACGAGCAGGTCGTCGGCGGCCCGTGGCCGCTCGCCGACGAGCGCTTGCAGATGCTCGAGGAAGCCGTCGAGATCATGCGCGCGCTCTGGACCGGCGAGGTCGTCACCACCAAGACCGAGCACTACACGGTCGAGCACGCCCGCATCTACACGCTGCCGGACCAGCCACCGCCGGTCTACGTCTCCGGCTTCGGGCCGAAGTCGATCGAGCTCGCGAGCCGGATCGGCGACGGCTACATCTCGACCATGCCGGACGCCGACGCCGTGAAGAAGTTCCGCTCCGGCGGAGCCAGCGACAAGCCCGCGCAGGGCGGTATGAAGGTCTGCTGGTCGAGCGACGCCGCAGAGGCCCGCCGGACGGTCCACCGGATCTGGCCGAACTCAGGTCTCGCGGGCGAGCTCTCGCAGGTGCTGCGCACGCCGGAGCACTTCATGCAGGCCGGCTCGGTGGTTAGCGAGGAGCAGGCGACCAAGGGCACGCCGTGCGGCAACGACGTCGAGGAGCACGTCACGGCGGTTCAGGCATACGTCGACGCGGGGTTCGACGACGTCTACATCAACCAGATCGGGCCCGACCAGGCGGGCTTCTTCGACTTCTATCGCACCGAGGTGCTGCCCCGCCTGCGCTGATCTGCGCCGCTCTTCTCAGTTCGCGAGTCAGCCGTTCGAGGGTGCCTTCGAGATCGCCTCGACCAGGTCCCCGATCTTGTCGTCAGGCAGGTTGCGCGCGATGTCGGCCTGGCTGACCATCCCGACCAGGTCGTGACCGTCGATAACCGGCAGGCGGCGCACGCCGTGGGTGCTCATCGTGCGCAGGGCCTCCTCGACCGTGTCGCCGGCGCCGATGGTGACCGGCTTGCCCGCAGCGAGCTCCTCGACCTTGACCGAGCCGGGGTCGCGGCCGTCCGCGACGACGCGGACCGTGATGTCACGGTCGGTCAGCATGCCCTTGAGCCGGCTGTCCTCGCCGCAGATCGGCAGCGCGCCGACCTCGAGATCGCGCATCTTGCGGGCTGCCTCGACGAGCGTCTCGCCCACGTTCGCGCACTCCACGCCGGTGGTCATGATCTCGCGAACGGTCTTCATGAGATACCTCCTGCTGGTCGGGTCCGTGGTTCTCGCCGTACCCTGCGCAGCACGGG
>JBEEFQ010000143.1:0-3648 GCA_041166245.1 Actinomycetota bacterium | reverse complement strand
AGCACATCCCCGTTCGGGTCATCGCCCGCATGCTCGGGTTCCCCGAGGAGGACGCGGACATCTTCCGCGGCTTCGTGGAGCACGTGCTCAAGGACGTGGACAAGCCCCTCGAGCAGCGGTTCATCGGGATGCAGGCCCTGTTCGAGTATCTCCGCGACCAGGTCAACGACCATCTCGACAACCCCCGCGACGACCTCACCACCTACCTCCTCAACGCCGAGCTCGACGGCCAGCCCCTCGACATCGGCCACGTGGGCGGCACCATCGCCCTGCTGCTCATCGCCGGTATCGACACGACGTGGAGCGCCATCGGGGCCTCCCTGTGGCACCTGGCCAGGACGCCGGCGGACCGCGACCGCCTGGTGGCCGAGCCCGAGCTCCTCCCCACGGCCATGGAGGAGCTCCTGCGGGCCTACGCCCCGGTGACCATGGCCCGGCTCGTCAGACAGGACATGGACTGGAACGGCTGCCCCATGAAGGCCGACGATTGGGTGCTCCTGTCCTTCCCGGCCGCCAACCGCGACCCGGAGGCCTTCGAGGACGCCGACAAGGTGATCATCGACCGCGAGGTCAACCGCCACGCCGCCTTCGGCCTCGGCATCCACCGCTGCGCCGGGTCGCATCTGGCCCGCATGGAGCTGCGGGTCGCCCTCGAGGCGTGGCTCGAGGCGTTCCCCCGCTTCTCGCTGGCCGACCCCGAAGCGGTGACGTGGGCCGGCGGCCAGGTGCGAGGCCCCCGCAAGCTGCCCATCCGCATCGGCTGACCCCGTTCTCGATGCAATAACTCGCCGAAACGGCGAGTTATTGCCTCGAGAACGGAAGCATTTCGTTCGCGGCCTCTGATTCGTCGTACACTGGCCCTTCCCCGTTTCCCGGACGGGCACCTGGAGGACTCACTTTGGCGACACGCGACCGCATGGCTCCCGAAGAGGATCTGGTTCGCCTGTACCTCACGGACATCGGCCAGCACTCGCTGTTGTCGAAGGACGACGAGGCCACGCTGGCCGAGGCCCGCCTCGTCGGTCTCGACGCTGCGGCCGAGCTGCGGGACACCAACCCGTCGCCCGCCCGCAAACGCACGCTGCGCAAGCTGGTGCACGAGGGCGAGGCCGCCGAGCTCCGGTTCGTGCAGTCGAACCTCCGCCTCGTGGTGTCGATCGCGAAGAAGTACCAGGCGTCCGGCGTGCCCCTGCTCGACCTCATCCAGGAGGGCAACCTCGGGCTGATGCACGCGGTCGAGAAGTTCGACCACCACAAAGGCTTCAAGTTCTCGACGTACGCCACGTGGTGGATCCGCCAGGCCATCACCCGGGGCATCGCCAACACGGGCCGCAGCATCCGCCTGCCCGTCCACGCCGGCGACATGGTCAAGCAGCTGCAGCGCACCCGGGCCGAGCTCGAGGACGCTCTGGGCAGGGGCCCGACGACCATCGAGATCGCCGAGGCCATGGACGAGCCCTTCGACAAGGTGCGCACGCTGCTCGCCCATCTGTCGGAGCCGGTGTCGCTTTCGGCGCCCCTGCGCCAGGACTCCGACGGCGAGTTGGGTGACACCGTCGGCGACGAGAACGCCATCTCCCCCGAGGACGCCGCTCTGCAGGCCGCCCTCGTGCAGGAGGTCGAGAAGGTGCTGGCCCCGCTGCAGGACCGCGAGCGCACCATCCTGCGGCTGCGCTTCGGCCTCGACGGCGGCGACGCCCGCACTCTCGACGACATCGGCGCCCACCTCTCGCTCACGCGTGAGCGCATCCGCCAGATCGAGGCCAAGGCCATCTCCAAGCTGCGCCATCCGTCGGCGGCCGGGTTCAGCTTCTCCTCCTGACATGCCGGAGGGAATGGAGCGGTTCGGATCGCACCCGGCGCGCGACATGTCGATCCGATCGATGACCGCGGTCGAGGCGGGGGACCGCGAGACGTGGCTCGGCCTGTGGGCTGCCGACGGCATCGTCGAGGACCCGATCGGCGTCTCGCCGTTCGACCCCGAAGGCAAGGGCCACCGCGGCATCGACGCCATCGCCAAGTTCTGGGACGAGACGATGAGCAAGGCGCCCGTGCGCCTCGTCGTTCACCAGTCCTACGCCGCCGGCAACGAGTGCGCCAACGTCGCCACCATCACCCTCACCTTTCCTGATGGCGGTCGGGCCATCGTCGAAGGCGTCTTCACCTACCGCATCGACGAGGCCGGCAAGCTGGCCGCCCTGCGCGGGTTCTGGGAGCAGGACGCCATGCGCTTCGAACCCGCCTCCAACTAAGACAGCCGGGCGGCGCGGTAGCGCAGGAACAGCAGCCCGTCGGCCTCGCACAGCGAGCGCAGCGTCATGCTGATGGGCTCGGGCAGATCGGTGGCGGTGACGATGCGCTTGGAGCCGCCGCTCACGATCTTGGGCGACAGCGTGAGGCACACCTCGTCGAGCAGGTCGGCGGCCGCCAGCTGGCCGTTGAGGGTGGGCCCGCCCTCGGCCAGCACGCGGTTGGCTCCCCGCTCGCCCAGGGCGACGACGGCGCGCGTGAGGTCGACATCGTTCTCACCCGCGATGACCACGTCGGCGACCTTGCCCGCCCGTTCCACGTTGTCGGCGGGGGCGTTGGAGACGGTCACGACGATGGGCTTGGCGATGGGAGCGGTGAAGAAGGGCGCCTCCCAGTCGAGGAGGCATGAGCGGGTCACGACGGCGACGGGCATAGGGGAGGGGCCGTAGCGCTCGGCCCGCACCGTCCCCGCCGCGACGAGCACCATGTCGGTGAGCGAGCGGAGGGCGTCGAACACCGCCTTGTCGGCCGGCCCGCCCAGGCTGCCCGACACGCCCGCGACGGCGGTACCGCCGTCGACGCTGGCGATCATGTTGAGCCGCACCGACGGACGGCCTTCGACCTCGGGCAGGTCGGAGTAGGCGTCGACCGGGTCGACGTCCTCTACAGGGTCCGGCAGGAGCTGGCGCACCTCACGGCCGGCGGCCGAGGAAGGCCAGCAGCTTGGTCTGGTCGTCGGCGTCGGCCGGCACGTCGACCTCGGCACCGAAGGCGTTGGGCCCCCGCATCCCGGGCATGTCGGCCATGGGCGCCATGTACTCGTGCACCCGCTTGACGTCCTCGGGTTCCATGCTGTCGTCCTGGCCGGTGGCGCGGGCCAGGTCCCAGCCGTGCATGACCAGATCGGAGTTGAGGAACTTGTCGACCGAGTCCTCGAACGTGCTCCGACCGGTGAGGCCGTCGAACTCCTGCTTGGCCGTCGCCGGGTCGTCCAGGTTCCGCTGCACGATGGCCCGGGCCGCGTCCCATGCCCCAGCCGGGTCCTCTTCCGCAGAGGGGATGTCGCCCAGCTCCTTGCCGATGAAGCCGAGGAACATGCCCTGGGTCTGGACCATGTGGGCGACGACGTCCCTGGCCTTCCAGTCCTCGCAGGGCGACTGGTTCCCCCACTGGTCGTCGGGGACGGCGGCGACCTTGGCCGCGAACGCATCCGACAGGCGCTTGTACCGCTCAGATACCTCGCTCATGGCCTTCGACGCTACCCTGCCCCTTCCGGCCCTCGGACAGGAGCGAAGCGTTGAAAGTCTGGATCGATCAGGACCTCTGCACGGGCGACGGCATCTGCGCCGAGATCGCCCCCCAGATCTTCGAGATGGACGACGACGGCCTCGCCTACGT
>JBEEFQ010000142.1:0-18897 GCA_041166245.1 Actinomycetota bacterium | reverse complement strand
CACCGGCGGTAGGCTACGGGTGAACGACGCAGGGGAGCTCGGCGCACCGGGCTGAGAGGGGACCATGGCGGGTCCCGACCCTCAGAGAACCGGCCCGGTAATGCGGGCGGAGGGAGCGTGCAATGGTTGATCCGCTGGTCATCGCAGGTCGGGAGTTCACGTCGCGCCTGCTCCTCGGCACGGGCAAGTTCCCGTCGGTCGAGTCCCTGCGGGCGACGATCGACGCCAGCAGCAGCGAGATCGTCACCGTCGCCCTGCGTCGGGTGGACCCGAGCGCCACCGAGGACATCCTCGACGCCATCGACACCGATCGCGTGCTGCTGTTGACGAACACGAGCGGCGCCATCGACGCAGGCGAGGCCATCCGTCTGGCCCGGCTGGCCCGAGCCGCGGGGTTGCCCGACTGGATCAAGCTCGAGGTGACCCCCGATCCCCGTTACCTCCTTCCCGACCCCGTCGAGACACTGAAGGCGGCCGAGGTGCTCTGCGCGGAGGGGTTCACCGTCCTGCCGTACGTGAACGCCGACCCGGTGCTGTGCAAGCGGCTCGAGGAGACGGGCTGCGCGACGGTCATGCCCCTGGGGTCGTGGATCGGATCCAACCAGGGCCTGCGCACCAAGGCCGCCCTCGAGATCATCATCGAGCAGGCCCTCGTCCCCGTCGTCGTCGACGCCGGTATCGGCGCGCCCAGCCAGGCCGCAGAAGCCATGGAGATGGGCGCGGCGTGCGTGCTCGTCAACACCGCCATCGGCACCGCCGGCGACCCGCCCGCCATGGGCCGGGCCTTCAAGCTCGCGGTCGAGGCGGGGCGCAGCGCCTACGTGGCCGGCCTGGCCGCGCCTCTGTCCACCGCATCAGCCTCCTCCCCGCTCACAGGCTTCCTGTCTTGAGCACGACGCCCGTCGTCCTCGAGTCCCGGCCCGAGGGTGTGCCCGACGGGACGGCGGCCGCCGATCTGCTGAGCATCGACCTCGCAGAACTGCGCCGGCACGTCGACGTCGCGTCCGACGACGACGTCACCCGAGCCCTCGGCGCGGGCCGCCGCCTCGGCCTGGCCGACTTCGCCGCGCTGCTGTCGCCCGCGGCCGCTCCTCGTCTGGAGGAGCTGGCTGCCGCCTCCCACCGAACGACGATCCGTCGCTTCGGTCGCACCATCCATCTCTTCGCGCCGCTCTACCTCTCCAACGAGTGCGTGTCGACGTGCACCTACTGCGGGTTCTCAGCCGGCAACGAGATCGCCAGGCGCACCCTCGGGGTCGACGAGGTGGTGGCCGAGGCGCGTGAGCTGGCCGGTCGCGGCTTTCGCCACCTGCTCCTCGTCGCCGGCGAGCACGCCCGCATCGTGAGCAAGGACTACCTGGTCGACTGCGTGCGTGCCGTCGCGCCGGTGATGCCGTCGGTCAGCGTCGAGGTGCAGGTGTGGGACACCGACACCTACCGGCGCCTCGTCGACGCCGGGTGTGAAGGCCTCGTCGTCTACCAGGAGACCTACGACCGCGGCACGTACGCGGCAGTGCACGTGAAAGGTAAGAAGCGCAACTACGACTGGCGCCTGGCTGCGCCCGACCGCGGCGCGGAGGCAGGCATGCGTCGCCTCGGCATCGCCGCCCTCCTCGGGCTGCACGCCGACTGGCGGGCCGACGCCCTCGCCGTCGCGGCCCACGCGTCGGCCCTCGTCCGACGGTGGTGGCGCTGCGAGGTCACCGTTGCCGTGCCGCGGCTGCGACCCGCCGCCGGCGGTTACGAGCCCGCTGATCCCGTCGATGACCGCGCCTTCGTGCAGCTCCTCTGCGCAATGCGCCTCTTCCTTCCCGACGTGGGAATCACCATGTCGACGCGCGAGTCGGCGGCGCTACGCGACGCCCTCGTCCCTCTGGGGGTCACCCACATGTCCGCCGGCTCGCACACCGAGCCCGGCGGCTACACGGGCCCGAGCGACGCCGAGCCGCAGTTCGAGATCAGCGATGACCGCTCCCCCGCCGCCGTCGCCCGCGCCCTGCGCGCCGCCGGCTACGACCCCGTCTGGAAGGACTGGGAGCGAACCTGAGCCCGCCTATCGGTGGCGGACGTGAGCCCGGACGACCGTGCCACCGTCACCGGAGCGGATCTGCACGAGGTCGCAGAGCTGGTGCACCAGCCACAGGCCCCGTCCGTCGCGACGGTCGATGGTCGGGCGCACGCGCCCGACGAGCGGATCGACGACCCGACCTTCGTCGCGCACCTCGCACACCAGCCCACCGTCGTCCTCCCACAGCCGAACGGTGCCGGAGCCCCCGCCGTGGCGCACGCTGTTGGTCGCCAGCTCACTGACGACGACCATCAGGTCAGCAGCGCGGCCCTCGTCCAGGCCCATGGTCCGGCAGCGCTGAAGAACGAAGTCACGCACCGAGGCCAGCGGGCCTGGTCCGAACCGCACCTGCGTCGCGAACACCGGGGGCTCGGGTAGGTCACCGCCGAACACGTCCGCACACTCCTCGCCTCGATACGAGGCGCTGGACCGGTGCGAGCTGTTCTCGCGAATGTACGGATGGCTGTGAGCCGCCTCGTCGAGCACCGCCAGGTCGAGTGACTCGGTGTCGTACGGGCAGACGAGCCACCACGCCGGCCCGTGGTCGAAGGCGACGTTCAGCAACGACTCGTGGCGCTGGCACTCGACCAACTCGGAGGGCGAGCGCCCGGCCCAGATCGGCTCGCCCACACCCCGGAAGCGACGGCCCCTCGCCGATTGGCGGCCGACGAAGTCCCGCCACGCCGGGATGATGCGCGCCGGGTTGGAACCGACCTGGGCCATGTCGGCAAACGTCACACCCGTGGTGTCGCCCAAGGCCTCGCCCAGGAGGTCGATCTTGCGGGCGTCGACGACGACGAGGGCGGATTCGTCCAGTTCCTGCCCGTCCCGGAGAAAGGCGGCGACGGCATCGACGAAGTCGTCGATGCCGTCGTAGAGCAGGGCCTCGTGCCGGAACTGCTCTTCGTGGACATGCGCGACGGATCCGCTGCTCATCCGAGCGGTCCGCCCCGAACCGAGAGCGCTGCGTTCGAATCCGCACGCGCCCGCTGCACCAACGGGAGTGTACGCCTCGGCGGGTGAATGCCCAGGCCCCACTCGAGGAAGATCGCCGCCTTTTTGCGTCGCTGGTGCGGCCATACCGCACCGGATACCCAAAACGATCCTGCCCTCAGATGCCGAGGCGGGCCTTGAGCAGCTTGGGGAAGGCGGCCGGGCCCGATACGGGCTCGAAGCGGTCGGACGCGGCGGTGAGCCGCTGGAACTCGTCGTCGGTGAGGTCGAGGTCGGCCGCCGCTGCGTTGGACTCGAGCTGTCCCACGTTGCTGGCCCCTGGGATGGCCACCACGTTGGGGTGATGGATGACCCACGCCAGCGCAACCTGGGCCGGCTTGGCGTCGTGGGCGACGGCGATCTCCCGCAGCGCGGTGAGCAGCGGCTGGGCCCGCTCGATGTTCTCGGGGAGGAACAGGGCGTTGCCCGAGCGGATGCCGCCCGGGGTGTTCGTCCCGTCGTACTTGGCCGACAGCAGTCCCTGGGCGAGGGGGCTGTAGGCGATGACGACCCGCTCGTTCTCCTGGGCCCACGGCACCACGGCGCGGTCGGGGCCCCGCGCGGCCAGGCTGTACTGCACCTGGTTGCTGAGCACCGGACCGCCCAGATCCCGCTCCGCCTGCTGCCATTTGGCCAGGTTGAAGTTGCTCACCCCGACGTGACGGACGACGCCGTCACGCTGCAGCTTCGCCATGCCCTGCATGGTCGTGCCCGTGGGCACCAAAGGATTGGGCCAGTGCACCTGGTACAGGTCGATCTGCTCGACGCCCAGTCGCTGGGCGCTCGCCTTTCCCCGCTGCTCGACGATGGGCGCGAGCGGCATGATCGGAAAGACCTTGGTCGCAAGGAACGCGTCGTTCCGCCGCCCCTCGATCGCCTTGCCCACGATGCGCTCGGACTTGCCGAAGGCATAGATCTCGGCCGTGTCGATGAGGTTGATGCCGAGGTCGAGGGCCCGGTTGGTGATGGCGATCGCCTCGGTGTCGGCATAGTCGTTGCCGTAGCCCCACTCCCGCGAGCCGAACTGCCACGTACCGAGCCCGATGGCTGACATGCGGGCGCCGCCCACTTCGACGTACTTCACTGGACACCCATCTCGGCAAGCTCGATGGATGTCCATCTCCATGACATGGTTCGCTACGCAGGCTCGCTCACTGGACATCCATCTCGGCAAGCCGTCCGGGCGAAACCTGTGCATGGGACGGCCGGTTGATTCCTGACAATTCGCCCCGGATCACCGGTCGTTCTCTACACAGGTTCGGGAGCCTCATTTGGGGGGCATCCTGAGGCCGCCGTCGAGACGGATCGTCTCGCCGTTGAGGTAGGCGTTCTCCACGATCGACTGCACCAGGGCGGCGAACTCGTCGGGCGAGCCCAAGCGCTTGGGGAACAGCACCCCGCTGCCGAGGGCCTGGCGCTGGTCCTCGGGAAGCAACCCGAGAAGCGGCGTGTCCATGAGGCCGGGAGCGATGGTGTTCACCCGGATGCCCACCGGCGAGAGATCCCTCGCCGCCGGCAGCGTGAGCCCGACGATGCCGCCCTTCGACGCCGAGTACGCGATCTGGCCGATCTGCCCGTCGAAGGCGGCGACCGACGCGGTGTTCACGATGACGCCCCGCTCCCCGTTGTCGAGGGCCTCGGTCTTGCTGATCGCCGACGCCGCCAGCCGGATCACGTTGAACGTCCCGATCAGATTGATGTTGACGACGAACTTGAACACGTCGAGGTCATGCGGTGTGCCGTCCCGGCTGATCGTGCGCATCGCGCTGCCGACGCCGGCGCAGTTGATGGCGATGCGCAACGGCGCCGTTTCGCCTGCGAGGGCGACCGCTTCGGTGACCTGGTCGGCGTCGGTGACGTCGGCGGGCACGAACTTGGTGCCGCCCGCCAGCTCCTTGGCCAGGGCTTCGCCCAGATCGGCATTCTTGTCGAGGATCGTGACCTCGGCGCCGGCGGCGGTGAGGCGGCGAACCGTGGCCTCACCCAGCCCCGACGCCCCGCCCGTGACGAGTGCAGCTGCTCCGTTGATCTCCATTCGGCGACACTACGACGGTGGTGCACCGATGAGCGAAGCGACGAGCGAGGCGAAGGGACTGTGGGCGCCGGAGCACCGGGCCCTGACCGTCGGGCTGTTCCTCACCATCACCTTCGTCGCGTCGGAGGCCCTCGCCATCGCCCCGGCGCTGCCCGTCGTGCGTCGGGAGCTGGGCGGCCTCGCACTGTACGGATTCGTGTTCTCGGGCTTCATGCTCGGCAGCCTGGTGGGCACGGTGCTGGCCGGTCGCGAGGCGGACAGGCGGGGGCCGACGCCGCCGTTCGTCGCCGGCGTAGGCCTGTTCATCGTCGGGCTCGTAGTCGGCGGGCTGGCGCCGTCGATGGAGGTACTCGTGTTCGGGCGGATGCTCCAGGGCTTCGGTGCGGGCGCCGTGCCCGCCGTCGCCTACGCCAGCATCGGGCGCAGCCTGCCCGAGCGCCTCCGCCCGCGCATGCTCGCCATGCTCTCGACCGCGTGGGTGCTGCCCGGCCTGTTCGCCCCGGCGGTCAGCGCCGTGGTCGTGCGCCACTTCGGCTGGCGGTGGATCTTCCTCGGCCTGGTGCCGTTCGTCGCTCTGGCGGCCGCGCTGGCGCTGCCGGGTCTGCTGCGCCTCAAGGCCGTGCTTGGTAGCGAGCGCGCCCTCACGCGCTGGCAGGACGCCGTGCTGACTGCGGTCGGCGTCGGACTGTTCCTCGCCGGGCTCACCAGCTATCGCCTGGTCGGTGGGCTGGCGGTCGTCGCGGGCGTCGCCATCGGGTTGCCCGCGCTGCGTCGACTGGTGCCGCCCGGCACCCTCACCGCGCAACCCGGTCTGCCGGCCGCCATCCTGGCGCGAGGACTGCTCACCTTTCTGTTCTTCGGGGTGGACTCCTACGTCCCCCTCGCGGTGCAGGACGTGCGCCACTACTCCCCCACCCTCACCGGCCTCGCCATCACCGCATCGGCCCTGCTGTGGTCAGGCGGATCGTGGGTGCAAGCCCACCTGGCCGCGACGCGCGACCCCCGTCTCCTCGTGCGCACGGGTACATCGCTGGTGCTGATGGGGGTGGCCGGCGTGACCCTTGCCCTCCGCGGCGACGTGCCCGTCTCGATGTTCGTGATCGCGTGGGGCGTGGCCGGGCTCGGCATGGGCCTCGCATACGGGCCCATCACCCTGCTGGTGCTGCGCGACGCGGCGCCGGGTCACGAAGGCACGACCTCGGCATCGCTCACTCTGTTCGACACGTTGGGCTGGGCCGTCGGCGCCGGCCTTGCGGGCGCCGTGATCACAGCCGCCGACGCGTCGGGTCACAGTCTGGCGTCCGGGGTCGCCGTTGCCTTCGCCGTCGCCGGTGCCGCGGGCGTCCTGCTGTTGTTCGTGACGCCCCGGCTCGCCGGTCAGAGGAGCAGCTCGAGCTCCAGCTCGTCGCGCAGCGGGATGCCGTAGTGGCCCACGCGCGGGATCTCCGGCTTCAGCGAACGCCGCGCGTCGTCGACGGCACCGGGCCGCACGACCTGTAGCCGGAAGCCGCGCCTTTGGTAGAAGCGAAGGGCGTCGACGTTGTCGTTGGTCGTGACGACCCAGATGCGGCTGCTGCCACCGACCCGATCGACCAGCGCGGCGACGAGCGTGGAGCCGACGCCGGAACGGCCGAGCACCGCGCTGATCAGCGCCAGCTCCCACGACCGATCGCCACCATCTCGATAACAGAGCACGCCCACCAGCTCGCCGTCGCGCTCGGCCACCAGCCCCGGCAGCTCACGGGCGTCGAACAGCTCCCCGCGTCGCGCCTGGAACGGGCCGCCCCACACCTCGTCGAGGTGCGTGTCTAGCCACGCCCCATCGGTAACGCGGTCGAGGGGTCTGACATCGAGCGTCACGAGGCGATCTCGGTCGCAAGCCCTTCGACGACCTCTGCGTTGGGGAGGGCGAGCAGCAACCCAGGCCGGCCCACCACCTTGCAGGCGCGACTGCCACCACCCAGCACGATGCGCTCGCGGCTGGTCACCCGCGCGTCGATCCAGAGCGGGAGGTCATCGGGCAGGCCGAAGGGCGTGACGCCGCCGACGGTCATGCCCGTCAGCTCCTCGGTCGCGGCCGCATCCGCGAACGACGCCTTCTTGACCTCGAGCCGGCGGCGTACGACGCGGTTGACATCGAGCCGCGTCGTCGCCAGCACGACACAGGCGGCATAGCGAGG
Organism: Actinomycetota bacterium; assembly: GCA_041166245.1. Taxonomy (GTDB): domain Bacteria; phylum Actinomycetota; class Acidimicrobiia; order Acidimicrobiales; family JAFATL01; genus JBEEFP01. The sequence goes on along the minus strand of JBEEFQ010000142.1, from coordinate 11,621 downwards.
TGGGTCGGTCTTGCCGATCACCACGATGGTGTTCGCCGAATCCTCCATGGCGTAGCCATACGCCTCGCAGAACGCGGCCGTGTCGGCGAGCGCTGGGTCACAAGGGACGAGCTCGTGCGGCACGTCGATCGTCGCGAGCACGGCCCGCACCTGAGCTTCGATGTCATCCGCCATGGGCCGAGTTCAGCACGTCTGCGTTCGTCGCTAGAAGCGGTTGGGCGGCGCGCTGCGGGGGCGAGCGAAGCGACCGATGCCGCCCACCTTCCCCGTCGGCGTGTCGCCGACGTCGACAGCGCCCGTCGACGTGCCGCCGAGCAGACGCGGCGAGGGCAGGGGGCGTCCACCCATCCACCACATCGCGGCGCCGATCACCGCCAGGGCGACGACGGCCGCAACCCTGTCCGCCAGCTGCCGAGAAGCGACCACCGGCAGGGCGGGACGCAGTCGAGGCGTCGGCGGCCGCAGGGCGACCTCCGGCGGTGCCGACGGGGCGACGGTGCCCGTCGTGTCCAGTGAGCCGTTGAAGGGGGCAAACGGAGTCGCGACGCCGTCGAACGTCCCTGACGGGCCCGCGCCCACCGGATCGCCGGCAGACGCGTCAGCCGACGACGCGTCGGCGACGGGTGCGGCAACCGCCGCGAACGAATCGTCGGCGGGCGCCTCGATGGGGGCCTGGAACGGTGCGGAGCCCGGGGTGGGGATCAGGGCTGCTTGCACCGCGGTCGCGCCCGCCGCGACGAAGTCGGCCGTGAGCGCGAAGGTGATCGACCCGTCGGGCGCGGCCACGCCGTCGGCCGAGGAGCTCGTGCAGTTGTAGGCGGGCGCCTTGTCCCAGGCCCCGGCTTCCACCGGCGTGAACCCGGCTGTCAGCGGACACGCGGTCACCGCGACGGTGCCGACCGCGCCAGGCGCGGGCTTGAGGGTCAGCGTGGACGTGCTCGGTCCCGCCACCCGGTACTCGACCGCGGCGACGGCCACCTGCTCGTTGTTCGGCCCCTGAGCGACGTAGAGCCCGCCCGGGGGGACGATCGGCGGCGCGGGGATGCCGACAGGGGTCCCCGACTGCTGGGGTCGGAACCACCACCCCTTGGCGTCGGGTGCCTGGGCAACGGCGCCGGCGGGCCACACGAGGACGACGGCCGACGAGGTCAGCAGGGCGGCGCCCGCGATGCGCAGCAGCCGCCTCACGCGCGTGCGCCCGATCGCTGGATGACGTCGATGTCGCCGCCCAGGTAGGCCGAGATCACGCGCTCGTCGGCCAGCACCTCTGCCGGCAGCCCCCGAGTGACGACCGCGCCCAGCTCGAGGGCCACGATCTCGTCGGAGATCCCCGTGATCAAGGGCATGTCGTGCTCGATGACGAGCATCCCGCAGCCCGTCTCCTGCTGGATGCGGGTGAGCAGCGGACCGAGCGCCTCCGTCTCCTTCTGGGCGATCCCGGAGGACGGCTCGTCGAGCAGGAGCACCTTCGGGTCGTGGGCGATGGCCATGGCCAGGTCGACGATGCGCCGCGAGCCCGTCGACAGCTCGCCGACGAACTTGCTACGGAAGGCGCCCAGGTTCATGAGCTCGACGAGGTCGTCGACGGTCCACGCCACGTCGTCCTCCGACGCCTGCGCGGCCGGTAGGTCGAGCAAGGACGACAGGTGGTCCCGCACCTCCACATGGCGCTCGAGCCCCATGGCCACGTTCTCGGCCACGGTCATGGCCGGGAAGATCCGGGCGTCCTGGAACGACCGCCCCAACCCGAGGGCGGCCCGCCGGTCGGCGGCCATGGCGGTGATGTCGACTCCGCCCAAGGTGAGCCGGCCGCCGTCGAGAGGCAGATGGCCGGAGACGAGATCGAAGATGGTCGTCTTGCCCGCGCCGTTGGGACCGATGAGACCGAGGATCTCGCCTTCGCGAAGGTCGAAGGTGACGTCGTCCACGGCGGTGATGCCGCCGAAGCGCCGGGTGAGGCCTTCCACCGAGAGGAGGACGGGGCGCTCGTCCAGGGGGGTCTCTCGCAGCTCGGCCGCCCGCTTGGCCACGGCCGCCGGCACCTTGGCCTTGGCCTTGGCCTGCGTCTTGCGCGTCGACTCGCTGCCCTGCAGGAAGACGGCGCGCAGGATGTCACCGCGCTCGAGCAGCTCGGCAGTCGGGCCCGAGAACCGGACCTCGCCCTTCTCCAGGAAGTAGGCGCGCGTCGCGACGGTGAGGGCGACGTTCACCGACTGCTCGACGAGGATGATCGTGCAACCCTGGCCGTGGATCTCCCGCACCATGTCCAGCAGCTGCTCGACGACGGTGGGCGCCAGCCCGAGCGAGAGCTCGTCGATGATCAGCAGCTTGGGCTTGGCGACGAAGGCCATGCCGACCGCGAGCTGCTGCTGCTCGCCTCCGGAGAGGTTTCCGGCCATCTGATCCCAGCGCTCCCGCAGACGGGGGAAGCGCTCGAGCACGGTCTGGATGCGCGCCTCGACATCAGCCGGGTCTTCGTCCTGGTAGAGCCACGTGCCCGACCTGAAGTGCTCGGCCACGGTGAGGGTAGGGAAGACGGCTCTGCCGCCCGGCACTTGGACGATGCCGAGCTTGGCTGTCTGCACCGCGTCGGCGTGGGTGATGTCACGGCCGTCGAAGAAGATGGCGCCACCGATGGGGTCGACGAGGCCCGAGATGGCCTTGAGCAGGGTCGACTTGCCCGCGCCGTTGGTGCCCAGGAGAGCGACGATCTCGCCCTCCATCACCTCGGCGTCGACACCGAAGAGGATCTGCACCTGGCCGTAGGCCACCTCGACACCGCGGCACACGAGCAGCGGGCGCTCGCCGTCGACGGCCTGCATGGCCTCTCGCACCTCGACGGCGGCCGACAGGGTGTTGGCCGCCTGCTGCACGTCTCGCTGGGCGAAGCGGCGGGCGCTGACACCGATGAGCCCGGCCAGGGTGACGACACCCGCCAGCACGACGACGAGCGTGCGGTACGAGCCGTTCTCGCCGATGCCCGCGAGCACGAGGTAGGAGAGGCCGCCGCAGCCGTAGATGAGGATGGCCCACGCGTAGGCCTGCGAGCGCACGCGAGGGGGCGCGACCTGGCCGACCAACGAGAAGTACGCGGGCTGCCACGCGCCATACCCGATGGACAGGACGAAGGCGAAGAACGCTGAGCCGAGCGACCACGGGGCTGCCGCCATGAGGACCAGGCCGCCCCCGAAGGCCACGAAGGCCACGCCGGTGATGACGGCCAGCCTGCCCGCCTGCCTGTTCTCGGCGGCGCGGACCGCGTAGCGCGCACCGACGAGCAGCCCGGCCACCTCGCCCGCGCCGAACACGAACTGGATCAGGCCTCGTCCCTGGGGGCCATACCGATAGACGTCCTCGAAGAACAGCGAAAGGACCTCGGCGAGGGGCAGGCCGGCGATGCCGAAGAAGAAGGCACCGAGCCACAACCGTCGCAGCGTCGGCACCGCGAAGAGCTGGCGACGGGCCTCCCCGTACGGCACGTGCCCCTGGTCGGCGACGTCAGCCGCCAGCTCGGCGTCGATGCTCTCGCCCCGCAGCGGCTCGCGCAGCCGGACGGCGGCGGCGAGGAAGAAGGCGGTGGGAATGGCAAGGGCGAAGAACGCCGCCTGCCAGTTGAACGCGGCGGCGATGACACCGGCGATGGGACCGGCGATGGCGCCGACGGCATTGGCGGCCCGGTGCACCCCGAACACCCGCGGGTGGGTCTCGGACGGGTAGTAGTCCTGCAGCAGGCTGGGGTGGACGACCTCGTTGATGATCCGGCCCATCCCCGACCCCAGCCGCACCGCCACCAGCAGCCAGAGGACCGGCACCAGGCCGGTGAAGACCGCGCACACCGCCCAGAGCACGGCGGCGATGACCGCGATGCGAACGCGGTTGAAGCGGTCGGCGAGGATGCCCAGGGGCAGGGCAGCCAGCAGGGTGAAGACCCCGGATACGAGGGCCACGGCCTGGATGCCCGTGTCGCTGAGATTGAAGGCGTCGCGGATCTCGGGCGTGAGGGCGGCAAAGGCGACCCTGTCGAACTCGTCGACGAAGTTGAGGCCGACGAGCACGAGCAGGGGCACGGCGGAAACGCCGCCCGTGTACCGCGTCAGGCGCTTCACGGCACCGGCTCCTTCTCGAGGTGGTCGAAGGCGTCGACCTGCTCGACATGCTCCTCGGCCGCCTCGATGATCTCGGCCTGGTCCTCGCCCGTCTCGATGAGGCGGTCAGCGACGAGGCTCGGCACCTCGATGCCGTTGCGCTTGGCGATCCATCGCAGCACCGAGTCCCGCATGCGGTAGAGCCCCTCGGCGAACCCGCCCGGCAGCAGCATCAGCACGAGCAACAGGCCCGGCCCGGTCACGAGCAGGGAGAGGTTCTTGATCGCGTCCTCACCGAAAAGGCGGATGCCCTCGAGGACCATGGTGCCGAAGACGGCACCGCCGAGCGACGTGAGCCCGCCGATGACGACGGTGACGAAGATGCGCACGCTCGGCTCGATGCCGTAGGTCGAGCTGTCGATCGACCCCGACTGGAACGCCACCAGGACCCCGGCGACCGCGGCCAGCGCGCCGGACACGGCGAAGGCCCCGAGTTTCGTACGGGCCGGGTGCACGCTGTAGCTCGACGCGGCGCGGACGTTCTCACGCACGGCCACCACGGCCCGGCCCGCTCGGTTGCGCCTATAAGCGCGCGCCATGAGCAGGGCGAGCCCGAGGACCGTGAGGCACAGGTAGTAGTAGCCCCGCGTCGGTACGACGCCGTCGCCGAGGCAGACTCGGTTGTCCCAGAGGCAGGGTGCCACGATGCGGTCGCCCTGGGGCGGCAGGAGCTCGCGGCCGACGACGTAGCTGCGGTTGAGGAAGAAGTTCTGCATGGCCGCGCCGAGGGCGAGAGTGGTGACGGCGAGGTAGAGCCCGGGAAGTCGCAGGGCGGGCAGACCGATCAGGACGGACGCGACCGCGCCGGCCAGGGCGGCGGCGGCGAGGATGAGGAAGAAGTCGGCGTTCCACGAGACGGCCATGCGCCCGGCCACGGCCGCGCCGACGCCGACGAGCCCGAACTGACCGAGGCTGATCTGACCGGCCCAGCCCGAGAGGATCACGAGCGACACGGCGACGATCGATGCGATGACGATGGTCTGCACGTCGCCGATGCGCGCCTCGGGGACGATGAAGGGAATGGCGAGGAGAAAGCCACCGACCGCGACGGCAAGGACGGTGCGGAGCACCACGACCTCCTTGGTGCCGCGCAGCTCGAGCGGGATGGGGCGGAACTCGCGCACCGCCTGCCACGTCGACACACCGGTGTCCATGGCCCGACTCATCCGGTTCCGTTGTGCGAGGAGGGCCACGAGGATGACGCCGAGCATGATGCCGGTGGCAAGGGCGCTGGATCCGGTGCGCACCAAAGACGACTCGGCGAGGGCGCCGATGCCCATGCCCGCCGCCAGACACACGGGGATGCTGTCCATGCGGGCGATGACTGCGGCCGTGAGCGCGAAGAGCAGCACTTCGTAACCGAGGGCGCCGTCGGCGGGCACTCCGACGATGGTCGAGCGGATGAAGATCACCAGTCCGGCGAGCGTGCCGGCCAGCACCCATGCGACCGTCTGGACGCGGCGCACGGGGATGCCCAGCAAGGCAGCCCGGTCGGCGTTCTCGGCCGACGCCCGCAGGGCGATGCCGATGCGGGTGTAGCGCAGGAAGAGGGTCAGCGCGAGCACGCACACCAGCACCATGAAGACGCCGAACGCGTAGTCCATCGAGAAGCGCTGACCGGAGATGGAGACCGACCAGAGCTTGGTGAACGGCGTGATGGGCGCGGGTTGGGGGTCGCCCTCGGTGCCGAGTCCGAGTCCGAGCAGGAAGCCGAAGTAGGCCAGGATCTGGCTGACGCCGATGGTCGCCACGGTGAGGATGAGCCGGGGAGCGGTCGAGAAACGGCGGATCACGAAGACCTCGACCAGTCCGCCCACCAGGGCCCCACCGACGATGGCGATGGGGAAGCACAGCCACCACGACCAGTCCCGCACGACCATGAGCAGCACGCCGAGCAGCCCGGGCACGGCCCCGAGGGCGGCTACCGCGAAGTTGATGATGCGGTTGGTGCGGTAGATGAGGATGAGCCCGACCCCGATGAGGCCGTAGAGGGAGCCGGTCGCCAGCCCATTGACGACCGTCCCCAGAGGCGGGTTGAACGCGGCTTGCAGGAAGACGGCGAACCCGACGGCGACGGCCACCGCGATCGCCGCGGCGCGGACGGCGGCGGGCACGGCCACGCGGTCTCGCAGGTCGGTGAGGGCCATCAGCGTCAGGAGCGGGGGGCTGTCCCCGGCAGCTGGATGGCGCCGGTCGGGAACTTGCCGCCGGTGAACCAGCGGCCGCCGTTGAGCGAGCCCCACGCCCCGGACACGCCGTTGAACGCCGACTTGCGCTTGGGGGCGAAGTAGATCTCCCGCAGGCCGTCGTCCCACGTGAAGTCGTTGGCGGCGACGCCCCGCGGCCCGTACCGAGGATCGGTACCGCCGGCGGGGACGATGGGCTTGGAGCGCTTGGCCCCTTCCATGACGTTGGCCGGGGTCAGGTTGGGCCCGGCTTGCATGACGAGGGTGGCGAAGAAGTTCCAGTAGTCGTAGTCACCCGCCGCGTCCCACGCCGGGTGGCCCTGGTTGCCGGCCCACTTCCAGATGCGGGCGCCGTAGTCGGTGTTGGCCGACTCCTGCTGCCCGACCTGGCCGATGCCGAACGCGTTCTCGAACGTCGGGTATTCGTCCTCGGCCCGGGCCCGGTTGAAGAAGTGGTCGTAGGTCTGGGCCACCGTGTCGGTGTCCATGAACCCGGTGGCCACGATGATGTTCTCCGGGTAGTAGCTGTTGAGCTCCATCTCGTCATACAGGAACGCGGGAGCGACCTGGTCGCAGAAGCACATGACGCTGGTGGCCTCCGGACCCTCCCGCATGGCGGCGATGGCAGCCCGGCGCTGCGTCGGTGCAGTCTGCACGTTCTGGCTGTAGAAGTAGCGATGGGCGACGGGCGCACCGCATGTGCGCTGCAGGGCGGCGGCCAGCTCGTCCACGGTGCTCTTGTTCTCGGGGTCGTCGGTGCTGACGACGCCGAGGACCCGCGGCTTCTGGCGGATGTCGTTGGTCGGTGGGTTGCGAGAGCCGGCGAACGACGCCTTCTGACCCTGCATGCGCGCGCACCACCACGACGCCACGTTGTTCGCCAGCTGCGTGCCCCCCATCTGCACGTCCCAATGGAAGGGGGCGTTGGACGCGTTGAAGCCGTCACGGAACCCGTATCCGCCGATGTTGAGGACCCTGAGGTTGCTGAACTCGTCGTAGGTGGCCGACGACACCGAGTTGTTCCAGATGACGGCGAAGGGCTTCTCCTCCGAGATGATCTGGCGTGCCTCGTTGCGAAGGCACTGGTCGTCGGGAGCGCCCTCGCCGCCCGTGCCGCAGCGGAACTTGCGCTGCTTGAGGACGACCTTGCGTCCGTACAGCTCGTAGTTCGTGTTGATGAACTTCTCCGCAGTGCGGAGGGCGGCGTCGAAGTCAGCCGGTGGCGGGTTGCTACCCGCAGCCGTGAGGGCGGCGTCGACCGCGGCGCCGTAGTTGCCCCGCATCACGACGACCTTGATGACCCCCTTGGTGATGCCGGCATACGTGTCGCCGCCGTTGTTGCCTGCGAACCTGCCCTGGCACGGCGGCGCCCACGGATAGATCTCGGCGTCGAATTGGCGATCGCCCTTGCAGTGAGTGGTATCGCCTGCCGGCACCCCGCCCGCTCCGGCGGCCGCGGCTGCGCCACCGGCGGTCCTGGATCCACCGCCACCGGCCGTCGCGCCGCCGGTCCCGGCGCCCGCCACGCCCGAGGTGTCGCCTTCGACCGCCGTCGACACCTCGCCCCCGGTCTCACCGGTGACGGGATCGACGAAGCCCGACCCACCGCCGGCCGCCACCGCCTGGTCGGGCGCACGGGACGGCGCCAGGGCGATGATCAGCAGCTGCACCACGACGACCGCCATGAGCGGAGCGAAGCGCCGCGCCATCGAAGCTCGATTCATACCGGACTTGTCCCCCTCCACCACTCGCCGTGGCGGTCGTCGCACCAGGGATAAGTACGACGCGCGGAGGGTTTGTCCCTTCCTGGGCCGCCCTCGCCGGGGGACGCCGGGGACGGTGTCACCCCATTCTGTGCAGAGAACGGCCGGTGATCCTGATCGATTCGTCCGGATTCAACCGGCGGTTCTCTGCAACGATCTGAGGTGTGGCTTCCGTTGGGATCCGACACGTCCACCTCCTCGTGGGCGACCTCACCCGGTCGATCGCCTTCTATTCCGAAGCGTTCGCCATGGAGGAGCGGTTCCGTGATGGCGACATCGTCTTCATGGGCACCCCGGCTGGAGACGACTCGCTCGCGCTGCACCTGGCCGTGACCGATGACGAGCGTGCCCGCGTCGGCCAGCAAGGCGGTGTGGAGCATTTCGGCATTCATCTCCATGACCGGTCGCCTACAGGAATCGATGGAACGGTCGAGCTCGTCGAGAAGGCCGGCGGCCGTCTCCTCGACCGCGGCGAGCACGCCCCAGGCGTTCCCTACGCATACGTCGAGGACGTGGACGGGTACGCGATCGAGCTCTGAGTAACGCATTGGTGTCGTCGGCGATCATGAAGCGATGCAGCGGGTGTCGGTCGTGGGGAACGCCGGGTCCGGCAAGTCCCGCCTCGCCCGGCGACTGGCGGCGATTCTCGGTGTTCCACACGTGGAGCTCGACGCCATCCATCATCTGCCGAACTGGTCACCCATCGACCCGGACGAGTTCCTGCTCGCCGTCGGCGCGATCGCAGCGACCGATTCCTGGGTCATCGACGGCAACTATCGGACCGTCGTCGTAGACGGGCCGGTATGGCAGCGCGCCGACACCGTGGTGTGGCTCGACCTTCCTCGTCGGGTGGTCATGCGACAGGTGGTGGTCCGCACGCTGCGCCGGCTCGTCACCCGCGAGGAGCTCTGGAACGGCAACCGTGAGCCGATCAGCAACGTCCTGTCCTGGGACCCGTACAAGTCGATCATCCGCTGGACCTGGACCCGGCACGGGAAGTACCAGGAGCGCTTCGGTGCTGCCATGGCATCGCCCGCGCTTGCGCACATCAGCTTCGTGCGCCTCCGCACCCATGAGGAACGAGAATCGTGGTTGGCCGATCAGCGTCCGAGCCAGGCGCCCTAGCTGTCGTAAGCCAGCGACCCGCTTTGCGCGGCGGCGATCACGAGATCTGCAGCGTCGTCGGGCTGATCGGGCGGATCAGCGAAGACGTGCCGCCGGTCGATCTCAGCGCTCGTGAACTCGCCGTGCATCTTCCTCGTGGCCGAGTCATCACTGAAGCCATGATCCTGTCGAGTGGCAACGCGGTCGACACATCGTTCGACCGACGGCAACAGGACGGCGTAGTCCAGGGTGGAGACGCCGGTCGCAGCCGCGAACAGCGGGAGGAACCAGGGCCCGACCACGCCGTCGTACACCGTCGTGAAGCCGCCGGCCGCGTAGCGGCCCGCCGCAGCCGCGGCGGCCCCGGTGACCACCTCGTTCTGAACGCGCGCCTCAGGGAGCCACGGCTGCATCGCACCGCGCCGAAGGAAGGCGAAGAACGCGTCGCCTTCGATGAGGACGCTCGACTCGGAGCGGTCGGCGATGACGCGCGCGACGGTCGACTTCCCCGCGCCGGGCGGCCCGGTGACGATCAAGAGTGAGCCCACGTCCCAGAGTGTTGCTCACGCGACGGTGCCCGTCTCCGTCGCCGGTGTAGGTCGACGACCATGGTCGTCCGAGCATTGAGCACTTCCTGCTGCGCGAACCGGCTGAACCGGGTCAGCCAACGGCAGGAAGTGCTCACTCCTCAGGCGAAGCGCCGCGAGCCCGGCGGCCTTCTTCGACGTCGTCGGGTCCCACCCCGCGCTGCCGACCGTGAACCTCTGCCGCCATGAGAACCATAACGCGAGGGAGGGGGCTTGCCGCAAGCAACCCAAACGTGGTGACCATGGCGGCGATGACTGAACATGCGGTGGTGATCGCAGGAGGCGGCCCGACCGGGCTGATGTTGGCGGGCGAGCTGGCGTTGGCGGGGATCGACGCCGTCATCGTTGAACGACGCCCGAGTCAGGACATCGAGAGCTCGCGAGCCGGGGGCCTTCACTCCCGCACAATCGAGGTGCTCGATCAGCGTGGCGTCGCGGAACGCTTCCTCTCGGCGGGGCAACCAATGCAGGTTCAGGGTTTCGCCGGGATTCCCCTGGACATCAGCGACTTCCCCACCCGCCACAACTACGGACTTGCGCTCTGGCAGCGCGACATCGAGCGCATCCTGGCCGACTGGGTGCTCGGTGAGCTCAGGGCGCCGATCCTTCGTGGCCTCGAGGTGGTGGGCTTCACGCAGGACGCCAGCGGCGTCGATGTCGAGCTGTCCGACGACACGTCGCTCCGAGCGGAGTATCTCGTCGGGTGCGACGGAGGGCGCAGCGTGATCCGCAAGGCGGCCGGTATCGACTTCCCCGGGTGGGACCCGTCCACCAGCTTCATGATCGCCGAGGTCGAGATGGACGAGCAGCCGGAGATCGGCATGCGCCGCGAGGGTGGTGGCATCGGTCCGGTCAACCGGGTTGAGGGCGGAGGGCCATACGGAGTCGTACTCAGGGAGCGACACGTCGAACACACCGACGAGCCCACCCTGGAGGATCTCCGCGAGGCACTCATCGTCGCCTACGGGACGGACTACGGAGTACACAGCCCGACCTGGATCTCCCGCTTCACCGACATGACCCGGCAGGCGGCGTCCTACCGCCAGGGACGTGTGCTGCTCGCGGGCGACGCCGCCCACGTGCACGGGCCGCAGGGCGGCCAGGGCCTCAACACCGGCGTGCAGGATGCCGTGAACCTCGGATGGAAGCTGGCGCAGGTGGTCAACAAGACCTCACCAGACAGCCTCCTCGACACCTACCACGCCGAACGACATCCGGTCGGTGCCCGGGTGTTGCGCAACACCATGGCGCAAGTCGCGCTCGCCAACCCGGACGACCGACACGATGCCCTCAAGGAGACCATGACCGAGCTGCTGAGCATGAGCGAGCCGCGCACGCGCACCGCCGCGATGATGACCGCCCTCGACATCCACTACGACCTCGGAGAGGGACACCCGCTCCTCGGGCGGCGCATTCCCGACCTCGACGTGCAGACGGCGGACGGTCCCACGCGCGTCTTCACCCTGCTGCACGACGCCCGGCCCGTGCTCCTCAACCTCGGTGAACCCGGCGGTTTCGACATCTCTCCTTGGGCGGATCGAGTCCGGTGGGTCGACGCCAGGCACGATGGCGTGTGGGAGCTCCCGGTCCTCGGCGAGATCGCTGCGCCCCCGGCAGTGGTGATCAGACCCGACGGGCATGTCGCCTGGGCAGGAGACCTCACGGACCCAGAGCTGCCTCGAGCACTTGCGACCTGGTTCGGAGCGGCCACTCCGGCGTAGAACCGGTGATCGGGATCTTCGGTGTTGCGACGCGCATCATCCTGGCCGCGACGCGACGGTCGCGGGGAGCGCCACCGGCGACCGGCCCAGGACGCTCCGCCACTCGACAGTGTGG
>JBEEFQ010000141.1:0-14643 GCA_041166245.1 Actinomycetota bacterium | reverse complement strand
GAGTTCTCGCCGAAGCCGGGCCACAGCCAGCGGCCGTCGGCGTCCTTGCGGAACCAGTTGACGTAGAAGATCTTGGGCAGCTTCGAAGCGTCGGTCGCCCGCCCGATCTCCAGCCAGTGCCCGAGGTAGTCGGCCATGTTGTACCCGCAGAACGGGAGCATGGCAAAGGGGTCACGTCGCAGCTTGCCGACCGCGCCCGCGGCCGCCGCCGTGGTCTCCGACGCCATGATCGAGCCGAGGAACACGCCGTGCTGCCAGTCGAATGCCTCGGTCACCAGCGGCACCACCGACGAGCGCCGACCGCCGAACAGGATGGCGGAGATGGGCACACCGGCCGGGTCCTCCCACTCCGGCGCGATGGCCGGGTCCTGCGCAGCCGGCGCGGTGAAGCGGGCGTTGGGATGGGCGGCGGGACCGTCGGACTCCGGCGTCCACGGCTGCCCCTTCCAGTCCGTCGCACGGGCAGGCGGGTCCTCGGTCATGCCCTCCCACCACACGTCGCCGTCGGCGGTCAGCGCGGTGTTGGTGAAGATCGAGTTCCCGTCCAACGTCAACATGGCGTTGGGGTTGGTCTGCATCGACGTCCCCGGCGCCACGCCGAAGAACCCCGCCTCGGGGTTGATGGCCCAGAGCCGCCCGTCGGAGCCGAACTTCATCCAGCAGATGTCGTCGCCGATGGTCTCGACCTTCCACCCCGGCAGCGTCGGCACCAGCATGGCCAGGTTGGTCTTGCCGCACGCGGAGGGGAACGCACCGGTGACATAGCGCGTCTCGCCCTCGGGCGACGTCAGCTTGAGGATCAGCATGTGCTCGGCCAGCCAGCCGTCGTCGCGCGCCATCACCGAGGCGATCCGCAGCGCGAAGCACTTCTTGCCCAGCAGGGCGTTGCCGCCGTAGCCCGACCCGTACGACCAGATCTCCCGCGTCTCGGGAAAGTGCACGATGTACTTGTTCTCGGCGTCGCACGGCCACGGCACGTCCGAAGCACCGTCGACCAGCGGCATCCCCACCGAGTGCAGACAGGGGACGAACTCGCCGTCCTCACCCAGCACCTCCAACGCCCCGGCGCCCATGCGCGTCATGATCCGCATGTTCACCGCCACGTAAGGCGAATCGGTGAGCTGCACCCCGATGTGGGCGATCGGCGACCCCAACGGCCCCATCGAGAAGGGCACCACGTACATGGTGCGGCCCCGCATCGACCCCCGGAACAACCCAGTGAGCTCCGCCTTCATCTCCGACGGCTCACGCCAGTTGTTCGTCGGACCAGCGTCGATCTCACGCGTCGAGCAGATGTAGGTCCGGTCCTCGACACGGGCCACGTCGCCCGGGTCGGAGTGGGCCCAGTACGAGTTGGGCCGCTTGGCGTCGGAGAGCCGCGTGAACGTGCCGTTGTCGACGAGGAGCTGGCACAGGCGGTCGTACTCGTCGGCGGTGCCGTCGCACCACTCGATCCGGTCGGGTTGCGTCAGCTCGGCGACCTCATCCACCCAGGTCAGGAGCTTCTTGTTGTCAGTTGGGGCGGTCACCCAATTGAGCCTATGCGCGCGGCCCCGGCGGCTCCTGGGGCGACTGCATGTCCGCCTCCGAGCCCAGTCGCAAGCGTGTGGCCTGCTCCCTCGCGTCGAGGTCGAAGATCACCCGTTGCCCCTGTCGGAGCATGCGGAAGATGGACCCCTCCAGGGCGTCGTCGGCCAGCTCGAACTGGGCCCGGTCGGTGTCGCGCACCACCGTGCCTTCCCGCGACGACGGGTCATACGACTTGATTACGCCCTGCACCGGCGGGACGCTACCGGAGTGGGTGAGTTCGACGCCATCGAGCGCATACGCCGGCTGCTGCCGGATCCGCCCCCGCGCCAGGTCTGGTCCGGGGACGACGCAGCCGTCCTCGCCGACGGCCTCCTCCTCGCGATCGACACCGTCGCTGAGGGCACCCACTTCACCAACGACACCCCTCTCGACGACGTGGGATGGAAGGCCGTCGTCGCCAACGTGAGCGACATCGCGGCTATGGGCGGCCGCCCCACCTACCTCCTCGCATCGGTCGCCGGTCCCGAGGACACCGACCTCGACGCCCTGGCCAAGGGCATGGCCGACGCCGCCGCGGCTTACGGCTGCTTCCTCGTCGGCGGCGACCTGGCCAGCGCCGCCGCCCTCGTCGTCACCGTGGCCATCACTGGGACTGTCGACGGCCTGCCCGTCCTCCGCAGCGGCGCCCGGCCCGGAAACGACCTCTACGTCACCGGCCCCCTGGGCCATGCCGCCGCCTCGCAGTGGCGCGAGCGCCCCCGCGCCCGCGTCGCCGAGGGGGACAAGGCGAGACGAGCCGGCGCCACGGCAATGATCGACGTGTCAGACGGCCTGGTCGCCGATCTCAACCACATCGCTGACGCATCCAACGTCGGCTACGTGCTCGGCGACATCCCCGTCGCCCCGGGCGCCACCGCCGAGCAGGCCCTGCACGGCGGCGAGGACTACGAGCTCGTCTACGCGGGCCCGTCCGGCCTGCCCGGCATCCGCATCGGCCACTGCACCGAGGACAGCACCCAACGCCAGGACGCACAGGGTTGGGAGCACCGCTTCCGATGATGAAGGTTGCCCTGACCATTGCGGGCACGGACTCGGGCGGCGGCGCCGGCATCTTCGCCGACCTCAAGACGTTCGAGGCCCACGGCGTGTGGGGGACGGCGGCGGTCGTCGCCGTCACCGCCCAGAACACGCTCGGCGTCCAGGCCGTGCAGACGATCGCGCCTGAGACGGTGCGGGCCCAGATCGAAGCCGTCGTCGAAGACATCGGCGTCGACGCGGCCAAGACGGGCATGCTCGCAACAGCCGAGCTCGTCCGTGCCGTTGCCGGCCTCGCGCCGAGGCCCCTCGTCGTCGATCCCGTCTTCGTCTCCAAGCACGGCGACACCCTGCTGGTCGACGACGCGGTCGAGGCCCTGCGCCTCGAACTCATCCCTCGCGCCACCGTCGTCACCCCCAACCTCCCCGAGGCGGGCGCACTGATCGGCGCCGCGGTCACCGACCGAGCGGGCATGGAGCACGCGGCCCGCATCCTGCTCGCCCTCGGCCCCCAGGTCGTGATGGTCAAGGGCGGCCACCTGGAGACTGACGACGCGCCCGACCTCGTCCTCGCCAAGCACGCCGAGCCTCTTTGGCTCGAGGCGCCCCGCATCGTCGCCCGCCACACGCACGGCACTGGCTGCGTCCTCTCCGCCGCCATCACGGCCGAGATCGCACGAGGGATGGAGCCGGTGGACGCGTGCATCGCGGCCAAGCAGTTCGTCACCAGGGCCATCGCTGCGGGGCTGGAGCTCGGCGCCGGCGTCGGCCCCGTCAACCCGGGATGGGAACGCCACGTCCTCGGAACCTGACCTCGAGGCCGTCGACCCCGACCAGGCCGCACCCCATCCACTCGGCCCTCGCGATGTCGTCGAGGCCCTGGCCGCGTACAGCAAGCTCATCCTCACCGCCGTCGTGGTGGTCGCGATCACGGTCGGCGCCTACTTGCTGGGACGGGCCCGGGCGCCCGAGATCCTGCGAACGCCCTCGGCCAACACGGGGGTGCTGTGGGCGTGCAACGGGGAGCTGGTCGGGGCCGTCGCCCTGGATCCCGGGCCCGTGCGGATCACGACCGACGACGGCCTCGTCGTCACCGCCACCGTCGACGGGCACGGGCGACTGGCCGTCGAATCGCCCCCACCCGAGCGCAGCGGCGGACGAGCCCGGGTCAGCCGAGGCGCGACCGAGCTCCAGGTTCCGGTGCTGACCTGCGCCGAGCGTCCGCTCGACGACCCCTAGTGAACGGCTTTCTGGATCTTGCCGGCCCGGATGCAACTCGTGCACACGTGGAGCCGCTTGGGCGTGCCGTTCACGATGGCCCGCACCCGCTGGATGTTGGGGTTCCAGCGCCGCTTGGTCCGCCGATGGGAATGGCTGATGCTCATGCCGAACGACGGATGCTTTCCGCAGACTTCACACACTGCTGCCATGACGCGCACCTCTGCCGAACGGGCTGATCGGGGAACGAGCAAGGTTAGCATCGCCCCCGCATGACCCCCCTCGAGCGCTTCGATGCCGCCCGCCTGAAGGCGGCGATCCTCGGCTTCCGTGACGCGCTCCGCGCCCATCAGGAGGCCATCAACCGCCTCAACGTCTACCCCGTCCCCGACGGCGACACCGGCACGAACATGACCCTCACCATGGAGGCGGTGGCGGCCGAGCTGAACGGTGCCGAGGCCATGGCCGAGGTCTGCAAGGCCATCAGCCACGGCTCGCTCATGGGGGCGCGGGGCAACTCGGGTGTGATCCTCTCCCAGATCCTGCGGGGCATCGCCGACGTGGTGAAGGAGCAGCGCGACGCCGGGCCCGTCGAGCTGGCCGAGGCGCTCACGGCGGCCAGCGACGCCGCCTACGAAGCGGTCATGCGACCGGTGGAGGGCACCATCCTCACCGTGGTCCGGGCCACGGCCGACGGCGCCAAGGCCGCGGCCGGTGACGGGAGTCAGCTCGTGGCCTGCCTCGAAGCAGCGAGGGCGGCCGGGGCCGATGCGCTCGAGCGCACCCCCGAGATGCTGCCGGTGCTCAAGCAGGCCGGAGTGGTCGACGCCGGCGGCTCCGGCTTCCTTCTCTTCCTCGACGCCTGCCTCACCGTCGCCGACGGCCGCGCCCTCCCCGAGCCACCTGCGCAGCTGGCCGAGCCCGACTTGCAGGGGATGGACACCGCCGTCGGCGACGCCCACCACGATTCAGTGAGCGATCTTCGCTACGAGGTCATGTACTTCCTCGAGGCGCCCGACGAGACCATCCCCGCGTTCAAGGAGGTCTGGGCCGGCATCGGCGACTCCATCGTCGTCGTCGGCGGCGACGGCATCTGGAACTGCCACATCCACACCGACGACATCGGCGCCGCGGTCGAGGCGGCCATCGACTGCGGGCGACCCCGCAACATCCGCGTCACCGACCTCATGGAGCAGGTCGAGGAGGAGCGCTGGGTCCGCGACGCGGCCCTCTCGCCGGAGGAGGAGGCCGCAGGCGAGCCGGTGCCCACCGCGGTCGTCGCGATCGCGACGGGCGAGGGGATCCGGCGCATCTTCCGGTCGCTCGGCGTGCAGCAGATCGTCGCCGGCGGCCAGTCCATGAACCCGTCGACGGCCCAGATCCTCGAAGCGGTGCAGGCCGCGCCGGCCGACGAGGTCGTCGTGCTGCCCAACAACAAGAACATCATCCCGGTGGCCGAGCAGGTCAACGAGCTCACCGACAAGACCGTCCGCGTCGTCAAGACCACGGGCATCGCCGAGGGCTTCGCCGCCCTCATCGAGTACGACCCGCAGGCCACGGCCGACGACAACGCCCGCTCCATGGCCGACGCATCGGGACGCATCCTCTCGGGCGAGGTCACCCGCGCCGTCCGGGCATCCACCTGCGACGTGGGCCCCATCGCCGAGGGCGACTTCCTCGGGCTCACACGCGACGGGATCCGCGTCGTCAGCGCGGAGCTCTCCGAGACCTGCACCGGGCTACTGGCCGAGCTGCTCGGCGACGAGCACGAGATCGTCACCGTGATCGAAGGCGACGGGGCCAATGCCGGCACCACCCGTCGTATCACCGAGTGGCTGCACGACAACCGCCCCGACGTGGCCCACGAAGTGCACCACGGCGGCCAGCCGCTGTACCCCTACCTCTTCTCGGTGGAGTAGTGACGCTGGGGCCATGCCCAGGAGCTTGAGCCAGCTGGCCACGCTGCCGGTGAGCGTGCTGCGCGGGGTCTCCGACAAGAAGGCGAGCGCCCTCGCCGACATGGAGATCGAAACCGTGCTCGACCTCCTCACCCACTACCCGCGCCGCTACCTCGACCGCACCCAGCAGGCCCAGATCGGCGAACTGCGCGTCGGGGAGGAGGCGATGGTCATGGCGACGGTGAAGCGCATCTCGGCCCGCCGCACCCGGAACAAGCGGGCCCTTGTCGAGGCCGACGTGTTCGACGGCAGCAGCTACCTCCGTGTCACGTTCTTCAACCAAGGGTGGCGGGCCAAGCAGATCCCGGCCGGCACACCGGCCGTCTTCTTCGGCAAGGTCGAGCTCTACCGCGGCCGCCGGCAGATGACGAACCCGGTCGTCGACCTCGTCGGCAACCGCACGGGCCGCATCTTCCCGATCTACCCGCAGTCCGAGAAGGCCGGTGTCGACACGTGGGAGCTGGCCGACTGGATCGACGAGGCCCTGGATCGGGCCGGGGAGTTCGCCGAGCCCATCCCTGACGACGTGCGCGACCGCCTCGACCTCCAGGAGCGCACGTGGGCGTTCCAGGCCATCCACAAGCCGGAATCGCTCAAGGCCGCGGCCGTTGCCCGCCGTCGCCTCGCCTTCGACGAGCTGCTGCGTCTGCAGGTCACCCTCGTAATGCGCAAGCGGGCCGTCGAACGGGCGGCTCAGGGCATCCACCACACCGTCGACGGCGAGCTCGTACCCCGCTTCCACGACGCGCTGCCGTTTCCACTCACCAACGCGCAGCAGAAGGCGATCGCCGAGATCGAAGCCGACCTGGCCGGGCCCCACCCCATGCACCGCCTGCTGCAGGGCGACGTCGGCTCGGGTAAGACCGTCGTCGCGGTCAGCGCGCTGCTCGTCGCTGTCCAAGGCGGTTTCCAGGGCGCGCTGATGGCGCCGACCGAGGTGCTGGCCGAGCAGCACTTCCTCGGCGTGCGCGACCTGCTGGCCGATCTCGACGTCCCGGACGAGGGCACGCTGACGGGCGACCGGCCGCTGCGCATCGAGTTGCTCACCAACCGCACGACGGCCAAGGAGCGCGAGCGCCTGCACGCTGGCCTGCTCGACGGCACCGTCGACATCCTCATCGGCACCCACGCCCTGCTCACCGAGGACGTGGGTTTCAAGGCGCTCGGGGTCATCGTCATCGACGAGCAGCACCGCTTCGGCGTGGAGCAGCGCGCCGCGCTCCGCGGCAAAGGTACGGACCCCGACGTGCTGGTCATGACTGCAACCCCCATCCCACGCACCGCGGCCATGACCGTCTACGGCGACCTCGACATGACGACGCTCGACGAGCTGCCGCCTGGCCGCACGCCCATCACGACCCGCTGGATGCGCGGCGAGCTCGAGGAGTCTGCGGCGTGGGACCGCGTGCGCACCGAGGTCGCGGCCGGCCATCAGGCCTACGTGGTGTGCCCGCTCATCGACGAGTCGGAGAAGGTTCAGGCTCGCTCGGCCACCGAGGAATACGAGCGCCTGCAGGCCGAGGTCTTCCCTGACCTGCGCCTCGCCCTGCTGCACGGTCAGATGCCGTCGAAGGAGAAGGAAGCGGTCATGACCGCCTTTCGAGCCGGTGAGCTCGACGTGCTGGTCTCGACCACCGTCATCGAGGTGGGCGTCGACGTCCCCAACGCGACGGTCATGGTGATCGAGGACGCCGACCGCTTCGGCATGGCCCAGCTCCACCAGCTGCGGGGCCGGGTGGGCCGGGGCGCGGCGGTGTCGTACTGCTACCTGCTGGGGGAGGGGAAGAGCCCCGATGGCGAGGCGCGGCTCACCGCCATGGAGCGCACGACCGACGGCTTCGAGCTGGCCGAGGTCGACCTGGAGATCCGCGGCGAGGGAACCATCCTCGGCACCCGCCAGAAGGGCGCCACTGATCTCAAGCTGGCATCGCTGCGCAGGGACAAGGACCTGGTGCTGGCGGCCAGGGAGGTCGCGTTCTCGATCGTCGACGCCGATCACACCCTCGCCCGGCACTCCGACCTGGCTGACGAGATCTCGTTGCTGGTCGACGAGGACGAAGCGGAGTTTCTGTTCAAAAGCTAGGTTGCCCCGAAATGGCGGAGACCCCCCTCGTCTCGGTCGAGGGCGTGAACAAGAGCTTCGGCGAGCTGCGCGCCTTGCACGACGTCGACCTCACGGTGGACGCGGGCGAGACGCTCGTCGTGATCGGACCGTCCGGTTCGGGCAAGTCGACGCTCATCCGGTGCATCAACCGCCTGGAGCGCATCGACAGTGGCACCATCCGTGTAGACGGCGTGCCGCTGCCCGAGGAGGGCAAGGCCCTGGCCAAGCTGCGGGCCGACATCGGCATGGTGTTCCAGTCGTTCAACCTCTTCGCCCACAAGACCGTCCTCGAGAACGTGACCCTCGGGCCGCGGAAGGTCCTCGGCCTGTCGAAGGACGAGGCGCGCAAGCGGGGGATGGACCTGCTCGAGCGGGTGGGCATCGCGGACAAGGCCGACCGCTACCCGGCCGAGGTCTCCGGCGGGCAGCAACAGCGGGCCGCGATCGCAAGGGCACTGGCCATGGAGCCCAAGGTCATGCTCTTCGACGAGCCCACCTCGGCCCTCGACCCCGAGATGATCAAAGAGGTGCTCGACGTCATGATCGAGCTCGCCTCTGAAGGCACGACCATGATCGTGGTCACCCACGAGATGGGCTTCGCCCGCTCCGCAGCACGGCGGGTCGCGTTCATGGACCACGGCCGCATCGTCGAGATCGCGGCCCCCGACGAGTTCTTCTCAACACCCAAGACCGACCGGGCCAAGGACTTCCTGTCCAAGATCCTGGCGCACTGAAAGGAATACGAATGAACCGACGACGCTGGTGGACGGTTGCTCTCTTGCTGGTGGTGGCCCTCACGGGTGCCGCCTGCGGGAGCGACGATGACGGCGGAGGCACCGCTTCCGACGAGACGACGACGACCGTGAAGAAGGCGCCCACCTTCCCGGCCGGTTCGACATTGGACACGATCCAGAAGAAGGGCAAGCTCGTGGTCGGTACCAAGTTCGACCAGCCCGGCTTCGGGCTCAAGAACCCGACGACCGGGGCGGTGGAGGGCTTCGACACCGACATCGCCGAGCTGATCGCCGCAGCCATCTTCGGCGGGACCGGCGAGACGGTCGAGGACAAGATCGAGTTCGTCGAGACGGTCTCCGCGGTCCGCGAATCGTCGATCACCGACGGCAAGGTCGACATGGTCGTCGCGACCTACACGATCAACGACGCGCGCAAGCAGATCGTCGACTTCGCCGGGCCGTACTTCGAGGCCGAGCAGGACATCATGGTGAAGAAGGACGACACCACGATCAAGGGCGTGAAGGACCTCAACGGCAAGAAGGTCTGCTCGGTGCAGGGGTCGACGTCGATCAAGAACGTCGTCCTTCCCCAGAACGCCCCGCAGGCCGACACCAGCATCCAGTTCAAGACCTACTCCGAGTGCGCTGAGGCGCTGGGCGACGGTCGGGTGCAGGCCGTCACCACTGACAACACCATCCTCGCCGGTCTGGTGCAGGCCAGCGCCGGCGCGTACAAGCTGGTGGGCGCGCCGTTCAGCAAGGAGCCGTACGGCATCGGTATCAAGAAGGGTGACGAGGCTTGGCGCACCTTCCTCAACGACCGCATCGAGGAGATCGAGAAGAGCGGTGAGTGGAAGGCCGCCTTCGAGGAATCGCTCGGCAAGCTCGGGCTGAAGGCGCCCACGCCGCCCAAGGTCGACCGCTACACGGCCGGCGCGCCCGCGGCGACGACGACGACGACCGCCAAGCCGTAACCAGAAGGAAGGAGGGTGAGCGTCGTCTGGGAGAACCGTGACCTGTTCCTGGACGGGTTGCGGCTCACGGTGGCGCTCACCCTCATCTCCTTCGCCGTCGCGTTCGTCATCGGGCTCCTCTTGGCCTCGTTCCGGGTCAGTCCAGTGCCGCCGCTGCGATGGTTCGCGACCGCGTACGTCGAACTGATCAGGAACACGCCCCTCACCGCGCTTGTGGTGCTCTTCTACTTCGGCTTTCCGAAGATCGGGATCCGCTACGGCGAGTTCCGAACCGCGGTCATCGTCCTCGCGCTGTACACGGGCGCCTTTCTCGGCGAGGTCATCAGGTCGGGCATCAACACCGTCGCGGCGGGACAAGCCGAGGCGGCCCGTGCCCTGGGTCTGACCTTTCCCCAGGTGCTGATGAGCGTCGTGCTGCCCCAGGCCCTGCGCAGCGTCGTCGGGCCCATCGGCAGCATCTTCAGCGCCCTGATCAGGAACACCTCGATCGCCCTCGCCATCGCCGTGCACGAGCTCATGTTCGTGAGCAACAGCCTGGCCAACGACCTGGCCGAGCCCGCGATCTACTTCGGCACCGCGGTGGGGTACCTGGCGCTCACCTTGCCGACGGGGTTCGCGTTCGAGGCGATCGAACGCCGCGTGGGGGTCAAGCGATGAGCGCCCCGATCCTCGCCGATGCCCTCGGCCCACGTGCCAAGCGACGCGTCCTCGTGGTCTCCGTCATCGCCGGCGCGCTGGTGCTGGCGTTGCTCTACGTCGCCCTCCGTCGGTTCGCGGACAAGGGCCAGCTCGACGCCGAGAAGTGGAAGCTCTTCACCCAGTGGGGCGTGATCAAGTTCTTCCTCGGGGGTGCGGGCAACACCCTGCGGGTCGCACTCGCCGCCATGGTGCTGGCCGTGCTGATCGGCTTCGGCCTCGCCCTCGGCCGCCTGGCCCTGAACAAGCCGGTGCGGTGGCTGACGGGTGCCTACATCCAGATCTTCCGAGGGCTTCCTGTGCTGCTGTTCATCCTCTTCGCGTACAACGGTCTGCCCAAGCTCGGAATCGATCTGAGCAAGGCCCAGTACCTCGTCCTCGCACTGACCGCGTACAACAGCGCAGTGCTGGGCGAGATCTTCCGCGCCGGCATCCTGTCGCTCGACAGGGGGCAGAGCGAGGCGGCCTACGCCATCGGACT
Organism: Actinomycetota bacterium; assembly: GCA_041166245.1. Taxonomy (GTDB): domain Bacteria; phylum Actinomycetota; class Acidimicrobiia; order Acidimicrobiales; family JAFATL01; genus JBEEFP01. The sequence continues at coordinate 3,913 of JBEEFQ010000141.1, read as the reverse complement.
CTCGTACTGGCACGCCATGCGCCACGTGGTGCTGCCCCAGGCCCTTCGGCGCATGGTGCCCGCCATCGTGAGCCAGCTCGTCACGCTGCTGAAGGACACCGCCCTCGGCTTCATCATCGGCTACGAGGAGCTGCTGCGGCGGGGCCAGATCAGCGGCGTGTTCAGCGGCAACCTGCTGCAGTCGCTCATCGTCGCGTCGCTGCTCTACATCGTGATGAACGTGATCCTCGGGCACGTTGCCCGCCGCCTGGAAGTGCGTCAGCGCCGCCGGCTCGGCGCCGGTTCGATCCAGGTGACGGGCGTCGAGGACCTTACCATCGTCGCCGGCTACGGCGGCGGTCCCCCGATGAACGTCTAGGCCAGCGCGGTCCCAAGGGCTCGGGCGGCCTCGTCGACGGCCTTGGTGCCGGCGTCCATCAGGAAGCCGAGCTGGAAGAAGCCGTGGATCATGCCGTCGTACCGCGACAGCACAACCGGGACGCCTGCTTCGCGGAGGTGGGCGGCGTAGGCCTCGCCCTCGTCGCGCAGCGGGTCGAATTCGGCGGTGATCACGAGGGCGGGCGGAAGCCCGGACAGGTCGACGGCCGCCAGCGGCGAGCAGCGCACGTGGTCGACGTCGGGCGCGTAGTGGCCCATGAACCACTCCATGCCCTCGCGCGTCAGCAAGTAGCCCTCGCCGTTCTCGGTGATCGAGTCGTGCATCATCGACAGGTCGGTGGCCGGATAGATGAGCACCTGGCCCTTGAGCGGGGGACCGCCCTCGTCACGCGCCTGCTGAGCGATGACTGCGGCCAGGTTGCCGCCCGCGCTGTCGCCGGCGACGGCCATGCGTGACGGGTCGCCGCCCAGCTCGGCCCCGTGCTCGGCCACCCAGGTGGTCGCGGCCCAGCAGTCGTCGGGCGCGGCTGGGTAGGGGTGCTCGGGAGCGAGCCGGTAGTCGACGGCGACCACCATGGCCTGGGCCCCGTTGGCCAACTGGCGACAGACCTGGTCGTGGGTGTCGAGGTCGCCGATCACGAACCCGCCGCCGTGGAAGAATATGACGATCGGGTGGGGCGCGGTGCCGTCCTTCGGCGTGTACACCCGCACCGGGATCTCGCCCGCCGGCCCCGGGACGGTGCGGTCGACGACGGCGCCGACCTCCTCGGGAGTGCCGCCGAGCGCGCCGAGCATGGCGAACATCTGGCGGGCCTCTTCTGGCGACGAGCCATGGAGGCCCTGGCCGCCGGCCGCCGCCAGCTGGTCGAGCAGGATCTGTGCCTGCGGATCGAGGGGCATGGTGTGGGACATTACGCCGGTGCCTGACGAGGCGGCCTACGCGCCGAACTGGTGGCGGATCCTGCTCGTCGACGCCGGCATCGGCGTCGGGATCGCGGCCGTCGGCGTGTTCCTCGCGCTCACGTGGACGCGCGCCGCCTGGGCCCTCGTCGTCCTTGGAATGTTCTACGAGTACTTGGTGGTTGGCCGTTTCTTCAGGTGGCGGAGCCTCAGGGATCAGCGTCGTCCGGACCCGGGATGAGGATGTCCCAGCGGTCGAGGCAGTCCTCGCAGCGGTAGACGGCGTGGTCGCCGGGCTGCGGCGGGTCTTCGTCGTCCCATGTGGTGAGGAGGTGGGCCCGGCCGCCGCAGTCGACGCACTGGATCACCGGGTCCGGGACGATCGTCACCCCGGGCAAGATAGGTCGATGCGGGTCGTCGGGGGCACAGCACGGGGGCGCAGGCTGCAGGCGCCGGCAGGCAAGACCGTGCGGCCGACGAGCGACCGGGCCCGGGAGGCCATCTTCAACTCGCTCACCAGCCTCGATGCACTCGAGGACGCGGTGGTGCTGGACCTGTTCGCGGGCACGGGTGCCATGGGAATCGAGGCGCTGTCGCGTGGCGCGGCCTCCGCCACCTTCGTCGAGCGCGACCGGGCTGCCCTGGCCGCCATCCGGGCCAACCTCGACGCGCTCGGGTTCCAGGCCCGGGTGGTGCCGGGCGACGCGGTCGCCCACGCCGCGCTCGTCGGTCCTGTCGACGTGGCCTTCGTCGATCCGCCCTACGCGTTCGACCAGTGGGACGCGCTGCTCGGGCACCTCGACGCGCGGGTCGCCGTGCTCGAGGCCGACCGCCCCATCGACGTGGCTGAAGGGTGGCGAGTTCTCAAAGTCAAGCGCTTCGGCGGTACGGTTGTGACCCTCGTGCAGCCCACTTCTTCCCCCGCGTCATGAGGACGGGTTTGATCCCCGGATCGTTCGATCCGCTCCACAACGGTCACCTCGGTGTGATCGAGATGGCGTCGCGCCTGTTCGAGCGCGTCGTCGTCGCAGCCGTCCGCAACCCGGGCAAGGAACCGCTCTTCACCCTCGAAGAGCGCCAGGAGATGCTCGAGGAGAGCCTGGCCCACCTGGACAACGTCGAGACCACGTCGTTCTCCGGCCTCGTCGTCGACCTGGCCGCCGAAGTCGACGCCACTGCCATCGTCAAGGGTCTGCGGGCCGTCTCCGACCTCGAGAACGAGCTCCAGATGGCGCAGATGAACCGGGCCATGTCGGGGATCGACACGATCCTCATCCCGACCACGTCCACCAGCTCGTACATCGCGTCCAAATACGTCAAGGACTTCGCGCGAGGGGGCCGCGACGTCAGCGACATGGTTCCCGAGCCCGTCGCCAAGCGGATCAGAGAGAAGTTCGCCAAATGAGTTACGACGAACCCTACGGACAGCCCGTCCAGCAGCCGGTGGCGCCGGCGGCGCCGCCGTCTCCGCCGCCGGGGGCCGACAACGGCTATCCCGACAGCGAGACGCTGCTGCGCCGCGTCTCGGAGATCATCAACAACGCCAAGTCGATGCCACTCTCGTCCTCGGTGCTGCTCAACAACAAGGACGAGGTGCTCGAGCTGCTCGAGGAGGCGCTGGAGCGCCTGCCGACCGAGCTGCGCCAGGCCCGCTGGATGCTCAAGGAGCGCGACGAGTTCCTGGCTCGGGTGCAGCACGAGGGTGACGAGATCCTCGACATGGCCCGCACCCAGGCGTCGCGCATGGTGCAGAAGACCGACATCGTGCAGGAGGCCCAGCGCGTTGCCCAGCGCACGGTGGACGAGTCGCGGCAGGAGGCACGTCGCCTGCGCAACGAGGCCGAGGACTACTGCGACCAGAAGCTGGCCGCCTTCGAGATCGTGCTCGAACGCACCATGAAGACGGTGCAGGCGGGCCGCGAGAAGCTCCAGGTCACGCCGTTGCCCCCGTCGGACGGCACCGGCGACGGCTCGTTCGGCTCCATCGCCGGCGAGGGCAGCGCCGCGGACATGGCCGAAGCCGAAGAGGGCTTCTTCGACCAGGACAACTCCTAGGTGCTGTGGCCGAGCACCCGTTCGTCGTCAGCGTCGCGGCCCTGCGCAAGCGAGCCGGCAATCGACGTGCCGTCGAGCTCGAAGGACCGCTCCCCGGCCTGAAGGTCACCGGCAGCGCTGTCTCCGACACCGCCCCGGTGCGAGCCGATCTGCTCCTCGAAGGCCTGCAGGGCGAGGCCATCCTCGCCACCGGCACCGTCGCCACCACGTGGGAGGGCGCGTGCCGGCGCTGCCTCGGACCCGCCTCCGGCACCCTCGAGGTCGAGGTGCGGGAACTGTTCGAAGCGGCCAGCGACGCCGAGGAGACCTACCCCCTTTCCGGGGACCGGGTCGACCTCGAGCCGCTGGTGCGCGACGCTGTACTGCTGGAATTGCCCCAGGCACCCCTCTGCATGGAGGAGTGCAAGGGGCTGTGCCCGACCTGCGGGATCAACCGCAACGAGGGCACGTGCGCCTGTGAACCCACGAATCGCGACCCCCGGTGGGCCGCGCTCGACGAGCTGAAAGAGCACCGAGGCTGACATGGCCGTCCCCAAGAAGAAAACATCGAAGGCGAAGACCCGGAGCCGCCGGGCCTCCA
>JBEEFQ010000140.1:0-11969 GCA_041166245.1 Actinomycetota bacterium | reverse complement strand
CTTCCCGATGCACATCCTCGGCTTCCTCGGGATGCCTCGACGCATCTACACCTACCCGGAGGGGCTGGGGTGGGACGGCATCAACATGCTCGTCTCGATCGGCGGTGCCGTGTTCGGCCTGGGCACTGCCCTCACCGTGCTCAACCTCGTGCTCAGCCGGCGGTGGGGCAAACCCGCCGGGAACGACCCGTGGAGGGCCGACACCCTCGAGTGGGCGACCACCTCGCCGCCGCCGCACTACAACTTCCTGGCCATCCCCGAGGTGGCGGGCCGTCATCCCCTGTGGGACCAGCATGCTGAAGTTGCAAAGAGCGCTGCTGGCCACGCCGAGGGGCCCGAGGGCGCGGTCGCCAAGGAGACGCCGATCACCACCGGCCTCGACGCCGTCCCCCACGAGAAGATGAGCATCCCTGAGGACACCTACGCGCCGTTCGTCCTCGCCTTCGGTATCGCCGTCATGTTCCTCGCCCTCCTGGTGCAGGGGCCGGCCGTCGCGGTCATCGGCCTGGTGATCCTCGTCGTCGGCCTGCTGCGCTGGACCTGGCACACCGAGGTCGACTCGCGGTGACCACCGTCGCGATGGTGCCGGAGGCGACAGCAGCGCGAGTCCGAGGGACCGCATGGTGGGGGATGATGTCGCTCATCGCCACCGAGGCCATGATCTTCGCCGGTCTGCTCGGTTCGTACTTCTTCACCCGAGCGGCGGCGAAGCAGTGGCCGCTCGGTGGCATCGAAGCGCCGGAGCTGGCGCGCATCTCCCTGTTCACCGTGATCCTGCTCGGGAGCAGCGTGCCGATCATCTGGGCCGAGGCGGCCGTCCGAAGAGGGAACATGCGCGGCCTACGAGTCGGACTGTTCCTCTCGTTCCTGCTGGGAGCGGCCTTCCTCGTGAACCTGGGCTTCGAGTACGACGAGCTCACCTTCGGGGCGCGGGACAACGCCTACGGCTCGCTCTTCTATGCCATCACCGGACTCCACGGCCTGCATGTGCTCGTGGGCCTGCTCATGAACCTGGTGGTACAGGTGAAGGCTCGCTTGGGACGGGTGAGCAGGGACCGCCACGTGACGGTCACCGTCTTCGGGATGTACTGGCACTTCGTCGACGTGGTGTGGATCTTCGTGTTCAGCTCGCTCTACATCTCGCCCCACATCACATGACCGGGGTCGCTCACTCCCGCAGCGGCATGGCCGCCCTCTGGTACGGCTTCTCCGTGGGGCCCGCGGCGTGGGCCGCCCACATCGTCGGCGACGCCGCCCTCGTGCGCTACGCGTGCAACGACCCGAGCATGCACTGGTGGCTGCACGGTCTCACCGTCATCACCGGGGTACCGACGGTGATCGGGCTCGCGATCTGCCTCCGAGTGGCGCGCAGCATCCCGGCGCCGGAGGACGCCCCGTCGCCCGAAGGGCGCACTCGATTTCTCGCCGTCGTCGGCGCGTACATCGCCGGCATCTCCCTCGCCCTCGTCCTCCTCGAGGGGGCCTACGTCTTCTTCATCAGCGACTGTGCGTAGCTCGGCTCGCATCGCCGGTGTGTCCGGACTCGTGACCCTTGCCGTCGCCCTCGCCCTGCACCCGTCGGCCGAGTCCCACCTGTGGGCGCACATGATCCAGCACCTGCTCCTGGTCGTGGTGGTCGCGCCGCTGCTCGCCATTCCCCTGCTGCATTGGCGCACGCCTCGTCCGTCCTGGGCCGTTGTCGCGATATGGACGGTGTTGCACTCCGTCGCGCTCTGGGCGTGGCACCTGCCCGGGCCCTTCGACGCCGCGCTTCGGTCCGAGCCCCTGCACGGCCTCGAGCACCTGTGCCTGTTCGGCACCGCCATCGGCTTCTGGTGGGCGACGCTGGCCACGGTCCACCAGGGCGAACCCGGGGTCGGCGTCGCCGCGGTGTTCGTGACGGCCATGCAGGGCATCGCATTGGGAGGGCTCATGACTCTCGCGTCGCGCCCCTGGTACGACGGCTTCCCGCTCGACGACCAGCAAGTGGCGGGCGTGATCATGTGGTGCCCGGCCGGGTTCATCTACACAGGCGTCGTCGCCGCCATGCTCTACCTCTGGCTGGCGGACCGCGAGCCCGTGCCCGCCGTGGACTGACTAGGTTCCCGCGCATGACCAACCTCAAGGTCGAGGTCGAGCCCGGCGAGGTGGGCTTCGACGCCGCTCGCCTTGCTCGCATCGACAGCAACCTCGCCCGCTATGTCGACGACGGCCGCCTGCCCGGCTGGCTTGTGCTCGTGGCGCGGGACAGCCAGATCGCCTACCTGTCGACCTACGGGCAGCGCGACGTCGAGGCCGGCCTGCCGGTGGAGACCGACACCCTGTTCCGGATCTACTCCATGACCAAGCCGGTCACATCGGTGGCGGCGATGATGCTCTATGAGGAAGGGGCGTTCGAGCTCAAGGACCCGGTGAGCCGGTTCATCCCGTCGTTCAAGGATCTGCGCGTCTACACGAACGGCTCGGCACTCAAGCCCCAGACCAAGCCGGCCACGGAGCCGATGCGGATCTGGCACCTGCTCACCCACACCTCCGGGCTCACCTACGGCTTCCACCACACCCACCCGGTCGACGCCATGTACCGGGCAGCCGGATACGAGTGGGGATCGCCCCCCGGCGTCGACTTGGCCGCGGCCTGCGACACGTGGGCGTCGCTGCCGCTCGTGTTCCAGCCCGGGACCGAGTGGAACTACGGCGTGTCGACCGACGTCCTCGGCCGTGTCGTCGAGGTGGTGTCGGGACAGTCGCTCGACGAGTTCTTCCTGGAGCGCATCTTCGAGCCGCTGGGGATGAGCGACACCAGCTTCTCGGTAGGTGGAGCGGACCTCGACCGTCTTGCCGCCCTGTACATCCCTGGTCCCGGCGGGATCGCCACCCGAATGGACGCCTTCGGCGATCAGGCCAAGGCCCCGCCCGACCTGCTCTCGGGCGGCGGTGGCCTGGTGTCGACAGCGGCGGACTACCACCGCTTCACCCAGATGCTGCTGCGGGAGGGCGAGCTCGACGGCGCCAGGCTGCTCGGGCCCCGCACCCTGCAGTACATGACCGACAACCACTTGCCCGGCGGCGCCGACCTGGAGCAGGTCGGCCGCCCGCTCTTCGCCGAGACGACTTTTGACGGGGTGGGCTTCGGGCTCGGGTTCTCCGTCGTCATGAACCCCGTTGCGAACAAGGTGCTCTCGAACGCGGGCGAGTACGCATGGGGCGGCGCCGCCAGCACCGCCTTCTGGGTCGACCCTGTGGACGACATCACGTGCGTGTTCCTGACCCAGCTGCTGCCGTCGAGCACCTATCCGATCCGTACTGAGTTGAAGCGGTTCGTCTACCAGGCCCTCATCGACTGAGGGGCTACGCCACCCCCGTTCTTGGCAAGCAAACGGTCGCTTGGCGACCACCACCTGCTTGCCAAGAACCGATCAGGACTTGCGTTTGGGCCGTCGCCCGAGCAGCCAGGCCAGTACCGCCGTCACCCCGCCGGCCGCCGCCGCGGCCAGCCCGAGCTGCTTGGGATACGACCCGTCGCGATCCCTGGTCCCCGTCCCTTCGATGGGAGGTGGCGGCGCACCCACGAGGACGGCGCGCTTCTCGGCCGTCACCCGGTCGGAGTCCCGCAGGTCCTTGGCCAGCTTGTAGGCCAGCACGGCAGCGGCGAGCGGCACCACGAACAGCCCGATCTGGAATGCGTGCAGCACCGACGTGATCGACACCCGCAGGCGCTCGGCGAAGATGTCCTGGCCCCCGGCCAACAGCAACACGATGTAGAAGGCGAGCACGCCCACGCCGATCGCCGTGCGCACAGGCCGGTCACGCGGCCGGTCGAGCAGCTCGTGCGGTGCGTGGTCTCCCGTGACCTTCGCCTCGAGGAAGGGCCAGGCGTAGAGGGCACCGAACGTGAGCCCAGGCAGCAGCACGCCGGGGAAGAACGGGTTGGCGATCGTGTGGCCCCAGGCCCGCACCTCCCACGGTGGGAACACCCGCAGCGCGCCCTCCAGCCAGCCGACGTACCAGTCGGGCTGGGCCGCGGTCGTGACCGCCGCGGGCTCGAACGGGCCGTACTGCCAGATGGGGTTGATCTGGGCCAGCCCGCCGAGGGCGGCCAGCACCGCGAAGACGCCCGCGAACAGGGCGATGCTCTTGGCTGCGTACGTCGGCCACAGATGCGAGCCGACCACGTTGTGCTCGGTCTTTCCCTTCCCCGCGAACTGGGTGTGCTTCTGGCGCCAGAGGATGGCGAGGTGGGCACCCAGCAGCGTGGCGATGGCCACCGGCACCAGCAGGATGTGGATCACGAAGAGCCGGTTGATGATCTCGCTGGCGGGGAACTCGCCCCCGAAGACGAGGTACGTGAGCCACGTCCCGGCCACCGGTATCGACAGGGCGATGGAGTAGGCGATGCGCAACCCGGTGCCGGACAACAGGTCGTCCGGCATCGAGTAGCCGGTGAACCCGTTGGCGAGGGTGAGCAGCAGCAGGGTCACTCCGACGATCCAGTTCACCTCGCGCGGCCGGCGGAAGGCGCCGGTGAAGAAGATGCGGCAGAGGTGGACGACGATGGCGGCCATGAACAGCAGCGCGGCCCAATGATGGATCTGGCGCATCACCAGTCCCGCTCGCACGTCGAAGCTCAGCTCCACGGTTGACCGGTACGCCTCCGACATCCGCACGCCCTGCAGCGGGACGTAGGACCCGTCGTAGACGACCTGATTCGAGCTGGGGTTGAAGAAGAACGTGAGGAACACGCCCGTCGCCACCAGGATCACGAAGCAGTACATGGCGATCTCGCCCAACATGAACGACCAGTGGTCGGGGAAGACCTTGTTGAGGGCGGTGCGGGCGAAGTGGGTCGCGCCCAGCCGATCGTCGATCCATCGCCCCAGGCGGCCGATCACGCCCCTTGTCCTACCCGCTCGACGGGATAGTGCGCTCGCCGACCCAGGGATCGCAGCTCCGGAGGCAAGGCGGCCACTGCCTCGGCCCGGCGCCGACGGGCGATGGCCAGGTCCTCCGGCGGTGCGATGGGCTCGCCCGCGGCCATGACCCGGGTGAGCAGCGGCCTGCCCTGCGGCTGGGGCTGATGGTCGACGAGGGCGATCACGTCCCGGCCATCCTGGCGGTAGACCTGCTTGCGCCCCGGCCAGGACGGCTTCCCCGGCGACCGCTTGGCCTTGCCCCCGGTCTGGTCCTCCACCAGCTTGTAGACGGCGCCCAGATACGGCGCGTCGGCGCTGGTGCCGAGCATGGTGCCCACACCGAACCCGTCGATCGGTGCACCGGCGCCGAGCAGCTCGGTGATGCGGTGCTCGTCGAGGTCGTTCGAGGCGAAGATGCGAACCTCCGGCGCGCCGCCGTCGTCGAGGATGACCCGGACGGACTTGCTCAGCACCTCGAGGTCGCCCGAGTCGAGGCGTACCGCGTCGATGGTGATGCCCTCGTCCCTGAGCTCATTGGCCACGGCCGCCGCAGTGCGCGCCCCCTCCTCGGTGTCGTAGGTGTCGATGAGCAGGACGGTGATGTGCGGGAACGTGCGGGCGTAGGAGGTGAAGGCGGCGTGTTCGTCCGGGAACGACAGCACGTAGGAATGCGCCATGGTGCCGCTGAGGGGCACGCCGTACCGGCGGCCCGCCTCCACGTTGGACGTCGCCGTCGCTCCGCCGATGTACGCCGCTCGCGCTGCCTTGACGGCCGCGCCGGGGCCGTGGTCCCGCCGGCCCGAGAAGTCGACGAAGGAACGATCAGCTCCGCAGGCGAGCGCGATGCGCGCCGCCTTGGAGGCGATCATCGTCTCGAAGGAGACCGTGGACAGCAGGTAGGTCTCGACCAACTGCGCCTCCGGCAAGGGTGCGGTGACACGCAGGATGGGTTCCTCGGCGAAGACCACCTCGCCCTCGGGCACGGCCCAGACCTCGCCCGTGAAGCGAAGGCCGGCGAGGGAAGCGACGAAGTCCTCGTCGAACAGGTCGAGGGTGCGGAGATACTCGAGCTCGTGCCGCTCGAACCGCAGGTGCTGCAGGTGATCGAGGGCGGTTTGGATCCCCGCGGCCACGAGGAAGTTGCGGGGCTCGGGCAGGTGGCGCACGAACAGCTCGAAGGTGGCGACGCCGTCCATGCCCAGCCGCCGGTAGGCGGCGGCCATCGTCAGCTCGTAGAGGTCGGTGACGAGGGCCCCGTGATCAGGCAACCGCGGCCCCGGCCAACCGCATCTCCTCCAGCGCCCGGTCGCCGTCTCCCGACTCGAGGTCGACTGCCGCGACCGCGCCCGCGGGCACCTCGGTGACCAGGTCGCGGCGCCGAGCGTCGAGGACCGTCTCCTTGACGCAGTAGTCCGTGGCCAGACCGACCACGACGACCCGCTCGATCGCGTGACGCTCGAGGACGTCGTCGAGGTCGGTGCCCCGCACCTCGCCCGTCTCCGGATCGCGCTCGCTGAACGCGGAGTAGCCGTCGTCGCCCGTGGTGCCCTTGCGCACCAGCTCGGCGCCGTCGATGCGGCGCAGCGCCGGGTGCAGCTCGGCGCCCCAGCTCCCGGCCACGCAGTGCACGGGCCACACCCCGCCGTCCTTCTCGAAATGGGGCGTGTCGGGCGGGTGCCAGTCCTGGGTGTAGACGATCGTGGCGCCACCCTCGAGGCCGGCCGCGATCTCGTCGTTGACGCCCTGGACGACCCGCTCGCCGCCGGCGACGTAGAGGCTCCCCTTGGGGTCGGCGAAATCGTTCTGCACGTCGGTGACGATCAGCGCCGTCCGCTCGTCGTACCGGGCCACTCATCCAGCCTAGGGGTGTCAGTCATCGCTCGGATTGCTCATGGCCGGCAGCCCGATCCGGGCGCATACTCCTCGAAGTCAAACAACAAGGGGGGCCCGTGAACGGAGCACTCGTGCACACCTGGCAGGGCACGAAGACGGGACGGGAGGTCAAAGCGCTCGAGGTCCTCGGCCGCGCCGTCGCCTATTACGACGAGCTGGCCAAGGAGGGCCGCATCCACGCCCACAGCGCGTTCTTCGGCGGCGGCAGCCCCGCGGGGATGATCATCGTCACCGGCGATGTCGACGAGCTGCGGAAGATCGAGATGGAAGAGGCCTACCTGCAGGTCGTCACCGAGGCTGCACTCGTGGCGGACGGCTTCTGTGCCCAGCTCATGGGCGGCGGCTCGGCCGACGACAGCACCGAGGGCATCACGCGCTACATCGAGACGCTGGGCCGACTGGGGATCAGCTAGGCGCTTCGGCCGCCTCGGCGGCCGGGAACCTGACGTAGGTGTCGATCAGCACCTTGCCGTACTCGACGTCGGCCGGTCGTGGCCCGCCGGCGTCGATGCGGCCGCGCTCCCGCAAGTCGGCCTCGAGGGTGTCGAGGATGTGATCCAGGCTCAGGTCGTCGGTGTGGCTGCTCCACGCGTCGCGCTCCGCGTCGTCGGCGAAGCAGTACGCCTTCCATGACACCGAGTAGCGCAGGTCGTCAGTGCCGAAGTCCTGCACCACCTCGCCTGACGGCGTCCGCACCGTCCACCGCCGATCGCCCTCGTGCACGAGCTGCATCCCCGGCACCAGACGGTGGAGCACGCTGTCGTCGCCCGCCACCCGGTCGACGCCGTGGAAGACGGAGTCGGTGTCGAGCAGCGCCGCGGTGTTGTGAGCGGGGGCGTACGTCTCGGCCGGCCCAGCCGCGCCCGCTGGGTAATACGCGAGCTCGCCGCCCTTGGCCTCCCCGAAGTAGGCGATGCCCGTGGCGATGGGCATGCGCCACGGCTCGAACAGCCCGGAGTGACCCATCACCACCAAGAGCCACTGGGGGATGACCTTGCGGTTGGCGCCCCGGAACTCGGGCACGTCGGTGTGCACAGCCAGCTCCTGTCCAGGCAGGAGCATGTTGGCGTAGACGATGGCGGGAACGACGACATCGCGGCCGTGCAGCTCGATGGCTGCCTCTCGGAGACGGTCGTCGTCGCGGAAGGCCTCGATGCCGTCGGCGAACAGGTCGTCGCCGTAGCTGTACGTCTCGCGGAAGTAGTTCGTGCGCGCCGCTCGGAGCCGGGACGGCTCGGCCGTCCGACCGAAGCGGCCGCCGGTGCGAACGAAGTTGGCCGCCGCGTCGTAGCGCTGCGCCAGCTCTGGTGCGAAGCCCGTGTCGAACCCCTCGTTGCTGTACTGCCCGTAGGTGCCGAAGTCGTGCCACAGCTCGACCATGCGGGCCGCCCCCGCCTCGTCGAGCAACGGATCGAGGATCTGGATCACGCCGCGGACTCTACGCCCTCCCGACTTTTGGACACTCAGGGTTGGGGCGGCCGTCTCGGGGTCAGGTGCGGTCGAGCTCCAGCATCTTGATGGCGTTGCCCCGCAGGACCTTGTAGGCGACCTCGTCGTCGTACCCCGCCAGCATCTTCTCGACATAGGCCTTGGTGTCGGGCCACGTCGTGTCTGTGTGGGGGTAGTCGGTCTCGAAGCAGATGTTGTCGGCGCCGGTCTCGTCAAGGTTCTTGAGCCCGTGCTTGTCGGCAGTGAAGCAGCCGTAGATGCGGCCGTAGTAGTAGGTCGACGGCGGCTCGGGGATCTTCTCGCGCGTGTGCTGCCAGCCGTCGTGGTGCTGCCAGACGGCGTCGGCCCGCTCGAGCACGTAGGGGATCCAGCCGATCTGACCCTCGGAGTAGGCGAGCTTGAGCTTCGGGAACTGGATGAGCTTGCCGGAGAAGAGCCAGTCCGTCATCGACGCGAACGAGTTGTTGAACGAGAGCGTCACGCCCACCGCGGGCGGTGAGTCGGGCGAGGCCGCCGGGTTGGTCGACGACGAGCCGACGTGCATGCACACGGTGACGCCGGTCTCGTTGCACACCGCCCACAGCGGGTCCCAGTAGCCGGAGTGGATGCTCGGCAGCTTGAGGCGGGTCGGCAGCTCACTGAACGCGATGGCCCGCACGCCGCGCTCCGCGTTGCGGCGCACCTCCTCGGCCGCCAGTTCGGGGTCCCAGAGCGGGATGATGCAACAGGGGATGTTCATGCCGCCCGAGGGGCCACACCACTCCTCGACCATCCAGTCGTTGTAGGCTTTCACACAGGCGAGGCCGAGCTCGCGGTCGGTGTTCTCGTGAAACGTCTGGCCGCAGAATCGCGGGAAGGTGGGGAACGGCAGCGAGCCGTCGACCCAGTTGAGCTCCATGTCGGCGATGCGGGCGTCTCGGTCGTAGCAACCGGGCCGCATCTCGTCGTAGGTGAGGGCCGTCATCTGCAGCTGGGTGCGATCGAGCTCCAGGCCGTTGCCCGAATCGACGACCGCGGACTCCGGGATGGCGACGAAGCGCTTGTGGACGTAGATGACCTCGCCGTCGTAGATCCAGGCGCTGCCCCACGGGCCGTCGGGATCCTCTTGCATGGCGTACTTGCCGCCGCCGATCTGCTTGAAGTCGCCCCACCGCTTGGTCTCGACGCGAGGCCCGCGCTCGCGGAACTTCTCCGGCAGCCAGGTCTGCCACACGTGCGGAGGTTCGACCACGTGGTCGTCGACGCTGATGATCTTCGGAAGTTCCATGCCGGCTCCTCGAGGTTCGACCCGCACGATCCTATGCCGTTTCTGACGGGTCGTCAGGTCGATCAGTGGGGCAGAGTGGATTCATGGCTGGCACGCCTCGCTCCGAGCCGCTTCCCATCCCGCCCGCGTACGGCAGCCCGTCCAAGCTCCTGGACTGGGACACCGTCCACACTCGCCTGGTCGAGGCCAAGCAGTACTGGCTGGCCACGGTGCGAGCCGACGGCCGGCCCCACGTGGTGCCCCTCGACGGCCTCTGGCGCGACAACCAGTGGTACTTCGGGGGGAGCCCGGAGACGGTGAAGCACCGCAACCTCCAGGCCGAGCCGCGGGTCGCCCTGCACCTTCCCGACGCCACCTCGGCAGTGATCGTCGAGGGCACGTGCGCCATCACCGTGCCTTCGAAGGCCGAGGCCGAGGAGCTGGCCGCCGCGTCGAAGCAGAAGTACGGCTACGGCGTACCGGCATCCGTGTACGAGGCCGGTGTGTGGACACTGTCGCCCGCCAAGGTAATGGCGTGGTCGGACCTCAGCGTGGATCCGACGCGGTTCTTCTTCAGCTAGGCCGGCCGACTGTCTCGCCCTTCGCCATCCGCTCCCGCTGGGTGGCGACCACGTACTTCGGGTCGGCCGCCGACTGGATGCCGGCGTGGAACACCGCGAAGCGCTCGGCCGCGGCGCCGGCAGCGACGAGCACCCCACCGAGCCGCGCCAGGCGGGGACGGCTTCGGCCGAAGCCGAGGGCCGCCGCGCCCGCCAAGGTGAGCTGGGTGGCGGCCTTCCCGATCGTTCCGGCCACGCCCTCGTGGTACGGCTCCCCCACTGGCCCGAGCTTGCGCTCCATGCCCCGCTTGGCGCCCAGCTCGACCTGGGCGCCTGCGATGGCGAGCCGGCGGGCGGGCTCGGCCGCGTCACCGGCGAGGAACTGCAGGGCGACACCGCCCGCGCTGGCGGCCGCTCCTCCCGCGAAGAGCACGGGCAGGTGGTCCCGCGCCTCGTGCCATGCCGGGATGGCGCTGTCGGCGACGAGCACGCCGGTATACGTCGCCACCGCGGGCCCGAGCACACCGGCCACCACGCCGGCCGCGTCGCCTACCGCGGGCAGCACGCCGGTGACCTCCGACACCGCCGCCGCGCCGGTCGCGGGCCCGAAGAGGGCGAGCAGCCAGCTACCCACGCTCATGGGTGACGTGGGCCGGGCCACGCGGAGCATGTGATGGAACCGGCTGGGGCGGCCGAGGTCGACGACGAGGAAGAAGGCGCTGGCGGCGATGGCTGCCAGCGACACGAGACGCGACGTGCGCCGCAGGGCTCGGTTGCCCGTGACCTGGGCGCCGAGGGCCAGCGTGGCCGACGCGCCCGACAGGCCCCCGGTGAAGAAGTAGGCGGGGATGAACCATCTCCAGACCGGCGCCTTGAGGATGGGACGGCCGTAGTACGACCGGAACTCGGCCTTGCCGACGAGCGAGCGCTCCTTCATCAGCGCCGAGCCCGACGTCCGCCGATGAACGAGGAGGCAACCGTCAACACCAGCACCGCCGCGGCCCGGCCCGCCGCCTTCCACATCGCAGGAAGGTCGCGTGTCGGTGTCACCGGGTCAGGCGGCAGGCCGTAGACCTCGGGCTCGTCGAGCAGCAGGAAGAAGGCGCCGAAGCCACCGACGCCGTCGTCCTTGTCGTGGCCGTAGAGGCGAGCACCGTCGACCCCCACCTCGGCGAGCCGGTCGACGCGCGCCGATGCCCGGGCCCGCAGCTCTTCCAGCGGCCCGAACTGGATGGATTGCGTCGGGCACGCCTGCGCGCACGCGGGCTGCTGGCCGTCCTTGAGCCGGTCGTAACACAAGGTGCACTTCCACGCGAGGCCGTCGGACTCGCGTCGGTCGATCACTCCGAACGGGCACGCGCTCACGCAGTAGCCGCAGCCGTTGCAGATGTCGGGCTGGACGACGACCGTCGAGAACTCGGTGCGGAAGAGCGAACCGGTGGGACACACCTCGAGACACGCGGCCGAGGTGCAGTGCTTGCACACGTCGGACGACATGAGCCACCGCACCCCTGCGTCGCCACCGACCGACGGCAACGCGGGCACCTGCTGCTCGATGAACGCGACGTGACGCCAGGTGTTGGCGCTGAGTGAGCCGGTGTTGTCGTAGGACGAGCCCAGCCAGGCGATGCCGTCCTCCGGAACGCGGTTCCACTCCTTGCACGCCACCTCGCACGCCTTGCACCCGATACAGATCGAGGTATCGGTGAAGAACCCCATGCGCTGGGGATGCGAGTCGTAAGACGACGCCAGGTCGCCGTCGGGGGGCAGCACCACCGTCACGGCACAGCCACTCCCGCCCGCCGGCGGTAGTCGGCGACGAGGTCGAGGAGGGCCTGGCCGTGGGGCCGGCGCCCGGGCCTGATGTCGCAGGTGGCGGCCTTGACCTCCTGGATGTGCACGTTGGGATCG
>JBEEFQ010000139.1:0-14451 GCA_041166245.1 Actinomycetota bacterium | reverse complement strand
GCCGACGTCCCCGAAGGGGCGAGCGTCATCGAGCAGGTGCGAGGGACGGCGCCAGGGCTGATCTGTCCCGTCGGCCACAAGGTCGTCTACGCCGTTCCCGGCGTGCCGCACGAGATGCGTGAGATGGTCGAGCGGGCCATCGTCCCCGACCTGCAGGTGCGAGCGGGCACCACCGCCACCATCCTCAGCCGCACCCTGCGCACGTGGGGGCTGGCCGAGTCGTCGCTGGCCGAGCAGCTCGGGCCGCGGCTCGAGGCCCTCGACGAGATGGAGAACGGCCCGACCATCGCGTTCCTCGCCAGCGGCATCGAGGGCATCAAGGTGCGCATCACGGTGAAGTCGGCCGACGCCGAGTCGGCCAAGGCGCTGCTGGCGGCGGAGGAGTCGGAAGTCCGGGCCCTGCTCGGCGAGATCGTCTTCGGTGCCGACGACGAGACGATGGAGGACGCGGTCGGCAACCTGCTGCGGTCCCGTGGCCTGACGATCGGGCTGGCCGAGTCGCTCACCGGCGGGCTGGTGGGCTCGCGGCTCACCAACGCGGTGGGAGCGAGCGACTGGTTCCGCGGCTCGATCGTCGCCTACAGCAGCGAGGTCAAGTTCGACCTCCTCGACGTTCCTGAAGGACCCGTCGTGTCGGGTCCCGCCGCCGAGAAGATGGCCGAGGGCGCCCGCAAGAGCCTCGGGGCCGACGTCGGCCTCGCCGTCACCGGGGTGGCCGGGCCGGCCGAGCAAGACGGCCAGCCGGTCGGCACCGTGTTCTTCGCCGCGGCCATGGGAGACGACCCGGCCGTGTCCGTTCAGGTCCAAATGCCCGGCGATCGGGAGATGATTCGGCAGTTTGCGGCAATTTCGCTCATGGACTTCCTCCGCCGCCGTCTACTGGCAGGCGATTAACCGCTCGGCGCGCGCAACAGGGGTCCACTCAGGGCGTTGTAGGGGTGGTGCCCCCTTTGTCGTCCCTCGAGCCAGCTCACCGCCCGCGTCGGGGCCAGGTGGTGCGCTGGGCCCTCGTCGTCTTCGCCGTCGGCCAGCTCGTGGTGGCCGTCGTGCTTGCCGTCGGCCCTGGCACCCACCCGGATCGACACCGGCAGGTCACGCTGATCACCCCCGCCGAGTCTTCCGGAGGGCTGCCGGCTGCGACCACCACCACGCTCCCGCCCGTGATCGTCGAGGCGCCGACCACCACCGCGGCTCCTGCCGCCGTGCCGGTCGTGCCCCCTGGCGCGGTGTTCGGCGTCATCGGCGCAGGGGCGGGGGGCAAGGCACGGGCCGACCTGCAGGATGAGGCGGGCAACATGTGGCACAGCGAGGCCGACTCGCGGGGCGGGTACCGCTTCGACCGCCTGCCCCCGGGCCGCTACCAGCTGATCCTGTCGGCTGAGAGCGCACCGGAGCCCTGCACGCCGGACGGTGTGTGCACCGGCAGCGCCATGGCCATCTCCAAGCGCATCATCGATATCAAGCCTGGCCAGGAGATCCGCGAGGACTACCCGGTGTACGGCCCCACGTCCCCGGCCGTGCCCACCACCACGCCCGCACCGACCACCACAACGGCGGCCCCCCCGCCGTCGACGACCACGAGCACGACGGCGCCGCGATAAATCCCGCGCCGGGTCAACCTGGCCGGGTCCTCAGCGGTTTGATCAGGACAGGGGGGTGAGATGGGGGGCTTCCAGCGGGACGAGGCGTTCGAGATGGCGTTCAGGGATCTCCATCCCCGTGCGCGACGCCTTGCTCTGCGGATCACCGGCGAGCCCGCCGTCGCCGACGAGGTGGCGGCCGAGGCGCTGGCCCGGGCCTTTGCCGACTGGAAGCGGCTGCGGACGTTCGACCATCTCGACGCCTGGGTGCTGCGCGTCACCACCAACCTGGCGCTGCACGTGGCCATGCGCCGCAAGGTCGTGCTGCAGCCGCCGCCTGCCCTCGAGCCCCACGACGGCGTCGCCGTGCGCATGGGGCTCGTCGCCGCCCTGCGGCGGCTGCCCACCCGTCAGCGCGAGGCGGTGGCCTTGCGCTACCTGGCCGACATGAGCGAGGACGACGTGGCCCGATCGCTGGGCGTGTCGTCCGGGACGGTCAAACAGCACGTGCACCGCGGTCTGGCGTCGCTCCGAGGCTTGCTCTCCGAGGACGAGCCCGAGATCGAGGAGGTGGCGCGTGTCAGCATCGCCCACTGACCTGCCTGACATGGACCCCGTGCTGGCCGGCGTGTACCGGCGCGGCTACTCGATCCGTCGCCAGCGTGTGGTCCGGCGCCTGGCTGCCGGCGCCCTGAGCCTCCAGCTGCTCGTCGCCCTGCCGTTCGCATTCCGGCAAGGTGACGATGCAGGAGGCCGCAACGTGCGTGTGGTCGCCCCCGCCGGCCAGGACGAGACGACGACCACGACGATCATCGAGCTTCCGATCGCGGTCGAGGCGGCCGAGGAGCCGACGACCACGACGGTGGCTCCCGCTGCGTCGCCCTCGACGACGGCGGTCAGGCTGGGCGCGGTCTACGGCCGCATCGGTGCCGGTGAGGGTGGCACGGGCCGCGCAACTCTCGACGACCAACGGGGCCACACGTGGGAGCAGCAGGCCGACAGCTACGGGAACTACCGGTTCGTGGATGTGACGCCGGGTCGATACGTCATCCTCCTCTGGGCCGAGAGCGCGGCTGCGCCTTGTACGCCCGAGGGGACCTGCATCGGCACGGCGGTCGCCTTTTCAGGCAACGAGCCTTTCGATGTGCATCCCGGTGAGGAGGTCCGCCGCGACTTCGACATGTACGGCCCCACGCAGCCCGCGACAACAACGACAACCCTCGTCCCGACATCGACGACGAGCACAACCGCAGTTGCTGGCTGACGCGCTGACAGACTCGAGGCGTGCGGTTGTTCGTCGCGGTGTGGCCGTCCGAGGAGATCCTCGACGCGATAGCGGCGTTGCCCCGGCCGGACGTTGCCGGGCTGCGGTGGACCACGCGGGACCAGTGGCACGTGACCATGCGCTTCCTCGGCTCCGTAGACGATGTGGATGCGGCGATGGCCGCGGTGCGTTCGATCGAGGCGTTGGCGTGCGACGTGGAGGTGGGTCCGGCGGTGGGCCGGTTCGGCAAGCGGATCCTGCACGTGCCGACCCGCGGACTCGGCGCGGTCGCGGCGGCGACGATTGCCGCGACCAGCCACGTCGGTGAACCGCCGGAAGATCGTGCGTTCAAAGGCCACCTCACGCTGGCGCGCAGCCGGCGGGGCGACACCGACCTGCGGCCCTTGGCGGGGACGGCGATCGCAGGCCGTTGGTGGGCCGACCAGGTGACATTGGTCCGCAGCCACCTCGGCGGATCCGGGGCGCGCTACGAGGTCATCGAGCGCGTGCCGCTCGCTGATGCGTCCACGCTTTAGCGCACGACGTTTCGCTGGGCGATACATCGTGCGCAATAGCAACGAGGCCCAACCCCGCACGAGGTCATCGAGCGCGTGCCGCTCGCCGATCCAGCCACTTGAGTGCCTCCTTGCGGGAGAGCGGCGAGAGCTCGTCGCCCATCTCGGCGAGGAACCGGTACACGCTCTCTGGGTCGGTCTTGGTGTGCTCGCGGAGGGCCCAGCCGATGGCCTTGCGGATGAAGAACTCACGGTCGCCCGCGCGGCGGCGGCAGAAGCGAAACAGGCGCTCGACATCGGTGGTGTCCCTGAACAACATCTGATGGATCAGGGCGGTGCGCGCCAGCCAGATGTCATCGTCCTCGATCCAGCGGTCCATGGTGGCCACGAGCTCGGGATGGAGCCGCACCAGCGGGCCCACGGTGCGGGTCGCGAGGGCGTCGACGGTGTCCCACCACGACTTGGTCGTGATCAGCCGCTCGGCGACGTC
Organism: Actinomycetota bacterium; assembly: GCA_041166245.1. Classification (GTDB taxonomy): domain Bacteria; phylum Actinomycetota; class Acidimicrobiia; order Acidimicrobiales; family JAFATL01; genus JBEEFP01. The sequence continues at coordinate 10,602 of JBEEFQ010000139.1, read as the reverse complement.
GATGAAGCCGGGCCCCGCGACCCCGATGTGCCGCCGCAGGTGGCCGCACGCGAAGTACTGGTATTCCCGCTCCGGGCGCGTCCAGCACGTCTCTGCCGCGCTCGCCAGGTCGGTCTCGTCGGGCGGGTCGAGGCCGGCCGTCACATCGCGGTCGAGCTGGGTGCGAACCGGGGTCGGGACGCCGAGGAACTCGAACTGGTCGCGCATGTACCGGCGCATCGACTCTGCCGCGACCGGATCGCGGGCCGCCTCGTACGCGGCGGTGAGCCGTGCGAGCAGCTCTTCGGTCAACGGAACTCGGGCGCGACCTCGTTGATGAACAGGTCGTAGGTGTCGGTGCGACGGCTGCCCTTGCCGAGGGTGAAGTCGGGGATGATGAGCTCGTCCACGCCGGCTTCGGCATAGCCGGCGACCACGTCGCGCACCTGGTCGGGCGTGCCGACCATCGTCGGCATCCCCATCTCGCCGCGCTTCTTCGCCAGGTATCCCTCGTCGGTGGAGAGGAACATGAGGGCCTGGGCCGATCGGGTGATCTCGGCGGGGTCGCGACCGAGCCTCTCGCAATGGCGTTCGAGCACGGCGCGCTTCTGTGTGTGCAGCTCCGGCGTGCCCCAGCAGTTCCACTCGTCTGCGTAGGTGGCGGCGATGCGCATCGTCACCTTCTCGCCGCCGCCTCCGATCAGCAGCGGCAGCTTCTGCTGCACGGGCTTTGGTTCGTTGGGCGCGTCGTCGAGTCGGTAATAGCGGCCTTCGAACGTGGCCCGTTCGTCGTCGAGCAGGCCCCGCACGACCTGGCATGCCTCCTCCAGTCGCTCGAGCCGTTCCTTGGTCGTGAAGAAGTCGATGCCGTAGGCCCGGTGCTCGTTCTCCTGCCAGCCCGCGCCCAGGCCGAGGAGCAGGCGTCCCCCGGAGATGTTGTCGACCGCGGCAGCGATGTTCGCCAGCACGGCCGGGTGGCGATAGGTGTTGCCGCAGACCAGCGTCCCGAGTCGCACGCGCGGGACTGCGGCGGCGAGAGCGGCCATGACGCTCCAGCACTCGATGGTGTCGCCCGGCGCGGGGTCGGCCGCGTTGGGCATGAAGTGGTCGGCGAAGTAGACGCCGTCCCAACCCGTCTCCTCGGCGTGGCGCGCGACCTCGAGGATCTCGGTCCAGGGCTGTGACGGGTTGGGCCAGACACTGAAGCGCATGGCGCCCGACCGTACTCACGCTTCTGCGCGCTGACTGGGGCCAGGACCCCAGTCAGCGCGCGAAAGCGATGAGAGGAGGTTCGGCGGGGATGCTTGAGTGAACACACGTTCGGAGTTACACTTCTGGAACTACAGCGAAGTCATTGTCACACCCTCTCCGTAGGGTGAGCGGCGTCACCGAAAACCTGGACGAGAGGGGAGCTCCGATGGAGCGAGACAAGGCACTCGAAGCGGCACTGGGTCAGATCGACAAGCAGTTCGGCAAGGGCTCGGTCATGCGCATGGGCGACAAGACGACGATGGCCATCGAGACCATCTCCACCGGTGCGCTCGCCCTCGACCTCGCCCTCGGCGTCGGCGGCCTGCCCCGCGGCCGTATCGTCGAGATCTTCGGCCCTGAGTCCTCGGGCAAGTCCACCCTCGCCACCCACGTGGTGGCCGAGGCCCAGCGCAACGGTGGCATCTGCGCCTACATCGACGCCGAGCACGCCATGGACCCGGTGTACGCCAAGGCCATCGGCGTCAACGTCGACGAGCTGCTGATCTCCCAGCCCGACACCGGTGAGCAGGCACTGGAGATCGCCGACATGCTCATCCGCTCGGGCGCCATCGACGTGGTGGTGATCGACTCGGTCGCCGCCCTCACCCCACGGGCCGAGATCGAAGGCGAGATGGGCGACTCCCACGTCGGCCTGCAGGCCCGGCTCATGTCGCAGGCGCTGCGCAAGCTCACCGGCTCGGTCAACAAGTCGAACACGATCATCATCTTCATCAACCAGCTGCGAGAGAAGATCGGCGTGATCTACGGCTCGCCCGAGGTCACCCCTGGCGGCCGGGCCCTGAAGTTCTACTCATCGGTGCGGCTCGACATCCGCCGCATCGAGTCGATCAAGGACGGCGTCGAGGTGGTGGGCAACCGCACGCGCGTCAAGGTCGTGAAGTGCAAGGTGGCGCCGCCGTTCCGGCAGGCCGAGTTCGACATCATGTACGGCAAGGGCATCAGCCGCGAGGGCTCGATGCTCGACGTGGGCACCGACCTCGGCATCATCAAGAAGTCCGGGGCCTGGTACACGTACGAAGGCGAGCAGCTGGGTCAGGGTCGCGAGAACGCCAAGGCCTTCCTCATGGAGAACCCCGAGACCATGGCCATCATCAACGCCCGCATCTGCGAGCAGGCCGGCATCGGCGACGCGCTGCCCCCCGTCGACGTCCCCCTCGGCCAGGGCATCGGCGACGACGATCCCATCCTCATCGACGACTGACCGGTTCGGCGCCTTGACGCCGAGCGTGGCGATTCGGAAAAAACGGACAAGTAGACAAGGAACGGGCCTGAGGGCGTCGAACTCCTGAGCGACGGCAGAACGCCGCCGGTGGAGGAGGGCAGGACACGGTGGAAGTCCTCAAGGTCTCGAGCAAGTCGAATCCCAACGCGGTGGCCGGCGCCCTCGCAGGCGTGATCCGTCAGTCGGGCGCGGTCGAGGTGCAGGTCGTGGGCGCTGGCGCCCTCAACCAGGCGGTCAAGGCCGTCGCCATCGCGCGTGGGTTCGTCGCTCCTTCGGGCCTCGACCTCTTCTGCCAGCCGACGTTCGCGGATATCGAGATCGACGGCGAGGGCCGCACCGCCATCAGGCTGTTGGTCGAGTCGCGCGGCCGCCCAGGCGACACGTCGGCGGACGGCGTGGTGATCGCGCCCGTTCCTGTCGGCTGACACGCAGGGTCGGGGCAAGCCCGCACGTATCCTGGCGAGGTGAGCCGGACCTACGCCATCAGGACCTTCGGGTGCCAGATGAACGAGCACGACTCGGAGCGGCTTGCGGGCCTGCTCGAGGCCGACGGTCTCGTCTTGGCTGAGGATCCTGCCGCGGCTGACGTGGTGGTGCTCAACACGTGCTGCGTGCGCGAGAACGCCGACAACAAGCTCTACGGGACGCTCGGGCACCTCAAGACGGTCAAGGCGTCGCGGCCCGGCATGCAGATCGCGGTTGCCGGTTGCCTGGCCCAGAAGGACCAGGACCTCATCCAGGCGCGCGCCCCTTACGTGGACGTCGTGTTCGGCACCCACAACGTGGGTGAGGCGGCCCGGCTGCTGAAGCGGGCCGAGGTCGAGGGCCCAGTGATGGAGATCCTGGAGGAGAGCGACGCATTTCCGTCCGCCCTCCCGGTGCGGCGCGATGTCTCCCATGCGGCATGGGTCACGATCCAGATCGGCTGCGACAACAGCTGCGCCTTCTGCATCGTCCCCGCCGTGCGCGGCCGTGAGATCAGCCGGCCCTTCGACGAGGTCGTGGAGGAAGTGGCCGCCCTCGCCGGCGCCGGCGTCACCGAGGTCACCCTTCTCGGACAGAACGTCAACTCCTACGGACGCGACCTGACACGTCGCCGGCCCCTGTTCGCCGACCTCCTGCGTGCCGTCGGCGGAGTCGACGGCATCCGCCGCGTCCGCTTCACCAGCCCGCACCCGAAGGACCTGCGGCCGGAGACGATCGCGGCCATGGCCGAGACGACCACCGCTTGCGAGCACCTGCACTACCCGCTGCAGGCGGGCAGCGACCGCGTCCTGGCCGCCATGCACCGGGGCTACACCGGCGCCCGCTACCTGGAGAAGCTCGCGACCGCACGCGCCGCCATCCCCGACCTGGCCGTGACCACCGACATCATCGTGGGCTTTCCGGGGGAGACCGCCGCCGACTTCGACGCGACGCTCGAGGTGGCGGCCGCGGCCGAGTACGACAGCGCGTACACGTTCGTGTACTCGCCGCGCACCGGCACCGAGGCGGCGGCGTGGACCGATCGCTACGTGCCGGCTGAGGCCGTGGCCCGCCGGTTCGAGCTGCTCAAGGTCGTGGTGGAGCGCTCCGCCCTCGCCAAGCACGAAGCGCGCGTGGGTCGGGTCGAGGATGTCCTCATCGAGGGCCCCAGCAAGAAGGACCCTGCCTTCACGACCGGCCGCACCCGGCAGAACAAGCTCGTGCACTTCGCCGGGCGGGTGGCGGTCGGCAGCTACGCCGACGTCCTCGTCACCGGCGCCGCGCCCCACTTCCTGCGGGGCGAGCTGGTCGAGGTCACCGCCGGGCCCCGGCACAAGACGCGCATCCCGGTGTCGGCCAGCTGACCGGGACCGCGAAACTGCGCCCTCCTGCGCCGGCGGGGCTGGGAGAATCGGTCCTCCCATGACCGCGCTGACGCTCACCAAGCACCACGGGCTGGGCAACGACTTCCTCGTTCTGCTCGACCTCGACGACCGGCACACTGTGTCGCGCGACCTGGCGCGGGCCGTGTGCGATCGACACCGGGGCGTGGGCGCCGACGGGCTCATCCGGGCCACCGTCGACGGTGCGGGCGTCGTCACGATGCGTCTCTGGAACGCGGACGGCGGCCTGGCCGAGATGAGCGGCAACGGCATCAGCTGCCTGGCCCAGGCCCTCATGATGTCCGGCGCCGTCGCCGGTCCCGACATCGACATCATCACCGATGCCGGCCCGCGCGCCGTGCGCCTCGAGGGCGACCTGGCGACGGTCGACATGGGTGAGGTGACCGTCAAGCCCGACGGCGACAGCCTGTTGGTCGACGTGGGCAACCCGCACCTCGTGCTGCGCGACGACGGTCAGGATCTCGAAGCCCTCGGCCAGACCCACGCCGACCTCAACGTGGAGCTCATCACCCCGGTCGGGGCGGACGAGCTGGCCATGCGCGTGCACGAGCGCGGTGTGGGGGTCACCGACGCATGCGGCACCGGTGCGGTCGCGTCGGCCGCAGCCGGTCGCGAGTGGGGGCTCGTCGGCGACACTGTCGTCGTGGTCCAGCCGGGCGGGCCCACGGGCGTGGACCTGTCGGGCCCGACTGTCCGCTACTCGGTGCCGGTCGTCTACGTGGCGCGGATCGAGGTGCCGTGTCCCTGATCGAACGCACCTTCCGGGAGCGCATCGTGCTCGTGGGCGTGACCATCCCGCCCGAGACGCCGGACGAGACCGAGGACCATCTCGAGGAGCTGGCGCGCCTGATCGACACCGCCGGTGCCGACGAGGCGGCGCGCGTCTTGCAGCGGCGCGACAACCCCGACCCTGCGACCTACGTGGGCAAGGGCAAGGCCCAGGAGCTGCACGAGGTGTCCGAGGAGGTCGACGCCGACACCGTCGTGTTCGACGACGAGCTCACGCCCGCGCAGCAGCGCAACCTGGAGAAGATCCTCGGTCGTACCGCTATTGACCGCACCGACGTGATCCTCGACATCTTCGCCCAGAACGCCCGCACCCAGGAGGGCAAGGCCCAGGTCGAGCTGGCCCTCCTGCGCCACCGGCTGCCGCGGCTACGGGGCAGGGGCAAGCAGCTCAGCCAACAGGCGGGTGCCATGGGCGCCGGCGCGGCGCGCGCGCCGATCGGCTCCCGTGGTCCTGGTGAGACACAGCTCGAGGTCGACCGCCGCCGGCTGCTGCGCCGCGTGCACAAGCTCGAGCGCGAGCTCGAACAGTTGACCCTGACCCGGCGCAACCAGCGCCGGGCCCGTCGGCGCAGCCGGCTGCGCACCGTGTCACTTGTCGGCTACACGAACGCGGGCAAGTCGACGCTGCTCAACCGCCTCACGGACGCGGGCGTGCTCGTAGAGAACCGCCTGTTCGCGACCCTCGACCCCCGCACCCGTCGACTCGATCTGCCCGGCGGCGAGACGGTGCTCGTTTCCGACACGGTGGGGTTCGTGCGCAAGCTCCCGCATCAGCTCGTGCAGGCCTTCCGGTCCACGCTCGAGGTGGTGGCCGAGTCCGACCTGCTCGTGCACGTGGTGGACGCGACGGCCACGGATCCGGAGGGCCAGATCGACGCCGTCCGTCGCGTCCTCAATGAGATCGACGCCGACCACGTGCCCGAGCTGCTGGTGATCAACAAGGCCGACGCGTCGCCCGACGGGGCCAAGCGCCTCGAGGTGCGCCATCCGGAGGCGGTCGTGATCAGCGCGGCGACGGGCGAAGGCATCGACGAGCTGCTGGCGGCCCTCGGGGAGCAGCTGCGGGCGACGGCGAACGTGGTCCAGCTGCTCGTGCCCTACGACCGGGGTGACGTCGTCGCCACCGTGCACCGCGAAGGCGAGGTGTTGTCGGAGACCCACGAAGACGGCGGCACCCGCTTGCAGGCCCGTCTCGACCTGGCCGGCGTCGCGCGCGTGCGCGACTTCCTCGTCCAGTGACGGCCGGCTTCGAGCCGCCGGTCTACCCGTACGAACGGCTGACGGGGGCCAAGGAGAAGGCCGACGCCCATCCGGGTGGCGTGGTCGACCTGTCGATCGGCACCCCGTGTGATCCACCCCCTGCGGCCGTGATCGAGGCGCTGGCGTCGTCGAATGCGGAGCGCGGGTATCCGCCGTCCGTGGGTTCGCCCGCGCTGCGAGGGGCGGCCTCGGCGTGGATGGCCCGGCGTCTGGGCGTCGATGTCCCTGAGTCGGCGGTGGCCGCGTGCGTCGGCACCAAGGAGTTCGTCGGCACGCTGCCGCAGTGGCTCCGCCTGCGCACGCCCGACCGCGACACCGTGCTGTACCCGGCGGTGTCGTACCCGACCTACGAGATGGGCGCCACGCTCGCGGGCTGCCGCGCTGTTGCCGTGCCCGTCGACGCGGACTTCCACCTCGACCTTGATGCGATTGCCGAGGACGACGCGGCCCGCGCCCTCGTGCTCTGGGTCAACTCGCCGGGCAACCCCGCCGGCCAGCTCGACGACCTCGGCGGGGCCGCGGCGTGGGGACGCGAGCGCGGCGTGCCGGTGGCGAGCGACGAGTGCTACGTCGAGTTCACGTGGAGCGGTGAGCCGCAGTCGATCCTGCAGCACGGGAGCGAAGGTGTCTTGGCGCTGCACTCGCTGTCGAAGCGATCGAACCTCGCCGGCGTGCGGGCCGGCTTCTACGCCGGTGACGCGGACCTGGTGCACTACCTGTCCGAGGTGCGCAAGCACGTCGGGCTCATGGTGCCGGGGCCGGTGCAGGCCGCCGCCACGGTGGCCCTTGGCGACCAGGTCCACGTCGACGAGCAGCGTGAGCGCTACCGGGCTCGGCTCGAACGCATGCGCGAGATCCTCGCGACCGTCGGTGTGGACGCGCCGATGCCCGCCGGCGGGTTCTATCTCTGGGCGCCTGCTCCCGACGGCGATGCGTGGGGGTTCACCGACAAGCTGGCGGCGGACGCCGGCGCGCTCGTCAGCCCGGGGGACCTGTACGGCGAGGCCGGCGCGGGCTCCATCCGCGTCGCCCTCGTGCAGCCACTGGAGCGCATCGAGCTCGTCGCCCAGCGCCTCGGGGTCTAACGCCTGCGCAGCACAGCCCAGGTGCCCCAGGCCGCCTCGGACGCCACGCCGGACCACTCTCCGGGCATGGCGGCGTCGACCTCGTCGGCGGAGAGATGGATCGGAGTGCGGTCGCCCGAGGTGTTCACCCACACCAGGGCGCCGTCGGGCTTCAGCACGCGGGCGACCTCGTTGGGAAACAGCAGCATGTTGATGAGCACCACCGCGTCGACGCTGGCGTCGGGGACGGGCAGCGCGACGGCGTCCGCCTGGACGCGCGGTGCAGCGTCGGCCGGTGCGAGCCGGAGCATCTCGGCCGACAGATCGATGGCCACGAGCAGCCCGAACCGGGCCGCGAGCCAGGCTGTGCCCAGCCCGATGCCCGAGCCGATCTCGAGGCCGATGCCGTAGCCGAGCGGGCCGCCCCGCTCGAAGGCGTCGGCGACGGGCACCAGGCGAAGCGGGTGCTCGCGCGTGTGCCATTCACCGGCGAGCGAGTCGAAGAGCTCGCCGACCTTGGCGGCTCGTTCGGGGGTCCAGCCGTCGGGCTCGAACGCGACCTGGCGCGTGACCTTGCGCATGGGATGGTCCTCGTCGCCACGCGCGGGGCGCCCCGGTGCTTCGTCGATGATCCGGGGCAGGTGGTCGATCACAGCGTGACTCTAGATAGCGTGGCCGTCATGGCTGACTTGCAGGCGCGCATCGAGGAGTTGTGGGAGCAGCGAGCCGACCTGGCCGCAGGCGATGCGGAGTCGTTCGCGGTGGTGGGCGAGGCGATCGACCTCCTCGACACCGGCCAGGGACGGGTCGCCGAGGTGGGGCCCGACGGCGCCATCGTCGTGCACCAGTGGCTCAAGCAGGCCATCCTCCTGCTGTTCAAGCTCGCGCAGATGGAGACGATCGAGCTCGGCCCCTTCGAGTATGCGGACAAGATCCCGCTCAAGAAGGACTACGCGGCGGCGGGCGTGCGCGTCGTTCCCGGCGCCTCGGCCCGGTGGGGGTCCCACCTCGACCGGGGCGTGATCCTCATGCCCAGCTACGTCAACATCGGGGCCCACGTCGGCGCCAACACCATGGTCGACACGTGGGCCACGGTGGGCTCGTGCGCACAGATCGGCGCCAACGTGCACCTGTCGGGTGGCGTCGGTATCGGCGGCGTGCTCGAGCCGGCCCAGGCCGCACCCGTGGTCGTCGAGGACGACTGCATGATCGGCAGCCGGGCCATGATCACCCAAGGGGCCAGGGTCGGACAGGGCTCGGTCGTCGCCGAGGGCGTGATCCTCAACAACAACATCCCGGTGATCGACGCCGACACCGGTGACGAGCTCGGGCGGGGGCACATCCCGCCGTGGTCGGTGGCCGTGCAGTCCTGGGTGCCGAAGCGGTTCAAGGGCGGTGAGTTCGGACGCCCGTGCGTCCTCGTGGTCAAGCACCTCACCGAGGGCGAGCGCCACGACAAGGCCAAGCTCAACGACGTGCTGCGCGACCACGGCGTCGCCACCTGATGGATCTACTCGAGCGGTGCGCCGAGCTCGTCGACATCCCGTCGGTGAGCCACGACGAGGCCGCCATCACCGACCACCTGCAGGCGCTGCTGACCGACGTGCCGTGGCTCACGGTCGAGCGCGTCGAGCACAACCTCGTGGCCCGCACCGATCTCGGACGGGACATGCGCGTCGTGCTGGCCGGTCACACCGACACCGTGCCGGCCAACGGCAACGACCGGGCCCGCCGCGAAGGCGACGTGCTGTGGGGGCTCGGCTCCGCCGACATGAAGTCGGGGGTGACGGTGCTGCTCGAGCTGGCCCGCACTGTCGAGGCGCCCGCGGTCGATGTCACCTATGTCTTCTACGAGTGTGAGGAGGTCGACAGCCGTCACAACGGGCTGCGCAAGCTGCTCGCGGGACGGCCCGACCTGCTGGCTTGTGACGCCGCTGTGCTGGCCGAGCCCACGGGCGCCCGCATCGAGGCGGGGTGCCAGGGCACGCTGCGGGCCCGGGTCACGTTGAGCGGCGCCCGGGCCCACACCGCCCGGCCGTGGATGGGGCGTAACGCCATCCACCGTCTCGGTGAGGTGCTGGCGCGCGTCGCGGCGTACGAGGGCCGGCGGCCCGTGCTCGACGGGTGCGAGTACCGCGAGGCGCTGCAGGCCGTTCGGGTGAGCGGAGGCGTGGCGGGCAACGTGGTGCCCGACGAGGCCATCGTCGAGCTGAACCACCGGTTCGCGCCGGACCGCACCGCCGCGGAGGCCGAGGCCCAGGTGCGTGAGGTCGTGGGAGCGCTGGAGGACGGGGACAGCTTCGAGCTCCTCGACACTGCGCCGCCCGCCCCGCCGTCCCTCGTCCATCCGCTGCTCGCGGACCTGGCCGACCGCTCCGGCCACCCGCCGCGGGCCAAGCTGGGTTGGACCGACGTGGCCTTCTTCGCGGCCCAGGGCGTGCCCGCCACCAACTTCGGGCCTGGCGAACCCACGGTGGCCCACAGCGCCGACGAACGGGTCGAGCGGGCCCAGATCGAGCACGTCTACGCCGTGCTCGGCGCCCTCCTCGCACAAGGCGCATAACGGGCCTGCTGTCCCATCTGGGCCTGGTATCTGCGACCATGTGCACCCCATGAGGTTCCGCCGGCTCGCGCCTGTCGCCATCGCTGTGTTCACGGCCGTCGCCGTGGCCGGCGGCGCGAGCGCGTCGTGCGATACGGCATTCGCCCAGCAGTGGAACCTGCAGAAGATCGCGGCGCCCTCGGGTTGGAATGCCTCGACGGGCACCGGCGTCACGGTGGGCGTCGTCGACAGCGGCGCAGACTCCGGGCACCCCGACCTGGTCGGCCGAATCACGACCTACGACTGCACGCTCGCTGGTGACGCGTGCGGACCCGCCGGCTCGGGCACCGACCAGAACGGCCACGGCACCCATGTCTCGGGCATCATCGGCGCCGCCAAGGACAACAACGAGGGCATCGCGGGCGTGGCGCCAGAGGCGAAGATCGTCGTCGCCAAGGTGTTCGTGTGTGAGGACGCTGCGTGCGAGAACCCCGGCGCCAGCTTCGAGGACGTCGTCGCAGGCGTGAACAAGGTTCTCGCCGCCGGCGCCAAGGTGGTGAACCTGAGCCTCGGCGACGGCGGCGTCGGGGGGTCCGGACTTCTCTG
>JBEEFQ010000138.1:0-10781 GCA_041166245.1 Actinomycetota bacterium | reverse complement strand
CTCGGCGAAGTACTCCGACGGCAGCTTGGTGAGCTCCTGACCCGGCGGCAGCCAGTAGCGGTGACGCTTGAAGGCGTGGTCCATCCGGTACATGAAATGCGGGACCCAACCCGCGTCGGCCTCGACGCACACGACGCGCAAGTCGGGGTTGCGCTCGAACACGCCACCGAACACCAGCATCCCCATGATGTCCTGGCACCCGCGCACGACGGAGAGGAAGCCGTTCAGCTTCGGCCCCCGCGTGCGCTCGGCGCGCGTGGTCAGGATGTGGAACGACAGCGGCAGACCGAGCTCGATGGCCGTCTCCCAGAACGGGTCGAAGGCGGGTGAGTCGTAGTCGTGCTCGTCGACGCAGCCCGGCTCACCCGGCATCATCACGCCCCGCAGGCCGAGGGCCTTGATGGCGTGCAGGTCCTCGACCGCTTCGGCCGGTGAGCGCACCGCCGTCTGCCCCGCGCCGATGAGGCGCGTCGGGTGGGCGCCGCAGTACTCGGCGATCCATCGGTTGTAGGCGTCGAAGCACGCCTTCTTGTAGTCGGCGTCGCGGTGGTTGCAGAGCTGCATGCCGACCGTGGGGTAGATGACCTCGGCGGCCACGCCGTCGCGGTCCTGATCGGCCAGGCGGGCATTCGGATCCCAGCCGCCACGGTGCAGCTCGTCGAAGCGCACCCCCATGACCCGGATCTCCTCGGCCGGCTTGCCCGCAGCGGCGACGAGGCCCATGGGCACGGGCGTCTTCATGCCGTCGATGACGAAGAGGTCGCCCACGCCCTCGCCACCGTCGACCATCTTGGGCGCGCGGTCGCGGTAGGCGGGGTCGATGTAGTCGATGTAGGTGTTGGGCGCCTCGGTGATGTGGGAGTCAGCCGAGATGATCGGCACGTCGACGACGCTCACGCTCCGCGCGCGCCCCGCACCAGACGACCGGGCAGCGCGCCGGTGTGCTCGTTGCTCGCGTACGTCTCCTCGCCCGCCACGATCGTGTGCAGGTAGCCGTCGGCCCGTTGCAGCAGGCGCTTGCCGCCAGCGGGAAGGTCGAAGTGCATCTCCGGCGCGCGCAGCCGCAGGCCCTCGAAGTCGATGACGTTGACGTCGGCCCGCATGCCCGGGGCCAGCACACCCCGGTCGGCGAGCCCGACGGCGCGGGCGGTGTCGCGCGTCTGCCGGCGGATGACGAGCGGGAGGTCGAGCTTCTCGCCCCGTGAACGGTCGCGGGCCCAATGGGTGAGCATCGTCGTCGGGTAGCTCCCGTCGCAGATGGTGCCCACGTGGGCTCCGCCGTCGCCGAGGCCGGCAACGGTGTGCTCGGACAGGATCATCTCCCGCAATGCGTCGAGGTTGCCCTCGGCGTAGTTGAAGATGGGGAAGTACAGGAGGCGGCGGCCCTCGTCTTGCAGCAGCAGGTCGTACACGAGCTCCTTCGGTCGCACGCCCCGCCGTGCCGCCTCGGCCGCCATCGACGTCTCGGGCGCAGGCTCGTAGTCCGGCGGGTCGCCGAGGTCGAAGATGTGCTCGGCGCGCGGTGCCAGCTGGGCCTCCTCGCTGAGCAGGCGCTCGCGGAACAGCGGGTCGCGCAGCAGCGCGACGCGGCCGGCGGTGTCGAGCGGCGCGAGATCGGCCCATCCCGTGTGAGACATGAACGGGTTGAGGCTGGCTTCCAGGCCGAGCACGACACCGATGGGCCTGGCCCCCACCTGACCCTTCATGGGCAGACCCTCGGCGGCCGCCCCTTCGATGGCGTCGAGCAGGACGCGCCAGTCGCTCCGGCGCTTCGACTGCACGACGGAGATGGACAGCGGCCGGCCCGAGGCCTCGACCATGCGGCGCAGCGTCTTGAACTCGGTCTCGAACTCGAGGAAGTCCGACACGACCTCGAACACGCCGGTGCCGGCCTCGCCGACCGCCGACGCGATGCCGACCAGCTCGTCCTCGGCCGCGGTGAGGGTGGGCGTGGGTTCGCCCTTGCTGGTGCGGTGGTTGAGCGTGCGCGACGTCGAGAAGCCGAGGGCGCCCGCCTCGATCGCCTCGCGCACGATCTCGCCCATGCGGACGATCTCGTCACTGCTCGCCGCCTCCCGGTTGGCGCCCCGCTCGCCCATGACGTGCAGCCGCACCGCGCCGTGCGGCACCTGGGCGCCGACGTCGATGTCACGGGGCCGTCGGTCGAGGGCGTCGAGGTACTCGGGGAACGTCTGCCACTCCCAGGTGAGGCCCTCGTGCAGGGCGGCGCCGGGGATGTCCTCCACGCCCTCCATCAACTCGATGAGGCGCTGGTGGTCGGCGGGGCGCACCGGCGCGAAACCCACGCCGCAGTTGCCCATGACGACGGTCGTGACGCCGTGCCACGACGAAGGGGCGAGGAAGCTGTCCCAGGTGGCCTGGCCGTCGTAGTGGGTGTGGATGTCGACGAAGCCAGGCGTCACCAGCGCACCGTCCGCATCGATCGTGCGGGTGGCGGTGCCCTCCACCTCCCCGACCTCGACGATGCGCCCGCCGGCGATGGCGACGTCCGCGGTGCGAGGTGGAGCACCCGTCCCGTCCACCACGGTTCCGCCGGTCACAACAAGGTCGTACTCGGCCATACCGTGAGCCTATGGTCAGGAAGCTCATGCTCGCCGCGGTCCTCGTGTTCGCGGCCATCCAGCTCGTGCCCTACGGCTGGCGCCACCCCAACCCGCCCGTCACCCAGGACGCGCCGTGGCCCTCGCAGCAGGCCCGCCAGCTGGCCAGGGCCGCCTGCTACGACTGCCACAGCAACGAGAGCAAGTGGCCCGTGTACTCCTACGTCGCGCCGATGTCGTGGCTCGTGCGCCACGACGTGGAGGACGGCCGCAGGAAGCTCAACTTCTCGACGTGGGACCAGGGCGAGCAGGAGGTCAAGGACGCGGCCGAGACGGTGCAGGACGGCTCCATGCCACCGCGCCAGTACACGCTGGCCCACCGCGACGCCAAGCTGTCCGCGGCCGAGAAGGCCGAGCTGGCCGCCGCCTTGGAGGTGCTGGACGAGGGCGACCGGGAAGAATGACCCCATGAGCGAGCTGAGCGGCACCACCTTCCTGATCACGGGCGCCAACACGGGCATCGGGCGAGCGACCGCCGTTGAGCTGGCCGAGCGGGGCGGACGGGTGGTGCTGGCGTGTCGCTCGGAGGAGAAGACCCGCCCCGTCATCGACGACATCGTGCGCACCACCGGAGATACGGACGTCGAGTTCCTCCCGCTCGACCTGGCCGACCTCGAGTCGGTGCGGGCCGCCGCCGCTGCGTTCGACGAGCCCCTCCACGTGCTCGTCAACAACGCCGGCGTCGCGGGCCAGCGGGGTCAGACCAAGCAGGGCTTCGAGCTCGCCTTCGGCATCAACCACCTCGGGCACTTCCTCTTCACCAACCTGCTGCTGGATCGGTTGCTCGAGACGAAGGGTCGCGTGATCAACGTGTCGAGCGACTCCCACTACTCCCCGAAGGCCATCGACTGGGACGGCCTGCAGCGACCGACCAAGAGCGTCACCGGACTGCCCGAGTACGGCGTGTCGAAGCTGTGCAACGTGCTCCACGCCCAGGAGCTGGCCCGGCGGGTCGACGGCGTCACCACTGCGTCACTGCACCCGGGTGTCATCGCGTCGGACGTGTGGCGGCGGGTTCCGTTCCCGGTGCGGTCGATCATGAAGCTGTTCATGAAGTCGACCACCGACGGCGCCCGCACGTCGGTGCACTGCGCGACCACGCCGGACCTGGCCAACGGGGCCTTCTACACGAACGAGCGCGAGAAGGCCCCCAGCAAGGTGGCCACACCGGACCTCGCCGCCGAGCTCTGGCGGCGCAGCGAGGCCTGGGTCGCGGCCTGATCCACCTCGTCTCGAGGAAATGGCGTACCGAATCGGTACGCCATTTCCTCGAGAGTGCTTGGGTTGGGGTCAGGCGGCAGGACGGGCGGGACGGTCGCCCTTCGCCGGTCGGCCCTCGTTGACCTTGGTCGTGGTGCGCTCGACAACGTCGGCCTTCTTGGCGTCGGCCTCGGCCTGGGTCAGTCGACCGTCGGCGACGGCCTGGTCGATGTGGGCATTGGTGGCGGCGACCATGGCGTCGATGACCTTCTGGACGTCGACGTTCTCGGCCTGCGCCACCTGGGCGATGGTCTTGCCCGCCTGGAGCTCGGTGCGCAGCTCCTCGTCGGTCATCCCGAGGGCGGTAGCGGCGGCGTCGAGGCCGTGCCCGCCGCCGAAGCAGCCACCGGGGCCGCCGCGACCCTCCGGGAGCGGGGCGGTGTCGGCTGGCGCGGTCGTCGTGGGGGCTTCCTGGGCGCCGGAGGTGCCCGGTGCGCCGAACAGGGCACCGGCCACGCCGCCTCCGGCCAGTCCTGCGACCAGGGCCAGCCCCGCGAGGTGCTTGCGAGCCATGACTGCTTCTCCTTTGTCATCGGCTCCCGGCGGGAACCGTTGACGGCATCGTGCGGGGGCTCCCTCCGGGCCACGTCTGTGCCACCTGGGAACCAGCCGGGAAACTTCTGACGCCCCGTCAGATAACATCCGGGCATCGCAGAGCTGCCCAAGATCATCAGCGTCGACGACCACGTCGTGGAACCGGCCCACGTGTGGCAGGACTGGCTGCCGGCCAAGCTGCGCGACCGCGGCCCCCGCATCGAGCGGCGCGGCATCGGTTCCATGAAGCACGTGGGCGGCGGCACCTACGAGCAGACCTTCGATCCAGGCGGGCCCCAGGCCGACTGCTGGATCTACGAGGACCTCGTCTACATCCACAAGCGCCACGTGGCCGCGGTCGGCTTCGACCGTGACGACATGTCGATGTCACCCATCACCTACGACGAGATGCGGCCCGGGTGCTACGAGCCCAAAGCCCGCGTCGAGGACATGGAGCTCAACTGGGTCGAGGCGTCGCTCTGCTTCCCCACCTTCCCCCGGTTCTGCGGCCAGACCTTCACCGAGGCCAAGGACCGCGAGCTCGGCCTGGCGTGCGTGAAGGCCTACAACGACTGGATGGTCGAGGAGTGGTGCGGGGACAGCGACGGCGCGCTGATCCCGCTCATCATCGTGCCGCTGTGGGACGCGGAGCTGGCCGCGGCCGAAGTCCGCCGCAACGCTGAGCGGGGCGTGCATGCCGTGTGCTTCAGCGAGATCCCCGCCCACCTCGGCCTGCCGTCGATCCACAGCGGCGAGTGGGACCCGTTCATCGCCGCCTGCGAGGAGACGGCCACCGCCATCTGCATGCACATCGGTTCGTCGTCGCGCATGCCGGCGACGTCGGACGACGCGCCGGTGGCCGTGGCCGCCACGCTCTCGTTCAACAACGCCATGGCGTCGATGAGCGACTGGCTGTTCTCGGGGAAGCTCGTGCAGTTCCCCGAGCTCAAGCTGGCCTACAGCGAGGGGCAGATCGGCTGGATCCCCTACGTCCTCGAGCGGGCCGACACGGTGTGGCAGGAGCACCGGGCGTGGGCGGGCGTGAAGGACATCGTCCCCGAGCCGCCGTCGACCTACTACTACCGCAACATGTACGGCTGCTTCTTCCGGGACCAGCACGGCATCGACTCACTCGACAAGGTCGGCGTCGACAACGTGACCTTCGAGACCGACTACCCCCACACGGACTCGACGTGGCCCGACACCAAGCAGGTGGCCACCGAGCTCATGGCCGGCGTGCCCGACGAGGCCGTCTACAAGATCATGCGGGGCAACGCCATCCGCATGCTCTCCCTCGACCTGACCTAGGACCGAGCTATTCGGTGCGCAGGACGGCCGCGGGCGGCACCCTCGCGGCCCGCACGCCGAGGGGCACGGCGAGCAGGTTGGCGACCAGCAGCGCTGCCGGCACGAGCAAAACGGTGGTGAGTGGCACGAGGGGGTCGGTCGCCACGCCGATGCCGTCGGCGACCAGGATCCAGACCCACCTTCCGATGGCGATGCCGAGGGGGATGCCGACGAGGAGGCCGACGACAGCGATGGTCGTCGACTGCCACGCCACGCTCGCTCCCAGCTGGCGGCGCACGAAGCCCATGGCCCGGAGTACGGCCAGGTCGGCGCGGCGACGCGTGGTCGAGGTGACGAGGGCATGCAGCAGCCCAGCCACTCCGACCACGGCCAGGAATGCCGCGAAGGCGTCGGGGAGCGAGCCCACCCGTCCGAGGTTGACCACCTCGCCGGGCGGGCGGGCCAACGCGTACGCCGAGTAGGCGCCAGGGAAGCTCCTCTTGAAGCGGGCGACCGCTGCGCCCGGGTCGACGTCGTCGCGCCAGCTGAGGATGGCGTTCGTGGACGGCTCGCTCTGGGCGACCTGCTCGAGCAGCTCGGGCGTCATGACCACCCCGCCCGCCACGGGGTCCTGATCGGCGGCGGGCACCACCGCCTCGCCGACGACGCGGAGGCGGCGGGTGCCGTCCCCGGTGCGAAGCTCGACCGTCCCGCCGACGGGCTCACGCAGGCGCTCCAGCTGATCGGCGCCGAGGGCCACCTCGTCCTCGGTGAAGGGCGCTCGCCCCTCGGTGATCGTGAGCTGCGGTTGGCCCTTCTTGACGAGCACGGCGTAGCCCGTGGCGCCGGCGCCGTCGGCGAAGACCACGTTGGTGCGCTGCAGGATCCCCACGTCCTTGGCGTCGCCGAGCTTGGCCACCTCCTCGGGGCCGAGGTCGGCGGCGTCGGGTTGGAGGTCCCACGGCGCGCCGTAGCGGGCAGGCGTCGATGTGAGCCGCTCCAGGCTGGCGTTGAAGGTGACCGTGGCCGCCAGTCCCCCGACCGCGACCAAGGCCGCGAACAATGCAGATCGCACGGGCAACACCGACCGACCGGTTCCCCGCTCGAGGGCCATGCGGACTCCGGTGGTGACAGCCGGGCCCCCTGCCACGGCATTGGCGACCCTCGTCGCGACCGACGGCCGGGCGCGGCTGAGGGGCGTGACGTCGTGGCGGGTTGCGACCTGCCAACCGACCAGCGCCGCCGTGGCCAGCACCAGGAGTCCGACCGCGAGCGATCCGCCCAGGTGCACGAACAGGTCGAACGCGACCCCGGGATCGGGCTCGGCCTGCCGGCCGATGCTGATGGGCATGAGCGGCGAGGCGACGACGGCCACCACGAGGGCGACGACAGCCGCGAGCGCCGCGACCGGGACCGCCGTCAGCGCGACCGCGGCGGCCCGACTGCGCGCCGTCAGGCCGAGGGCACCGAGGGCCACCTGATCCGGTGCCCCGAGCCACAGCTGGCGGCCGAGGGCCTGGCCGCCGGCGACGGTTCCCACGAGCAAGGACGCAAGGCCCAGGACGACGAGTCCGACGCTGAGCACTCGCAACGCGTCGTGCATGCTGGCCGACAGCTCGGCCGAACCGGTTACTGACACCTCGCCCTCCGTCCCGATGAGCGGACGGGCCTTGGCCGAGAACGCGGCATTCGAGTCCTCGCCGTTGCGCAGGCGTAGCGCGGCGAAGTCGATGAAGCTCCCCATCTTGTCCGCGTAGGCGGCCCGGAACGCGGGCGTGGCGTAGATCAGATGCGAGGCGAGGTCGGCCCGCAGGTCGTCCGCGTTGCGGAAGACACCGGTCACCCGCAGCTGCAGCACGGGCCCGGCCGGCTCGCCCGGGTTCTCGTCGGCGTCGATGAGCTCGCGCTGTCCGGGCGTGATGGTGCTCAACCTGATGCGGTCGCCCGGGCCCGCCTTCAGCAGGTCGGCCGCCTGCGGGTTCAGCGCGACCTCGTCGGCCCGCTTCGGGTCGGGTCGGCGGCCACCGAGGGACCGGCCGGCGTCGACGGTACGACCCAGGTTCGCGTCGTAGGGGACAAGGACGCCGAGGTCGAACTCGCTCTCGAAGTCGACGAAGGCCGGGAAGATCGTGCCGATCGACGAGGCCGTCACCTCAGGCAGGCGGCTGACGGAGCGGAGAACCTCGGCGTCCGGGCCGAACACGGCTGCATCGTGGGCCAGGCTGCGGTCCCGGAAGCGCTCGTAGGTGGACGCGGTACGACGGGCGCCGGCCAGCGTGACCAGGGAGGCGCCCGCCATCACCCCGATGAGCAGGCCCACGAGCACGAGGCCGCGCCACCGCCCGCGGATCTCCGCCCGCGCCCATGCCCACGCGCCCTGCACACGGCCATTCAGTCACGAACCGGCGAGGCGGGCGAGGGCGCAGGCCCGTCGTCAGTCGGTGGTGCCAGCCTCCCGCCGCCGGCGGGGCCGCTTGAAGGCAGCCTCCTCGACGACCTTGCCGTCGCGGAGGCGCACCCGGCGGTCGACCCGGCGGGCGATGTCCTCGGCGTGCGTCACGATGATCACGGTCACGCCCTGCTTGACCGACAGCGAGCGCAGCACGTCGACGACCTCGTCGGCGGTCACGCTGTCGAGGTTGCCGGTGGGCTCGTCGGCCAGGATCACCCGCGGCTCGTTGGCGAGGGCGCGGGCGATGGCGACGCGCTGCTGCTCGCCGCCCGAGAGCAGTGACGGCAGGTGGCCGGCTCGATGAGCCAGGCCCACGCTGTCGAGCAACGCGGTGGCGCGCTCACGCCGTTCGCTGCGGCTGCTGGTGAGCGGCACCATCGCCGACTCGACGTTCTCCACCGCGGTCAGGGTCGGGATCAGGTTGAAGCCTTGGAACACGAAGCCGACGTCGCGTGATCGCAGTCCGGTCAGAGCTCCGTCGTCGAGAGCGGCGAGCTCCTGGCCGTCGAAGGTGAGCGATCCGGCTGTGGCCTTGTCGAGGGCGCCGAGGAGTTGGAGGAGCGTGCTCTTGCCCGACCCGCTGGGCCCCTCGACGGCCATGAACTCGCCCCGTCCGATGGTGAGGTCGATGCCATCCAGGGCCCGCACCTCGCCGGCGCGCGTGCGGTACACGCGCTCGACGTTGCCCAGCTCGTAGAGCGCGGTGGTGGCGGTCGTCGTCATCAACCCAGGTCCCGCAGGGCGACGACGGGTGCGAGGCGGGCGGCGCGCCATCCGCCGATGAGGCCGGCGAGCAGGCCGCCGATGAGGGCGAACACCACGCCCACGGCGAGCGTGCTCGGGCGAAGGGGGGCCGAGAGCTTGACCGTCGTGGTCTGGGCGACGGTGGCGGCCTGGCCGAAGAGCTGCGACAGCGACGAGCTACCCACGCCGGGGACGCCTGCAGTCGTCGCGCTGAGCTCCGGCGAGAACGTGCGTACTCCGAGCGCGACCAACGCGCCGACGCCGAGCCCGAGCACGCCGCCCAGGACGCCGATGCCCATCGTCTCGCCGAGGAGCTGGCGCACCACCCGACCCTTGGACCAGCCGATGGCGCGCAGCGTGCCGATCTCCCGCACGCGCTTGCCGATGGACGAGAGCGTCAGCAGCACTGCGATGACGAAGGCGGCGACGAGCACGATCACCGCCAGCGCCCCGCCCAGGCGGTTGGCCAGGCTGCGGGCGTCCTTCAGGCTGCCGGTGACCTGATCGGCCAGGGCCTTGGTGGTCACGACCTCGGCGCCGGGGAGTTGCGTGCGGATGGCGGCTGCGACCGCGTCGACGTTGTCGGCCGAGTCGGCCTTGACGAGGACCTGGGTGACGCGGCCCGCCTTGCCGGCCAGCTCCTGCAGGGCGGCCAGCGGGAAGTAGACGTCGGCGGTGCTGCCCGTGAGCGTGGGCCGCACCAGTCCGACGACGGTGTAGTCGGTGCCGTTGATGGGGAGCTTGGAGCCGACCTGCAGCGACTTGGTGTTGGCGTAGGCGACGTTGAGCAGCACCTCGTTCGCCGCTCCCTTGGTGATCCACTTCCCCTCAGTGAGCTGCTCCGCGGTGACGAGACCCGACTGGGGCTGGGCCGGGTCGACGCCCGCTGCGGTGTAGCTCTCGCTCTTGATGTCGGTGGACGGCGGGTTGACGACCTGCTGGATGGTCTGGGTCGGCGTCGTGAACGTGGCCCGGAACTCGCGGAAGCGCTGGGGCAGGCACTCGTCGAAGGCAGGGTTCCCGCCTCGGCCGCCGCCACCGCCCCCGCCGCCACCGGGGCCGCCGCCCGGGACCTCGCCCGCGTCAGGCGCACCGATGGTCACGCCCTTGTCCTGGAGGCACTGCTGGAACGCGGCCCGCTCGGCGTCGGTCATGGGCTCGGGCCGCACCGTCTGGGTGAAGGTCTGGCCGCCGGTCTGGATGTTGGCGACGATCTGGGGGACGGTGCCCGTCTGGTGATTGGCCAGCTGCACGAGGCCGCCAACCGCGGAGTCGACTCCCTCCACCTTGGTGATGTCGGCGACAGCCGACTGCGGGAAGCTCAGCAGCGTCGCCGACAGGAAGAAGTCGCGTGTGAACTGCTCGCCCGGCTTGCCCAGGCTGGCCAGGTCGGTGATGACGTTCTGGTTCTCACTGAGCAGGGCCTGCATGTCCTGCTGGTTGACCCCGGCGGGTCCCTGGCGGCCGAAGAAGCCACCGCCACCGCCCGGTGCCTGCTGGTTGGGAGCGGTGGTGGTGGGCGTCGTCGTCCCGTCGGTGCCGGTGGTCGTCGTGGCGCCGGCCACACGGGTGACGAGGATGTCGGTTCCGACGGACTGCAACGGCGCCAGCACCTCGTTCTGGGCGTCGTCGAGCCCTTGCGACACGCCGATGATCCCGATCACGAGCCCCACCCCGAGCGCGAGGCCGAGGGCGGTGAGGATGGTGCGTCCGAGGCGCCGCCGCAGCTCGCTGGCGATGTAGGTCAGGTGGAACATGGCGGGCACAGCCAACCACCGCCGTCTGGCAATCCGCTGAGAGACATTTCGTTCGGCACACAGCCGGTACCAAGGTGCGGAGTGCACGCTCGCACGCATGAGTGACAGGACCCTCGAGACCATCCC
>JBEEFQ010000137.1:0-4097 GCA_041166245.1 Actinomycetota bacterium | reverse complement strand
GACGGGATGACGCCCTCGGACTTGAAGCCGATGTCGAGCAGGACCTCGTCGTTGTCGACCTTGACGATCGTCCCCTTCACGATGTCGCCGTCGTCGAACTCGACGATGGTGCCGGCGATGGCGTCCTCGAGGGACATGCCGTCGAGGTCGTCGACGGTGATCTGCCGGGGGACGTACTCACCTCCCTCGTCTGGCTGCTGCTCGGACGGCGGGGAGAGAGGCGTTTCTGACATGGTGAGGGACGGGTGCTTTCCGGACGGAGGAGGCGCGGCGGTCGCGCCTGATTGGCAGGGGAAAAGCCTACCCGCTCACAGTTTTGTGCTCGCCACGAGGTACTCGGGGTGGTCCAGGTCGGGCACGGTGCGGGCGTAGGCGCCGGGGTTGACCGACCAGATGTGGTCGACGCGCAGACCGGCCAGCTCGCAGAGCAGACGTAGCTCCCGCGGCGTGAAGCACGACGTCCACAGATCGAAGCTGCGCTCCTCGCCGTCGGGGTTCTTCACGGCCGCCACCTCGTGGTTCACGCCTGAGGCGGCGTCGAAGGTGTCGGTGTCCTCGATGAAGCGGACGGCGAAGTAGGCGGAGAACGCGGTGAACGCCACTCGGCCGCCCGGTCGGGTTGCCGCTGCCATTTGGCGCAGGACCTCGCCGTCGTCGTCGCCCGTGAGGCCGAAGCCGCCCTGGCACAGCGAAATGGCCGCGTCGAAGACACCGGCGACGGGCAGCAGGCGGGCGTCGGCCCGCACGAACGAGGAGGCTGGGATGGAGCGGGCGGCGATGGCGAGGAAGTCGTGGGCGATGTCCACGCCGACCACGTCGAGGCCCGCCTCGGCCAGCACCGCCGCGTGGCGGCCCGGGCCGCAGCCCACGTCGAGAAGACGGTGTCCGGGCTGCAGCCCGAGGGCGTCGAGGAGGAACGCCACCTCCTGGTCGGTGCCGCGCGTGAAGGAGTAGCGCAGATACGCCGAGCCCGCGTGGCTGGCGACGGCTTCGAAGAAGCGCCCCTGATCAGCCGTCGCAGACCCACCCGGGCGGCCAGAAGCTCCAGTGCTGCCGGGCGCTGCCCTGGCTCTCGCAATCCTCGGCATGGCTCATGGCGAACAACGCGCTGTAGATGCCGAAGATGAGAACGAGGACGGCGATCCAGAACGAAAGCGGATGCCCCGGGCGGAACTCGCTGGCCACGTCCCCATCGTGCCGAAAACCACGGAGAGTGACCAGAGGGCCATCCGGCCCATTTCCCGGCACGTTCTCGAGGCAATAACTCTCGGAAAGCGATAGTCATTGCCTCGAGAACGGGTCATCCCTTGGACTCGGCCCAGTTGGTGCCCCATGCCAGGTTGACCTCGAGGCCGACGCACAGCTCGCAGGCGCCGCGCATGGCCTCGAGGGTGGCCTCGGCCGCGGCGTCGTGCTCGCCGGGCGGGACCTCGAGGACGACCTCGTCGTGCACCTGGAGGATGACCCGGCTGGTCAGCCCGGCGGCTTCGAGGGCCGAGTCGAGGCGCACGAGGGCGGCCTTGAAGATGTCGGCGGCCAGCCCCTGGATGCCGGCGTTCATGGCCTGGCGCTCCCCCGCCTGGCGGATCCGGTAGTTCGTCGCGGAGAGCTCGGGGATCATGCGGCGCCGGCCGAACATGGTCTCGGTGTAACCGCGCTCCCGCGCTTCGGCGACGGTGCGCTCCATGTAGGCCCGCACGTTGGGAAAGGCGTCGAAGTAGGCGGCGAGGATGACGGCCGCCTCCTCGACCGGGATGTTGAGGCGCTGCGACAGGCCGTAGGCCTCCATCCCGTACGCGAGCCCGTAGGAGACCATCTTGGCCTTCGACCGTTGGCCCAGGCTCACGTCGCCCGGCTCGACCGCGAAGATGCGCGACGCGGTGGCGGTGTGGATGTCGTCGCCGGACGTGAACGCCTCGATGAGCCCCGGGTCCTCGGCCAGGTGGGCGATGACCCGCAGCTCGATCTGGTTGTAGTCCGCGACGAGCAGCTCCCACCCGTCCTCGGGGATGAACGCCCGGCGGAACTGCCGGCCCTCGTCGGTGCGGATGGGGATGTTGTGCAGGTTGGGCCGGTCGGAGGAGAGGCGCCCGGTGCGGGCGACCGTCTGTTGAAACGTGGCGTGGATGCGCCCGTCGGGCCCGACCTCGGCCAGCAGGCTCTCGCCGTAGGTCGAACGCAGCTTCTCGACCTCGCGATAGCGGAGCAGCTTGTCGATGATCGGGTGCTGGCCCTTGAGCTTCTCGAGAGACTGCGCGTCGGTGCTGAAGCCCGTCTTGGTCTTCTTCTGCGGCGCGAGGCCGAGCTCGTCGAACAACACCGTGCGCAGCTGCTTCGTCGAGTTCACGACGAAGGGGTGGCCGGCCAACTCCTGGATCTCGGCGTCGAGGGTGTGCACCTCCTCGGTGAGCGCATCGACCAGGCCCCGCAGGTACGCGGCATCGACGCGCACGCCCACGTCCTCCATGCGGGCCAGCACTCGTACGAGCGGGCGCTCGATCTCGTCGTACAGTCGGCTGAGGCCGCGCGCCTCGAGCGCGGCCGACAGCGGCTCGTGCAGCCGCTGGACGGCGGCCGCACGTCGCCCCGCTTCCTCGGCCGGGTCGGTCTCCGTTCCCGACAGGTCGAGCTGTCCGGGCGGGGGCGCGTCAGGCGAGCGCACCTCGAGGTTGGCGTACTTGAGGGCCACGTTCTCCAGCAGATAGGTGTCCTCGGCCGGGTCGACGAGGTAGGCAGCGATGGCCGTGTCGAGCCGCAGCGAGTCGAAGTCAACGCCGAGCGGTCGAAGCGAGCGCATGAGCGGCTTGGCGTCGTGGACGTCGACGGTCGGGCCCCGACCCGTGAGCGCCGGTGCCAGCGAGCTCAGCAAGGCGGCGCCCACCCAGTGCACGCCACCACTGGCATCGACAAGCGCGACGCCGGCGAGCGGCGACCGGCCCGCCTCGCCCTCCCACGATCCCGCCACCGCGGCCACGTCGAGGGCGGCGATCTCCTTCTCGCTCTTCAGGGGGGTGACGTCGACTTCGAGCGCCTCGGCGTCGACCGCGCCGACCGCCGCGTCCATCGTTCCAACTGCCTCGATGAGCCGGTCCCACAACGTGCGGAACTCGAGGAACGTGAACAGGTCACGCACCTCGTCGACATTCCAGCCGCCCATCTTCAGGTCCTCGACGTCGACGTCAACGGGCACATCGCGCAGCAGCGGCGTGGCCAGGAAGTTGGACCGCGCCTGGGCCTCGTGCTCCTTCAGGTTCTCCCGCAGCTTGGGCGTGTTCTTGTCGACATTGGCGAACACGCCGTCGAGGTCGCCATACGTGTTGATGAGCTTGGCCGCCGTCTTCTCGCCCACCCCGGGGACGCCGGGCAGGTTGTCCGACGGGTCACCTCGCAACGCGGCGTACATGGGGTAATCGGCGGGAGTGACGCCCGTGCGTTCCTTGATGCCGGCCTCGTCGTACTGCTTGTACTCGCTCACACCCCGAAGCACGTAGAGCACCTTCACGTGCGGGTCCTCGACGAGCTGGTACACGTCGCGATCTCCCGAGACGATGATGACGTCGTCGCCGCGATCGCGCGCCTGGGTGGCGAGGGTGGCGAGGATGTCGTCGGCCTCGTAGCCGGCCAGCTCGAGGATCGGGATCCCGAGCGTCTCGGTGACCTGGCGCACCAGCCCCATCTGCTGGCGGAGGATGTCGGGAGCCTCGGAGCGGCCCGCCTTGTAGTCGTCGACCAGCGCGTGGCGGAACGTCGGCTGAGGCAGGTCGAAGGCCACCGCGATGCCGTCGGGCTGGTGGTCCTTGAGCAGGTTGATGAGCATCGACGTGAAGCCGAACACCGCGTTGGTGACCTGCCCCGACGCCAATGCCAGCGTGGTCGGCAAGGCGAAGAAGGCCCGGTAGGCGAGTGAGTTCCCGTCCAGCAGCATGATCTTCGCCATCTCGGGCCGATCGTACGACCCGTCCCCCGACTTTCTGACACTCACCTCCGGAATCCGGAGGTGAGTGTCAGAAAGTCGATCGGTCCTCCACTTGACGGGTCGTCAGATACAGGGTTACCGTCCGCTGCGTATTAGGGTGACCTAAGAGAGCACGTCAGAA
>JBEEFQ010000136.1:0-8439 GCA_041166245.1 Actinomycetota bacterium | reverse complement strand
AGCCCTGCCAGGCGTACTTCGACTCGTTGGTGATGGGCAGCGTGACCCGCACCTTCTCCGACCCCAGGGGGCCGACGCGCATGTTGAGACGGAGGCCGCCACACAGGTCCGTGGGCTCACCTCGCGTGAAGCGGGCCGAGCTGGTGATCGACGATCCACCGCCCGTGTCGACGGTGAAGGGCGTGCGCACGTCCTGGTCGCACGTGAGCACGTGGGTGAGGCCGCGCAGCGACGACACGGTGATCGGGATCAGGAACACACCGAGCAGCAGGACCATCGCGACACGAGAACGCAGTATGGGCGGGATGCCCCAAGTCTAGGATCAGCGCCATGAGTAGCGCGCTGACCTCGCAAAGCGGCATGAATTACCAGACAGCTCGCCGCCTCCTCCTCGCCGGCGGGCTCGCAGTGCTGCTGGTCATCGCGGGGGTGATGTACGTCCGCCGGGTCGACACGGTGGAGGTGGTCGCCGTTCTCCTGTTCATCCCGGTGTTCCTCGCCTTCACCTTCTGGCGGGTGGTCGGCGGCCTGGTCGCGGGCGTGCTCGCATCGCTGGCGTACCTGTTCCTGCGCCTCGACGCCATCGACCAGGTCGGGCTCGACACCTTCCGCGGCCACCTGCTCTCGCGCACCACCGCCTACATCGCCTTCGGGCTCCTCGGCGGGTGGGCCGCCAGTCAGGTGGAGAACTCGCTCAACAAGCTCGACCTCTACGACCAGATCGACGACGCAACGGGCCTGTTCAACGCCCGCTTCCTTCTGCAGGACACCGACCTGGAGATGGCGCGCGCGACCCGATACCAGACGCTGTTCTCCGTCGTGCTCGTCGAGTTCCCCGCGGCCGCGCTCGCCGGGCTCGGCCGTCGCCAGCGCGCCACCGCCCTCAAAGGTCTCGGCAAGGTCCTGCGGGAGAGCGTGCGCACCGTCGACCGGGTCATTCACGCCTTCGACGGCGAGCGCCACCGCCTGGCGGTCGTGCTCCCCGAGACCGGGCGGGAAGGCGCGCAGATATTCGCCAGCCGGCTGGTCGACTGGACGTCGGACTACCTGCGCCAGCGCAACGCCGCCACCGAGAACGTCACCGAGCAGCTCTTCACCTTCCCTGACGACGAGGCCGCCATCCGCATCCTGCGCGAGGAGTTCTCCGCCGTCGAGAAAGCGGAACATCCGGAAACGGCGGGCCAAGCCCCGGCCTGACAATCCGAACCCGGCCGTAAATCAGGCCGGATTCCGGTCTGATTTACGGCCGGGTTCGATGCGGCGGGCTCAGCTGGCGGCTTCGGCGTTGCAGGTGAAGGTGCGGCGGTAGGCCAGGGGTGAGGTGCCGGTGACGCGCTGGAAGTGTTGGCGCAGCCCGGCGGCAGTGGAGAAGCCGCAGCGGTGGGCGACGAGCTCGACGGGATCGTCGGTGGTCTCGAGCAGGCGCTGGGCGAGCACGATTCGTTGCGAGACAAGCCATTGGAGCGGGGTGGTTCCCGTGACGGCGCGGAAGCGACGGGCGAAGGTGCGCGGGCTCATCGCCGCCCGCGCCGCCAGCTCGTCGACCGACAACGGCTCATCCAGGTGCTCGAGCATCCACCCGAGGACCCCGGCCAATGGGTCCTCCCCCGCAGAAAGCGCCATGGGCTGGTCGACGAACTGGGCCTGCCCCCCGTCGCGGTGGGGCGGCACCACCATGCGACGGGCGACCGCGTTGGCCACCTCGGCGCCGTGGTCCTGGCGCACGACGTGCAGACACAGGTCGATGCCCGCGGCGGTGCCGGCGGAGGTGAGCACGTCACCCTCGTCGACGTAGAGCACCTTCGGATCGACGTCGATCGAGGGGTAACGGCGGGCCAGCTCCTCGGCGTGCATCCAATGCGTCGTGGCCCGCCGGCCGTCGAGCAGCCCCGCGGCCGCGAGCGTGAACGCACCCGAGCAGACCGACATGACTCGGGCGCCGCGCCGATGCGCTCGCTGCAGCGCGTCGATGAGGGCGGGCGCGGGCTGCTCGTCGTCGTGGGCCGACGCCGGCACGATGACGGTGTCGGCCCGGGCCAGGTCGTCCAGCCCGTAGGGCGTGTCGATGGTGAACCCGATCGACGTGCGCACGGGCGGATCGACGGCGCAGACCTTGAACCGGTACCAGGGATCGGCCAGCTCGGAGCGGTCGATGCCGAACACCTCACACGCCACCGCCAACTCGAACGGCGCCACGCCATCGACGGCGAGGGCGGCCACCACGTGTCTCCTGGCTCTGCGTGCAACTGTCACTGGCAGGATCTTATCGCATAATGGCGTTCCTGCCACTGGCTCCGACCCGGACCAGGAATGACAATGGTGTCATGCACCCGTTCCAGATGGACACGCTCGCCAAGCAGCGGTGGGACGAACTGGTGATGCAGGGTTCCGCCACCCGCCACAACACCCGCCGGCGCCGGCGGGCGAGGATCAACCGCCGGAACCGCTTCTCACGCCTGCTCGGACTCGTCGTCGGGCGCCCGATGGGGTGGGCGCCACGGCGGGATCGGCGGACCTGCGAGGTGGCGACGCTCCCCTGACCAGAGGGCGGGCGGCGCGACCGTGCGGTCAGCCAGCGCGTAGGACAGCATCTCGTAGTTGACCCGCCAGCCGTGGAAATGCGGCCAGGCGTCCTCCGCGCCGCGCTCCATCGGGAACCCGACGCGCTCGAGGTGGGTGACCCCTTGTTCGAACTCGAAGAAGGTCAGGCTGATGGGGTCGTCGGGCTTGGGGTCGTCGTCGTAGCTGATCTGCACCGTCTCCGCGATCCGTCGCAGGCACGTGTAGCCCATTCGCAGGCACAGGCGCGCCTCGGACGGCGCGCGTGACGGGGCCAGGGCGAGGTACATGGCGGCCGAATCCATGACCGCCAGCAGCGCGCCGACCCACGACTGCAGCGCGTGGGCCGACCGGAACCACACGAGCATCGGGTACGTCGAGTGGCTCTCTGCCACGTCCGCGGCCCAACGCTCCCAATCGGCATAGAAGTCGGGAAGGCTGTCCATGATCCCGACCAGCTGGTGCCGGGCCAACAGCTCGGGGCCCCACGCCGGCGCGCCGGCGCGCGTCTCGAGGAGCGTGACCAGCACCTCGCGACGGTTGAAGGCGGCGTAGAGGGTCGGCAGGTAGGCGATCTGCAGGGCGATGATGATCGGCCCCGTCGCCGCCGCCGCGAACAGGACTGGCGACGGTCCCGTGTCCTCGCCCGCGACGAACCCGAGAGTGAACAGGGCAGAACCCGCCTCGAGGAACGGCACGCGGATCGGGCCTCCGGCGAAGGGCCACACCATGAGCGTGTAGCCGACCAGGAACAACGACAACCACACCACCAGCAGGCCGACCAGGCTCAGCGGCGCCACGAGGGCGAGCACGCGATCCTGACGCTCGTACTCAGTGGTGCGCCGCACGAAGACGAGCGCAACGTTGAAGATGCTCCGAGAGACCGTCCTGGCCAGACGGGACGTATAGGCCCGCGGCACGATGAGCGTGCGCAGCACGCTGAGGAACGTGAAGAGGGCGATCAGGAAGCCGGCGACGAGGCCGACCCAGCGGACCGCCTGCACGAAGCGCCTAGGAGGAGAGCGTGGCGTCGAGAGTGATCTCAGCGCCGCCCTTGAGCAGCTGCGAGATCGGGCAGTTCTGCTTGGCGCCCTCGGCGATCTCGTCGAACTGGGCCTGCTCGATGCCCGGGACCGTCGCGTCGGTGACGAGGTGGATGCGGGTGACCCGGAAGCCGGCCTCCTGCTTCTCCAGCGTCACCTCGGCCCGGGTCTCGATGCGCTCGGGCGGGAACTCGGCCCGGCCCAAGGCACCTGACAGCGCCATGGAGAAGCAGCCCGCGTGTGCAGCGGCGATGAGCTCCTCGGGGTTGGTGCCCGTGCCCTCCTCGAAGCGGGAGCTGAACGAGTACTGCCCCTCGTACGCGCCGCTGGCGAGCTTCATGGTCCCCTTGCCGTCCTGCAGGGTCCCTTCCCAGACGGCTTCCGCCTTCCGCACGGGCATGCGCTCTCCTCCTCGGGTCGGACTCGAGCCGATTGGCTCGAAGCGCCGACCCTACCGCCGGAGGATGATCTCGGCGGCGGTGGCGACGGTGTCGCGCAGGTCGATGACGCCGTCGCCGTCGGTCGCGTCGTCGGCCGGGAGCAGCCGGTCGACGGGCATCCGGTACACCGCGGCCAGCCGTTGGAGACGGGCCACCGAGATGGTGCGCTGGGCCCGCTCGTAGGCGCCCAGGGCCGAGGCCTTGAACTCACCCTCGGTCATGGCCTCGATCAACTTCAGGGAAAGACCCAGCCGGCGCCGCACCTCACGGAGGCGGACGCCGAGCTGGGTCAGATATTCCTGTTCTTCCACCGGATCGCCGATGCTCTCGCCGCCTCGGCCCCGTTCCGTCTCAGGCCCGTGCCATGGGGCTGAACTTGATGGTCATGAGCGCCACGCCGAGGAGCAGGAGGAGCGCACCGAGCATCGTGAAGGGCCGGAAGAATGCGGCGCCTGTCGATGCCAGGCCACGTGCCTGCTCGTCACCTCGACTGAACTGCACACCCAGGACCTCGGCTGTGGTGGTCGTCGAACCTCCGACTGCGACCGTGGTCGTCGTCGCACCGGCGGCGGTCGTGGTCGTCGTCAGTGGAGCCGTCGTGGTGGTCTGCGGCTGCGTGGTCGTGGTCTGCTGCACCGTGGTGGTCGTCTGCTTCACCGTGGTGGTTGTCTGCGGCGGGGCGGTCGTGGTGGTCGGCTTGCACCCGCTGTGGGCAGGGTTGCCCTTACCGACGCCGTTGTTGCCGTCGCACTCGTAGCCGTTGTTGTGGTCGCTGCCGTCCTTGTACTGGCCGGGGGGATTCTTGTTGTCGGCATTGCCGACGCAGCCCGCGCACGGCTGGTTCCCGTTGCCGCCACCGTTGCCGTTGGCCGACGGCGTGCCGTCGCTGGTGCTGCAGTACGAGCCGCAGTCGCTCTCAGCGTTGCTGGCGCTGTTGGCGGCGGCCGATGCCACGGCCGGCGCCTTCTTGGACTGGCCCGGTGCCGATGACTTGCCCTTGCCGTTGTTTGCCGCGCCGGCGCCGCCCTGGAGCAGCCCGAACATGAGCAACATCACCCCGAAGAAACTGAGGACCTTGCCCAAGCGAGTGGTCGTTCTGGCTTCCACCACGTCTCCCTTCCGGATCGTGATGGGGCCGGTTTCACGCTGGCTCGCTCCGGGCGCCGTGACCAACTCAGCCCGGAGGTCAATGCCTCCCCGAGAAAACTACGCTGTGTAGTTGTTCTGCTACGGAGAGTAGGCAGTACGGGACACGGCGACCATCCCCCGCACGCGTCATTTGGGTTATGGCCCATTCGGGGGGTGTTCCAGGGGACTCCCAGGGGATGCCATGATGCGCACATGCACCGGAGAAGACTCGTCGCCGCCATCCTTTTCGCCGTCTTCGCCCTCGTGGCCCTGCCTGCGTGCGGGAGCGACGACGGGAGCGGGTCATCGGGGAGCGGCGAGAACCGCACCGTCCTCGTGGACTACAACCACGACGAGGTGGCCAGTGCCTTCCTCAGCTACTTCCCCCGCTCAGTGAGCGTGCACCCGGGCGACACCATCACCTTCAAGCAGGCCTGGACGGGCGAACCCCACAGCGTCACGTTGGGGACGGTCACCGACGGCCTCATGCGCGAAGTGCTCCCCATCTTCGAGAAGTACCCGGACGTGCAGAGCGCAGAGGCCCTCAAGGCCGTCGACCCGGCGGCGTTCGAGACCTACTCGCGTGTGTGCCTCGACAACGGCAAGCTGGAAGAGAACCCCGACGCCTACTGCCCGGCGCTGCCCGACATGGCCACCTTCGGCGGCCCCGACGTCCTCACGATGAACCAGAACGGTGCACAGCCCTGCTATCTCGACACCGGGCTTCCGCCCCAGGACAAGGACACCCCGTGCCCCAAGCGGGCCCAGCCTGCGTTCAACGGGAAGCAGTCCTTCTACAACAGCGGCTACATCCACTACGAGGGCGACCAGAGCAACACCTTCAAGATGACCCTCGCCGAGGACATCGAGCCGGGGAACTACCAGTACTACTGCAACCTCCACAGCCCCTTCGCCATGGCCGGCGCCATCGAGGTCAAGCCCAAGGCGGCGAAGACTCCGTCCCAGTCCGAGATCGATCGCCAGGCTCGCAGCGAGATCGACAAGGCGGCCAAGCCCCTCGTCGCCGCCTTCAATGAGGCCAAGGCGGGCAAGGCGACCATCGAGGACGAGCCGTTCAAGGGGAACCTGGCCGGCTACTACACGCCGAAGTCCGAGCACGCCTTCATCTCCGAGTTCATCCCCAACCCCATCAAGGCCAAGGTCGGCGAGAAGGTGACCTGGTTCATTTCCGGGCACACCGTGAGCTTCGACGTGCCCCGCTACTTCCCGATCGCCACCGTGGCCAAGGACGGGAAGGTCGACTTCAACCCGCGCGCGGTGAAGGCGATCAACAGCCCGGTGGCGGAGCCGCCGGAGGGCGGCGGCGGACCGCCCGGTGAGGGCCCACCCCCACCGCCCGCCGAGGTCGACGCCGGCAAGTGGGACGGCACCGGCTTCATCTCGTCAGGTGTGCCGAACGACGACATCAACTGGAGCCTCACGTTCACCAAGGCAGGCAAGTACAAGTACGCCTGCCTGATCCACCCGCGGATGATCGGCGAGGTGGAGGTCACCAGCTGACGTCGCGGATTCCGAGCGGCCGTCTGACACACTGGAGTCCGTGACACAGGTGGTCGAAACGCGCCCAGACGGGCTCGTGACGGGGGACGAGACGGAGGCTCAGACGGTGCAGGCGCACCGTCGGGGCAGCGGTGTCGCCTTCGGCATCTTCTTCGGCGTCTACACCCTCCTGGCCCTGAGCGCCCTCGGGCTCGGCGTGGCTGCGATCGCCGCGTCGCGCTCGCCCGATCTGCACGACCGGCTGCACGAGCTGGGGCTGCGGCCAGGGTTGCTCGGCCGCGTGTACCTCGGGGTCGCCGACGCGTCCCACGACAACCAGCCCACCAGCCAGCTCGTGGCCGACTACGGCTTCAGCCTGTTCAACCTGGCGCTGGCAGGGTTCCTGCTCTGGCTCAAGCCCCGGGACATCACCGCCCGCACCCTCGCCGTCGCCATGGTCGGCACCGCGGCGATCTTCAACTTGCAGGCCCACGGCGTGTACGAGGCAGGGACCCACGCCTCGTTCGAGACGACGGGCCACGACCTGTTCCAAGTCGTCGCCGCCATCGCCTACCTGTTCGCCCTGCTGCGGTTCCCCGACGGCGCACTCGTCCCTCGGTGGCGGGGCTGGGTCCAGGCGCTGCTGTACGGGCCGCTCATCCTCGCGGTCGGTGTGCTGGCCTTCCGCGTCACCAGCACGTCGCGCACGGTCGCGCTGATCCTGTACTTCGGCATCCTCACGCCGGTCGTCGGTGTCCTGGCTCAGGCCTACCGGTACCGGCGCTCGCTCAACCCCGTCCAACGCCAGCAGGGCCGCCTGATGTTCTGGGCCCTGACGCCGGCCCTGCTCCTCGGCATGTACGTGCTGACGCAGCGGGACACGGCCTTCGAGGACTTCGCGGGCCGGTCCATTCCCGTCATCCCCGCCGACCTGTTCCGCATGTTCCAGCCGGTGTTCGCGCTGATCCCGGTGGCGCTGTTCGTCGGCATCCTGCACTACCGGCTGTGGAACATCGACAAGGTCATCAGCCGCACGCTGGTGTACTCGTCCCTGGCCGGGTTCGTCACGGCGGTGTACGTCGGCGTGGTCGTCGGCATCGGCCGGCTCGTCGGCACCCAGCAGGACGGTCAGAGCCTGTGGCTGTCCATCGTGGCGACCGGCATCATCGCCGTCGCCTTCCAGCCCGTGAAGGAACGGGTGAACCGGCTCGTGAACCGGCTCGTCTACGGCAAGCGGGCCACGCCGTACGAGGTGCTGTCGACGTTGTCCGAGCGCATGGCCGGCACCGTCGCCACCGAGGACGTGCTCGGCCGGGTGGCGCGTGTGATCGCCGAGGGCACCGGAGCCCGGCGCGTCGACGTGTGGCTCCTCTTCGGCACCGAGGCCGCCCCCGCCGCGTCCTGGAGCGAGTCGAGCGGGCCGGCGCCGCATCCGGTCGTGGTCACCGGTGACGAGTTCCCCGAGATCGAGAACGTCACCGCCACCGTCCCGGTGCGCCACCACGGCGAGCTGCTCGGCGCCATCACCGTGGTCAAGCCCCAGAACGAGCCCCTCACCCCGACCGAGGAGCGCCTGCTCACTGACGTGGGCGCCCAGGCCGGCCTCATGGTGCGCAACGTGCGCCTCACCGCCGAGCTCGTAGCCCGGCTCGAAGAGCTGCGCGCCTCCCGCCAGCGCCTGGTCTCCGCCCAGGACGAGGAGCGGCGCAAGCTCGAACGCAACCTGCACGACGGCGCCCAGCAGCAGCTCGTCGCCATCAAGGTGCAGC
>JBEEFQ010000135.1:0-5538 GCA_041166245.1 Actinomycetota bacterium | reverse complement strand
AGAGGGCCCGTCCCTCCGTCGGGGCGCTGGTCCCCGCCTTGACGAGGAGGTCGGCAGCACGGGCGATGTCGGGGGTGTCGGTGAGGTCGCCGAGGATCCGTCGCAGTGCGGCAACAGAGCCCTGCTGACGCGCCGTACTCGCGGCCTCGGGGGTGACCAGGTCCCACACGCGCGGGATGTGGCGGGCGACCTCGCCGTCGGCGAAGTTGTAGAAGAGCGCGTGGACCACCGGAGCCGGAACCCCGCGTCCCAGGGCCGCGGCTCTTCCAGCGAAGTAGGCGTCCCACACGGTGGGGAGGCCGAGCGCCATGACCGCTTCGGTTGGTTCGTTGGCCATGTAGGTAACGAGCGCGACGGGCTCGACCAAGCGGAAGAGGTGGCGGGCCCTCGACTCCGTCATCTGCCGACCGTACCGCTGTCGGCTACAGCATTGGCCTGAGGACCGCTCGCCCGCCCGGCGATCTGAGCGGGGTACCTTCGAGGCGTGAGCAGCCAGCGGCTATCCGGTGGGGTCGTGCACAAGCTTCCCACCGACCTACGCGAATCGCTGATCGCCAACGCGACAGCGCTCGATGCCTGGAAGGACATCACCCCTCTGGCGCGCAACGAATTCATCTGCTGGGTCGAAGATGCGAAGCAGGTGTCCACCCGAGCACGTCGAGTTCGGCGGACAGTCGAGGAGCTGGAGGAAGGCCAGCGCCGGCCCTGCTGCTGGCCAGGGTGCTCGCACCGCGAGCGGACCGGCCGATAACCGTCGGATCAGCTAGCGCTGGGCCCAGCGGTCGAGGAACCCGAGCGTGGCGGTCGCTGCGTTCTCGGCGGAGATCGTGCGGTAGGCGAAGAACTGGAACGGGAAGCCCGGCAGCATGAGCGGGTCGCCCTGTCCATCGGACACACCCCGGAAGGCGATGAACGGCTTCCCCTTCGCGGCGGCGACGCGGGCGACGGCGGCCGACTCCATGTCCTGCGCCTTGTAGGCGGGGTCGGCCTCGGGTGGGGCTTCGAAGTAACCAGTGAAGAACCCGGGGTCGAGGAACGGCGCGATCCCGGTCGCGAACGCAGCCGCGTCGGGCGGGTCTTCGCGGGGCATCTTGCACGGGTCGCAGCCGAACACATCGCCGCCGGCCGGGAAGCACGGCAGGCGCCGGCCGTTGAACGGGTCGCTTGTCGTCCCGTCGCCGCCCACCACGACCTGCGGCACGTGTTCGATCCGCGTCGCTGTCACGGTCGTCAACTCCGGCACGTCCTTGCACACGCACGCGGGGTCACCGACATGCACGTCCTGGGTCAGGGTGACCGCACCTGGAGCGGCAACCTGATGCGCAACTGCCAGCATGCCTTCGTCCACGGGGAAGAACGTCTCGCCGAGATCGTCGGTCCAGCGAGTGGGCACGGCGACATCGCCGATCCAGTCGCCGCCGGCCACACCCGAGAAGACCACGCCACCGATGGCCGACTGCTTCCGACAGCGGAAGTGGGCGAAGGCGTCTTCGGTGGTCTGCGTCGCGTTGAGGAGGCCGATGCCGGAGATCGCCAGGATGACGCGGTTGCCACGCAGGCGGCCGACGAAGAAGCGGCGATCGTTGATCTCGACCGTGCGCTCGAGGTCGAGCTCGGCGATCAGCGGATCAAGCTCGACCGGCATGGCCGACAGCACCAGAAGCTTGGTCGGGCACGACGGGGGCTTGGGCGCCTTCGGCGAATTCTCCTTGGCCTGGGCCGCGGCCCCGCCGCCGGCCAGCATGGAGGCGGCAAGGAGCCCGACGACGAGGATCCGGCGGAGGCGGGGCATCTCTGTTCCGTTCGACGCCGACCGGCCCCGATCCTGCTTCTGGAAGGGCTCAGGCCTTCTTGGCCCGGCTGGGGGCGACGCGGGGCGGCTCGTCCGGCTGCTTGGGATACACGGGTGGCCACGGGGCATCCATGAGCCCGCTCTCCCGATCCCGCCGGTGCATCTCCAGGAGGGGCTCGAGGGACTGCGGGTGGTCGTTGATGTCCGCCCACGGATCGCCGACCTGCTCCAGACGAGCGGGCAGCGTCGCGAGGTTGAGCTCGTCGGGGTGGATCTGGTCGAGCTCGTCCCAGGCGATCGGCGTCGACACCTGGCCGCCGACGCGCGCCCGCACCGACCACGCGCCGAAAACCGTCTTGTGCGGGGCGTTCTGGTTGAAGTCGACGAACACGCGGTCGCCCCGCTCCTCCTTCCACCACCCGGCGGTGATGAGGTCGGGCCGGCGCCGCTCGAGCTCACGCGCGGCGGCGACGGCGGCGAACCGGACCTCGTAGGAGTCCCACCGTGGTTCGAGTCGCACGTACACGTGCAGGCCGCGGTTGCCGGTGGTCTTGGGGTATGCGGTGATGCCGAGCTCGTCGAAGAGCGCCTTCAGCTCGTGCCCCGCCTTGCGGATGTGGGTGAAGTCGACGTTCGGCGTCGGGTCGAGGTCGATGCGCAGCTCATCGGTGTGCTCGGAATCGGCGGCCAGGTAGGGCCACACGTGGAAGCCGAGGCAGCCCATGTTCACCGCCCACAGGACGTGAGCGATGTCGGCGGCCACCAGCGCCGACGACGTCGTGCCGTTCGGTGTGCTGACCGTTGTCGTCTTCAGCCAATCGGGACGATCCTTGGGCACGCGCTTCTGGAAGAACGACGAGCCGGCCGCGCCCTCGGGGAACCGCTGCATGAGCACGGGACGTCCGCCCATGGCCCGCATGATCGGCTCCTCGACGCGGAGGTAGTGCTCGACCAGGTCGCCCTTGGTCTCGCCCCGTTCGGGGAAGAACACCTTTTCCGGATGGGTGATGGGGACGTCGCGCCCGGCGGCCATGACCACCGCGCCACCGTAGGTCGTTACCCTGAGCCGATGCTGCTCGTGCACGAGGTGCATCACGTGATTGGCCGGCACGCCGATGCCTTCGAGGCCTGTTACCGCGAGTCGTGGATGGCGGCGTTCGCGGACACGACCGATGCTCGGCTGCTGTGGTTCCTGCACCAGGCCCACGGCACCGGTCCCGCGTACACGATGGTGACGGTGACGGCGGTGCCCTCCGCGACCGCCCTCGGGGAGCTGCAGGATCGGGTGCGGCGGGGCGACCTGCAGGCATGGGCGTCCGAGGTCGACTCGTACCGCCACGACGCCACCGCCAAGGTCCTCGAACCTGCGTCCTTCTCGCCGCTGGTCGAACTGGATCTCTCGACCGTTCCCACCGCACCCGTCGAGCGCAGCGGCGAGCTCGCGCTGTTCATGGAGGACACGGCCTGGCCCCACCCGGGGCATCTCGACGCCTACCTGGAGCGGGCGTCGTCGCTGTACGTCGAGACGCTGCAGCGGGCCGCGGCCGCGGGCCGGGGGCTGCTCGAGCTCGTCGCTGTGCTCGTCCCCGCCTTCGGCGCCGGTCCCGAGCGCGAGGTGGTGCTGTGGCAGCGGCTCGCACAGCCACAGGGTTTGCTGCCCCTACTCAGCCGCGAGGTTCCCGCCGAATACCAGGGCCCGGGCACGTGGATGCGCGAGGCGCTCGAGGTGCGCGACCGCTGGGAAAGCCGGCTCCTGCGCGTTGCCGCCTGGTCACCCCTCACCTAACGCGGGGAGGACCTCGGCCGCGAAGCGGCGGTGGGCGTCGTTGGACTGGTCGCGGTCGGCTCCGATGGACGGGCCGATCACCATCAGGTGGTCGAGGCCCAAGCCGACCAGCTCCTGCAGGCGGGCCACGCACTCGGCGGGCGGGCCGAGCACCGCGAAGCGCTCGGCGAACTCGGGCGTCAGGGCTGCAGTCTGTGCCGCGCCGGCGCGCGTGTGATGGGTCATGTCGTACGCGGCGTGCACGTTGGTCAGCACATCGCGGGTGGATGCGTCGACGGGACCGGTGGGCTGGCCGTGCATGACCGAGAAACGGGCGAACGATGCCAGACCGCCCGAGGCCAGCTCCCGGGCCACATCGCGGTCGGGATGGGCGACCACGTTGACGTAGGCCCCGAGGGAGACGCCGTCGGCGGGCAGTCCGGCCTCTCGTCGAGCGGCGTTGACGGTGTCGCGCGCCCAGGCGACCCGTTCGGGATCGGCCCCCACCGCGAAGGTGACGCGTTCGGCGAGGCGGGCGGCGAGGGCCAGGACCTTGGGCCCGCTGGCGGCGACGCTGACCGGCACTTTGGGCCCCGCCATGCCGATCCACTCCATGCGGCTGTCGACCGGCGCGCCGGCCAGCCCGAGCGTCCCGATGGTGGGATCCTCGAAGTCGACGGCGCCGCCGCCGAGGTAGGCCTGCAGGGCGATGAGGTAGCGCTCGAACGTGGCGACGGGCGCGGGCGCCTGTCCGAGGTGGGCCAGGGCCGAGTCGCCCCGGCCGATACCGAGCACGGCCCTGCCACCGGACTCGCCGTGCACGGTCGCGATCGCGGCCGCGGTCACCGCCGGGTGGCGGGTGACGGGGTTGGTGACACCGGTCGCGAGCCGCAGCGTGCTCGTCGCCCGCGCCGCGACGGCCAGCGCGACGTAGGGGTCGCCGGCCAGGTTCTGCGAGTCGACCATGGCGATGCCACCGAACCCGGCCGCCTCGGCTCGCTCGGCCTGGCGGGCCGCCATCCCGGGCAGGCCCACTCCCATGGTCCACACCTCGACCGTCATCGGGTGGGGTCGAGTCAGCCGTTCTTGGGGAGCTCGGAGAAGGGCGTGGTCTTGTCGTTGTTGGGCTCCTTGGGGAGCCCGAGCACGCGCTCGCCGATGATGTTCTTCTGGATCTGGTCGGTACCGCCGTAGATGGGCGGGGCCTGGGCGTACAGCGCAGTGGTCGTGACGCCGGTGAGGAACGGGTTCCCGGTGGCCTCGTCGAGCACCTTCTTGTGCGCGTCGTCGTACGCGTGCAGCGTGCCGTAGGCGCCGACGATCTGCAGCCCCAGGTCGCGCTGGAGGCGGACGACGTCGCTCATCGACAGCTTGGCGATGTTGGCCATGCCCGGCAGGTCGCGGCCCGCGGCCTTGGCTGCCTTCACCCGCTCCGCGCTGTAGCGGCCGATCTCGCCGAGGGTGTGGAGCTTGGCCAGGCCCTGGCGGATGACGGGGTCCTTCACCGTGCCGTTGCCCTTGGCCATGTCGATGAGGAACTGGGCGCTGGACCGGCGGGACCGCGGCGGGCGCGCCGCCTTGGCCTTGGGCTTGGCACCGCCGCTCGACACGTAGTCGCCAGCGCGGCGCTGGAGCTGCTTGGCGACCGTGCCGGGAAGGGCCGAGCCCTCGGCCCCGCCGCCACCCGCGCCCAGTCCGGCCCGCTCGTGCCCGAGGGTCGCGTTGGCGACGGCCCAGCCGTTGTTCTCGTCGCCGATCATGGCCGACACCGGTACGCGGGCGTCGGTCATGAAGACCTCGTTGAACATGGCGTGGCCCGTCATCTCCCGCAGCGGGCGGATGTCGATGCCGGGCTGGTGCATGTCGATGGCGAACCAGGTGATGCCCTGGTGCTTGGGCGCGTCGGGGTTGGTGCGGGCCAGCAGCATGCCGAGATCGGCGATCTGGCCGCCCGACGTCCACACCTTCTGGCCGTTGACGA
>JBEEFQ010000134.1:0-22791 GCA_041166245.1 Actinomycetota bacterium | reverse complement strand
TCGTCCCGCAGCCGCTTGTACGTGGGATACGGGTCTTCGTGGAAGGTGTACGAGAACGGATTCAGCACAAGACTTCTCATACAGGGCGAACGGTAGACTGCACAGTTCCCCTATGGCCGGTCCCTTGATCAGAAACGACGCACTCGTCGCGCACGTCGACCACGGCAAGACCACCCTCGTGGACACCATCCTGCGTCAGACAGGCGTGTTCAACACCCACGAGGCGTTGGTCGACCGCGTCATGGACTCGAACGACCAGGAGCGGGAGCGGGGGATCACCATCCTCGCCAAGGCCGCCTCCGTCCACTGGAAGGGCGTGAAGATCAACCTGGTCGACACCCCCGGCCATGCGGACTTCGGGGGCGAGGTCGAGCGGGCCCTGGCCATGGTGGACGGCGTCCTACTGCTGGTCGACGCGGCGGAGGGGCCCCTGCCCCAGACCCGCTACGTGCTGCAGAAGGCGGTCGCCGCCGACCTGCCCGCCATCGTGGTGCTCAACAAGGTCGATCGTGGTGACGCCCGGCCCGAAGAGGTGCTCGACGAGATCTACCAGCTGTTCATGGATCTCGAGGTGCCGGACCACCACATCGAGTTCCCGGTGATCTCCGCCGTCGCCCGCGAGGGCCGGGCCGTCGAGGGCGTCGGCATGCCCGCCCCCGACGCGACCCTGGCGCCCCTCCTCGACGCCATCCTGAAGACGGTGCTGGCGCCCATCGGCGACCCTGCTGCGCCGCTGCAGGCGCTCGTCACCAACCTCGACGCGTCGGACTACCTCGGACGGCTCGCCATCGGCCGCGTCATGCGCGGCACGCTGCGGGCCAACCGGCCCGTCGCCGTTGTCGGCGTCAGCGAGGACGCGCCTGTCGTACGCAAGCCGGCCCAGCTGCTCGCCGTCGAGGGTCTCGGCCGCGTCGAGGCTGAAGAGCTGGTGGCCGGCGACCTCTTCATCATCGCCGGCTACCCGGAGATCGAGATCGGCGACACCCTCGCCGACCCCACCGACCTCGATCCGCTGCCCCGCCTCACCGTCG
Organism: Actinomycetota bacterium; assembly: GCA_041166245.1. Classification (GTDB taxonomy): domain Bacteria; phylum Actinomycetota; class Acidimicrobiia; order Acidimicrobiales; family JAFATL01; genus JBEEFP01. The sequence goes on along the minus strand of JBEEFQ010000134.1, from coordinate 21,760 downwards.
ACGAGCCCGTGCTGCGCATGACCTTCGGCGTCAACACGTCGCCCCTCGCTGGCAAGGACGGCGGCCGCTACCTGACTTCACGCCATCTCCGGGAGCGGCTCGCCCGCGAGGTGCTCGGCAACGTGGCCATCCGCGTGGAAGACACCGAGTCTCCCGACGTCATCCAGGTCGCGGGCCGGGGCGAGCTGCAGCTGGCGGTGCTCATCGAGTCCATGCGGCGGGAGGGCTACGAGCTCGAGGTGAGCCGCCCCGAGGTCTTCACCCGCGAGATCGACGGCAAGCGCCACGAGCCCGTCGAGGAGGGCATCGTGGATGTCCCCGACGAGCACGTGGGCACCATCACCCAGGCGTTGGCCGCCCGCAAGGGCACGGTGCTCGACATTCGAGCCGGAGACCCGGGACGCAGCATCCTCAGCTTCGAGGCGCCGGCGCGTGGTCTGCTCGGCTTCCACTCCGAGCTCCTCACATCCACGCGTGGCACCGCGCTCATCCACACCCGCCACCGCGGCTGGGCGCCGTGGTTCGGCGATCTGCCCCATCGTCGGGGCGGCACCATGGTTGCTGACCGCCAGGGCAAGTCCACCGGGTACGCCCTCGACGCCCTGCAGCCGCGGGGCGAGCTGTTCATCGGGCCTGGCGAGGAGGTCTACGAAGGCATGGTCGTGGGGGAGAACGCCCGGCCTGGCGACATGCTCGTCAACGTCACTCGCGAGAAGCAGAAGACCAACATCCGCACCCACGCCGCCGACGACGCCATCAAGCTCACGCCGCCGCGCGTGCTCACCATCGAGACCGGTGTCGAGTTCATCTCGGATGACGAGCTGGTGGAGATCACCCCCAAGTCGGTGCGGGTGCGCAAGCGCGTCCTCAAGGAGCAGGACCGCCGCCGCCTCGGCCGCAAGTAGGCGCTACATCCCGACGGGCAGCATCGCCTCGACCAGGGACGGGCCCGGTGTCGCCAGGGCCCGCTCCAGCTGGGCCGTGAGCTCCTCGGCCGTCGTCGCCCGTGACGCGTCGACCCCCATGCCTCTTGCGAGGGCGGTGAAGTCGAGATCCGGGTTGGACAGGTCGAGCATGGAGAGCGCCTTCGGCCCGACCGCTTCGGTGCCGACGCGGTTGAGCTCGAGGTTGAGGATGGCGTAGGACCGGTTGTTGAAGATGACGGTGGTGACGTCGAGGTTCTCGCGGGCCTGGGTCCACAGCGCCTGCAGCGTGTACATGGCGCTTCCGTCCGCCTCGAGACAGATCACCTTGCGGTCGGGGCAGGCCACGGCCGCGCCGGTGGCGAGTGGGAGACCCACGCCGATGGCGCCGCCTGTCAGGGTCAGCCAGTCGTGCTTGGGCGCACCGGCAGTCGCACCGGGCGCCCACAGCCCGGCCGTGTTGGCCTCGTCGGCCACGATGGCACCCTCGGGCAGCAGCGCACCAAGGGCCTGCGCCACTGCTTCCGCGGTGAGGGCGCCGGTGGGCCGCTCCGGTCGCGAGGCCGGCTGCAGGACGGGCTGCTCGCTCGCGGCGACGCGGTCGGCGAGGTGCACGAGCGCGCCCGTGCCGTCGTCGGAGGACGCGGCGAGCACGTGCACCTGGCAGCCGTCGGGCACGAGCATGCTCGCCTTGTCGGGGTAGGCGAAGAACGAGACAGGCGCCTTGGTGTCCACCAGGATGAGGTGCCGCGCACCGGCCAACTGCATCTCGGTGAACTCCGAGAGGTAGGCGAGGCGGTCGATGGGGGAGACCCCTGCGCCGCGCTCGAGCCGGGCGGGGAACGTCTCGCAGAACAGCTTGGCGCCGGTGGCGCGTGCGACGCGACTGGCCGCAGCCAGGCCCTCCTCGCGCACGGCGCGGCCGCCCAGGAGGAGCACGCACGGCTCGCCCGAGACGAGCACCTTGGCCACGGCATCCACGACGTCGTCGGCCACCTCGGCCCGTCGCGGCGGGGCTGGCGCTGGTGCGGGCTCGGCGCCTTCGAGCCACGACGCATCGGCCGGCAGGATCAACGTGGCGACGCGGCCTGGCGGTCCCATGGCCGCGGCGACCGCGGCCGCTCCATCCCGGCCGACCTGTTGGGGAGTCATCGAACGGTGCACCCAACCCGAGACGGTGGCGGCCGCGCTGTCGATGTCGGACTCCAGGGGCGCGTCGTACTGCTTGTGGTACGTGGCGTGGTCGCCGACGATGTTGACGACGGGAGTGTGGCCCCGGCGGGCGTTGTGCAGGTTCGCCATGCCATTGCCGAGCCCGGGGCCGAGATGGAGCAGGGTGGCGGCGGGGCGGTCGGCCATGCGCCCATAGCCGTCGGCCGCGCCGGTGGCCACGCCCTCGAACAGGGCGAGCACCGCGCGCATCTCGGGCACGGTGTCGAGCGCGGCGACGAAGTGCATCTCCGACGTCCCCGGGTTGGTGAAGCTCACGTCCACGCCAGAGTCGACGAGCGTGCGGATGAGCGCCTGGGCTCCGTTCACAGAGCTACTCCGTTCAATCGAAGAGGGTGCCGGGGTTGAGGATGCCCTTGGGGTCGAAGGCGGCCTTGATGCGGCGCATGAGGTCGACCTTCACGGGGTCCTCGAGGGCGAGAAAGTACTTCTTCTTGGTGGTGCCGATGCCGTGCTCGCCCGAGATGGTGCCGCCCAGCTCCATCCCCGCGGCGAAAAGGTCGCGCATGACCTGGGCCCGCTTGTCGGCGTCGGGCTGGAACACCGACAGGTGCACGTTGCCGTCGCCCGCGTGGCCGCAGCCGGCGACGAAGGTGCCGCTCGCTTCTGCCAGGGCGCCCACCTTGGTCATGAAGTCCGCGATGGCGGCCCGGGGCACGACCACGTCGACGATGTCATCGGCACCAGCGGACTTGGCCACCCAGAACGCCTTCTCGCGCGCGGAGATGAGCTGGGTCGCAGAGGTGGGAGGGAGCACGTAGACGTCGATGGCGCCCAGGTCCGCCAGCAGGGTGGACAGCGTCTCGACGTCCTCGTCCAGCCGGTTGGCGTGGGCGTCCTCCAACATGACGACGAGGTAGCCGAAGGTCTGCTGCTGCACCTCCTCGGGCACGCCGAGGTCGAGCCCCACCATGCGGGTGGCCGCGCCCATGGTGAGGGTGTCGATGTACTCGACGATGAGCGGGCCGATGCCGCTGGCCACGATGCGGGGGACGGCCCGGGTGATCTCCTCCAATGTGGCGAACGGCGCCATCACCGTCGCCTGGTGGGCGGGGCGGGGATAGAGGCGCAGCGTCGCTTCGGTGGCGAGGGCCAGGGTGCCCTCCGACCCGATGATGAGCTGGGTGAGGTCGTAGCCAGTGGACGTCTTCACGTAGCGCCCGCCGGTGCGGATGATCTCGCCCGTCGCCAGCACCGCCTCGAGTCCGAGGACCTGGTGGCGGGTGACGCCGTACTTGACCGCCCGCATGCCGCCCGCGTTGGTGCCCACGTTGCCGCCCAGGCTGGCGCTGTACTCGCCCGGGAACACGGGATAGATGAGGCCGTGGGCCGCAGTGGCCTCGTCGAGCTCGGCCAGGGTGACGCCGGGCTGCACGATGGCCACGTGGTTCTCGGTGTCGATCTCGAGCACCGCGTTCATGCGTTCGAAGGAGACGACCACGCCGCCTGCGCTGGGAATGGCGGCGCCCGAGAGGCCGGTGCCGCTGCCCCTCGCCGTCACCGGGACGCCGTGCTCGTTGGCCGTCTCGAGAATGGCGGCAACCTCGGCCGTGTCGGACGGCAGCAGCACCGCCTCGGGCGTGACCGCCGTCGAGCCCAGGGCCTCGTCGTGCCCGTAGTCCTCGCTCACCGCTGACCCGACGATTACTCGGTCGGCCGGCAGGATCTCGGCGAACAACGACGCGACGTCAGCCATGCCGCGACCGTAGGCCGTTCGTTCTCGGCCGTAAATCCAGCCGGAACCCGACCTGATTTACGGCCCGGTTCGTTCGGAGGGTGCTACCAGGCGGCGGGGAGGTGCTTGATGCCGTTGATGAAGTTGCTTCGGAGGCGCTCGGGCTGGCCGGTCGCGTGGATGTCGGGGATCCGCTGGAAGAGCTGGCGGAAGAGGACGGTGATCTCGCGGCGGGCCAGGTGGGCTCCCAGGCAGAAGTGGGGGCCGGGGCCGCCGAAGCCGACGTGGTCGTTGGGGGTGCGGCGCACGTCGAACGTCTGCGGGTTGTCGAACACGGCCTCGTCGCGGTTGGCCGAGTTGTAGAAGAGCACCACCTTGTCGCCCTCGTTGAACTCGTGATCGGCGATGCGGATGCCGTCGGCGGTCACCGTGCGCCGGAAGTGGATCACGGGCGTGGCCCAGCGCACGAGCTCCTCGACTGCGGTGTTGGTGAGGCTGTCGAAGTCGCCCATCCACAGCTGCTTCTGCTCGGGGTGCTCAGTGAGCACGTGCAGGCCGTGGGCGATGGCGTTGCGGGTCGTCTCGTTGCCGGCGACGACGAGCAGGATGAAGAACGAGCCGAGCTCGGCGGCGGACAGCTTCTCGCCGTCGACGTCGGCGGTGATGAGCGCGGTGATGAGGTCGTCCTTGGGGTTCTTGATCCGGTCCTCACCCAGCTGCTGCACCATCATGGCCAGCTCCTGGCCGGCAGTGAGCAGCGCGGTCATGACCGCGCCGGGGTTGTCCTGATCGGGGACGTACTCGGGGTCGCCGGCGCCGAGGATCACGTTGGTGCGGTCGAAGATGAACTTCTCGTCGCTGCGATCGATGCCCATCATGTCGACGATGATCCGCAGCGGCAGGACGGCCGCCACCTCCGTGACGAAGTCGCACGAGCCCTTGTCGATCACCTCGTCGATGACCGACTTCGCCGCCTCCTCCACCTGATCGGTGACCTGGTTGAGGGTCTTGGGGGTGAAGGCGCGCGACACGATCTTGCGCAGCCGGGCGTGCTTGGGGTCGTCCATGTTGATCATGGACCCGAAGAACTCGAGGAAGTCCTGGGGCATGTCGCCGATGTTGGAGCCCTTGCCCGACTGGAACTTGTCCGGGTGCTTGCTGGCCTCGAGGACGTCGGCGTGCCGCGTCAGGGCCCAGTAGCCCGGCCCCTTCGGGAGCATCGGAATTTCAGGTTCTTCGAAGAACCTGATCGGGTCCTGGGCCCGCAGGGTCGCGAACGCTTCTTCGCGATCGGCCCACGGGCGGGCCCAGAACTCGATGTCGGAAAGGTCGATCTGGTCCAGCGCCATAGCCATGGCGCGTGAGGTTAGATCGCTAGCTGGCGAGCAGCAGGTCCCGGGCACCGCTGTCGGTGCACGGGTGACGCAGCTTGCTGAGGGCCCGGGCCTCGATCTGCCGGACCCGCTCGGGGGACAGGTCGACGTGATCGGCCACCTCGTCGAAGGTGCGGGGCTCGCCGCGGTCGAGACCGAAGCGGAGCTTGAGCACCGTCTGCTCCCGCTCGTCGAGCGGGGAGAGGAGCTTGGCGATCTCGTCGGGCAGCAGCAGGCCGACGACCTCTTCGAACGGCAGCGGCGCGCTGGCGTCAGCCAGCATGTCGCCCAGCTCGGTGTCGGAGTCGTCGCTCAGCTGCTCGGACAGCGACCGGACGTCGGAGCCGAAGCGCAACACCTCGGCCACCTGGTCCTCGGTCATGTCGACCTCGTGGGCCAGCTCAGCCAGCTCGGGCGTGCGCCCCAGCTCGCCCTCGAGCCGGTCACGCGCCTTCTTGACCCGCATGACCTGGTCGCCGGCGTGAACCGGCAGCCGGATGGTGCGGCCCGTGTTGGCGATGCCCCGCTGGATGGCCTGGCGGATCCACCAGGTGGCATACGTCGAGAACTTGAAGCCCTTGCGCCATTCGAACTTCTCGACGGCGTGGATGAGGCCGAGGTTGCCCTCCTGGATGAGGTCCAGGAGCGGCAGGCCCGAGGCCTGGTACTTCTTCGCGATCGAGACCACGAGTCGGAGGTTGGCGTTGATGAAATGCCGAGTGGCGTTCTCACCGTCGACGACGGCCGCCCGCAGCTTGCGCCGCTGGGTGGGCGTGAGCCGTCCGCCCGCGGCCATCTCGGCGCGGGCTGCGACGCCCGCCTCGATGCGCTGGCTGAGACGGATCTCGTCGTCCTTGGTCAGCAGGTCGTGCTGGCCGATTTCATTGAGGTACAGCCGAACGAGATCTTCCTCGGTGTCGGCCTCATGACGAATACTCAAAACAGTTCGCTCCCTTGGCCCGGGCGCGCCTGAGCCCGGACAGATGTACAGCGCCAGGAAACCCGATTTTGTTCCCTCTGGCCGAGAATTACCAGCCAGCACTAGAAATCGTGGCTATGAGCACCCTCAGTGTGGACGATCTGGTCACCCAACGGGTGGACCTCCTGCTCGACGAACACCCGCCGAAGGAGGTTCCTTCCCAGGAGTTCTGGGGCGCCCAGTTCGATTTGGGCCTGGCCTGGGTGTATTTCCCAGAGGGCAAGGGGGGCTTGGGCGCCAGCCCCCAGCTCCAGGGGGTGGTCGACGAGCGCCTGCGCGCCGCCGGGGCGCCCAGCAACTTCGGGCGCAACCCCATCGGCCTCGGGATGGGCGCGCCGGTCGTGCTCACCCACGGCAGCGACATCCAGCACGAGCGCTACCTGCGGCCGCTGTTCACGTGTGAGGAGATCTGGTGCCAGCTCTTCTCCGAGCCTGGCGCGGGCTCCGACGTGGCCAGCCTCTCGACCATGGCGGTGCGTGACGGCGACGAGTGGGTGATCAACGGCCAGAAGGTGTGGACCACGCTGGCCCACCTTTCCCGGTTCGGGATGCTCGTCTCCCGCACCGACCCCGACCAGCCCAAGCACAAGGGCCTCACCTACTTCGTCGTCGACATGCACGCGCCGGGGGTCGAGGTGCGGCCTCTGCGTCAGATGACGGGCGAGGCGGAGTTCAACGAGGTGTACTTCACCGACGTGCGCATCCCCGACGTCGAGCGTCTCGGCGAGGTCGGCGAGGGCTGGCGGGTGACCATGACGACGCTGATGAACGAGCGCGTCGCCCTCGGCGGCGGCAGCGGCGTGGCCCCCCGCGGATCGGGACCAATCAGCGAGGCGGTCCGCTTGTGGAAGGAGCGCGAACACAAGGACGCGGTGCTGCGCGATCGGCTCATGCAGCTGTGGGTCGAGTCGGAATGCGCGCGGCTCACCAACATGCGCGCCGCGCAGACGCGGCAGGCGGGCGTTCCCGGTCCCGAGGGCTCGACGGGCAAGCTGCACGGCGCCGAGCTCAACAAGAAGATCTACGAGCTGTGCATCGACATCATGGGACCAGCGGGCCAGCTCTACTCGAGCTACGAGATGATCCGTCCCGACGGGCTGGTGATGATGAGCGACGACGTGACCAAGTCGTTCCTGCGCTCCCGCGCCAACTCCATCGAGGGCGGCACGTCCGAGGTCATGCGCAACATCCTCGGCGAGCGCGTGCTCGGCCTCCCCGGCGACGTCCGCGTCGACAAGGAGCTCCCATGGCGCGACGTCCCTCGCAACTAGATGGCGGGGACGGCGTTGATCACATAGTCGGTGGGCGGGTCGCGCGGCGGGGGTCTGCGCGCCAGCGCTGCCTCCATGGCCGGCGCCAGTCGCTCGAGCTTCTCCGCCTCGCGCTCGGCCTCGCCAGCATGGAACTCGGGCATGACCTCGCGGGCGAAGAGCTCCATGGACTCGCAGATGTGGGCGTGCTGGTTGCGCCCGGCCTGGCTGACGAAGATGACCTGGTCGACACCCGCGTCGGCGTAGCCCTGCACGAGGTCCCGAACCTGATCGGGCGTGCCTATGGCGCCCCGCAGCGATCCGAGCCCGCCCTGCTCGATCATGGCGGCCAATGAGTCGCCCGTCTGGGCGGCTACCTCGCGGTCGAAGCCGTACATCGAGCGCTTCTCCTGGAACTCGTCCCACACGTTGGTGATGCCGGGCTGGTGCTGACCGATGGCGTAGTGGTGGATGAGCGAGTACCCGAAGAAGTGGCCGCCGTCGAGGCCCCGCTCGATGGCGGTCTCCTCGTCGGCGTGGCACATGAACGGTGTCACGATGGCCAGGTTGGGGTTCACCGAGAAACCCGCCGGCACGCACTCGTCGGACTGGAGCGTCGCGTAGTAGTCGTCGACCCAGACCTTGGCCTCGTCGGGCTCGACGAACGAGAAGGACAACGCGCCGAGGCCCCGCTGTGCCGCGAGGTGAATGGTCTCCCGCCTGCTGCACGCCACCCACATTGGCGGGTGGGGCTTCTGCCTGGGCTTCGGCAACACGTTGCGGGGCGGCATGTGCAGCCATCGTCCTTCGGCACCAGCGAAGGGCTCCTCGACGAACATGCGGGACACGGCCTCGACCGCCTCGGTCCACTGTTCTCGCTTCTCGTCGCGAGCGATGTTGAAGCCGCCCAGCTCGTTCTCCGATGACGACTCGCCCGTCCCGAAGTCGACCCGCCCGTTGGAGAGCAGGTCGAGCGTCGCCACCCGCTCCGCGACCCGCGCCGTGTGGTTGAAGTTGAACGGCAGCTGCACGATGCCGTGCCCCAGCCTGATCCGGCGTGTCCGCTGGGAAGCGGCGGCGAGGAAGACCTCGGGGGCGGAGCTGTGCGAGTACTCCTCGAGGAAGTGGTGCTCGACCTCCCACACGTAGTCGTAGCCCAGGGAGTCGGCCAGCTCGATCTGGTCGAGGGCGTCCTGCAGCAGCTGGAACTCGCTGTCGGGCCCCCACGGGCGGGGCAGCTGGTGCTCGTAGAAGAACCCGAACTTCATGGCCGCGGAACCTACTGCCGCCGATCAGGGGGCGTGTATCCAGATTTGGACATAGTCCAGTCGTTGGGCTAGAACGACGGCTGCCCATGGAGTCACCCGTCGACGACACCGACCTCCTCCGCCGGCACGACCTGCACGTCACGGCCCAACGTCTGGCGGTGCTGCGGGCGGTGTCGAGCGGACCGCACAGCACGGCGGACGACATCGACAAGGCGGTGCGGGCAGAGATCGGTGCCATCTCGCGGCAGTCGGTGTACGACGCCCTCGGCACTCTCACCGACAAGGGCGTCCTGCGGCGCATCCAGCCCGCAGGGTCGTCGGCCCGCTATGAGAACCGGGTCGGGGACAACCATCACCACCTCGTCTGCCGCACCTGCAACCGGATGGTCGACGTCGATTGCGCGGTCGGCGACACGCCGTGCCTGACGGCAGCCGAGGATGCGGGCTACGAGGTCGACGAAGCCGAGGTCATCTACTGGGGCCGCTGCCCCGAGTGCGTCGCAGCAAGTTCGAGCACAACCAACCAGTCATCAGCAAGAACGAGAAAGGACCGACGTGTCTGAGAGCGAAAACCCAGCCATTGACGCACCGGAGCCCAAGGCGCATCGGCCCAGGTCGAACCAGGACTGGTGGCCCAACCAGCTGGATCTCTCGGTGCTCCACCAGCACTCGACCAAGTCCGATCCGATGGACGAGGGCTTCGACTACGCGAAGGAGTTCAAGACCCTCGACCTCGACGCGCTGAGGCGCGACCTCGTCGAGGTGATGACGACGTCACAGGAGTGGTGGCCCGCGGACTACGGCCACTACGGACCGCTCTTCATCCGCATGACGTGGCACCAGGCGGGCACGTACCGCATCCACGACGGTCGAGGCGGCGGCGGCGACGGCGGGCAGCGCTTCGCCCCGCTCAACAGCTGGCCCGACAACGCCAACCTCGACAAGGCCCGGCGGTTGCTCTGGCCGGTCAAGCAGAAGTACGGCCGCAAGATCTCCTGGGCCGACCTGCTCGTGTACGCCGGCAACGTCGCCATGGAGTCGATGGGGTTCAAGACGTTCGGCATGGGCTTCGGCCGAGCCGACGTCTGGGAGCCGGAGGAGGTCTTCTGGGGCCCGGAGGACGAGTGGCTCGGTGACGAGCGCTACAGCGGCGAACGGGATCTGGCCGATCCGTTCGGCGCCGTGCAGATGGGCCTGATCTACGTGAACCCGGAAGGGCCGAACGCCAACCCGGATCCGGTTGCCTCCGCCAGGGACATCCGGGAGACCTTCGCTCGCATGGCGATGAACGACGAGGAGACGGTCGCGCTCATCGTGGGCGGCCACACGTTCGGCAAGTGCCATGGTGCGGGCGATCCCGATCTCGTCGGTCTGGAGCCCGAGGGTTGCCCCGTCGAGCACCAGGGGCTCGGGTGGAAGAGCGAGTTCGGGAGCGGCAAGGGCGCCGACACCATCACCAGCGGGCTCGAGGGCGCGTGGACGAACGACCCGATCAAATGGGACAACGGGTACCTCGACAACCTCTTCAACTACGACTACGAGCTGACGACGAGCCCGGCCGGTGCGAAGCAGTGGAAGCCGAAGGACGGCGCGGGGGCTGACACGGTGCCCGACGCCCACGATCCGTCGAAGCGCCACGCCCCGATGATGCTGACGACGGACCTGGCCCTGAAGGTCGATCCGATCTACGGACCGATCGCCAAGCGCTTCCACGAGAATCTCGACGAGCTCGCGGACGCGTTCGGCAAGGCGTGGTACAAGCTGCTGCACCGCGACATGGGACCCGTCTCGCGGTTCCTCGGCCCGTGGGTTCCCGAGCCGCAGCTGTGGCAGGACCCCGTCCCCGCCGTCGACCACGAGCTGATCGACCAGGACGACATCGCCGCCCTCAAGGGCAAGCTCCTCGCGTCGGGGCTGTCCGTGTCCCAGCTGGTGACGACTGCATGGGCCTCGGCGGCCAGCTATCGCGACACCGACAAGCGTGGTGGCGCCAACGGGGCACGGATCCGTCTTGCGCCGCAGAAGGATTGGGAGGCGAACAACCCGGCCGAGCTGGCCAAGGTGCTGCAGAGCCTCGAGCAGATCCAGCAGGACTTCAACGGCTCCCAGTCCGGCGGGAAGAAGGTCTCGCTCGCTGACGTGATCGTCCTGGGCGGATGCGCGGCCGTCGAACAGGCGGCGAAGAGCGCGGGTCACGACATCACGGTCCCGTTCGCGCCGGGGCGCACCGACGCCTCGCAAGAGCAGACCGACGTGGAGACGTTCGCCCCGCTCGAGACCGCCGACGGATTCCGCAACTACTACCGGTCAGGGGAGAAGGTGCCGGCGGAGACGCGGTTGCTGGACAAGGCCAACCTGCTCAGGTTGACAGCGCCCGAGATGACGGCGCTCGTCGGCGGCATGCGCGTCCTGAACGCCAACACCGGCCAATCCGCCCACGGCGTCTTCACCGACCGGCCGGAGACGCTGACCAACGACTTCTTCGTGAACCTGCTCGGCGCGCGCGCGACGGTCGAGTGGAAGGCATCGGCCTCGACGGAGAACGTGTTCGAGGGTCGCGATCGCGCGACCGGGGACGTCAAGTGGACGGCCACCGCGGCCGACCTCGTCTTCGGCTCGCACTCGCAGCTCCGTGCCTACGCGGAGGTCTACGCATCTGACGATGGCAAGGAGAAGTTCGTGCGGGACTTCGTGGCCGCATGGGACAAGGTCATGAACCTCGATCGCTTCGACCTGCGCTGATCGACCCCCACACACTGCCTGTCTCGAGGAACTGGGGCACCGATCCGGTACCCCAGTTCCTCCAGACGACGAAAGGTTGCGAATGCCTGAGCTGCAGGGCAGCAAGACCCACGCGAACCTGAAGGAGGCATTCGCAGTCGAGAGCCAGGCCAACCGGCGCTACCTGTACTTCGCCCAGAAGGCCGACATCGAGGGACACCCCGACGTCGCTGCGCTCTTCCGTTCCGTCGCCGAGGGTGAGACAGGTCACGCCTTCGGCCACTTGGATTATCTGTCCGAGTTCGGCGATCCCGTCACTGGGATGCCCGTCGCCGCGACCAGCGACAACCTCAAGTCCGCCATCGAGAACGAGACCTACGAGTCCACCGAGATGTACCCCGGCTTTGCCAAGATCGCTCGTCACGAGGGGCTCGACGAGATCGCGGAGTGGTTCGAGACGCTGGCCCGGGCCGAGCAGAGCAACGCCAACCGCTTCACCCAGGGGCTGGGGTCTGTTTCTTAGGACACGTGCAGCGCGACGCGCTTCGCGAGGAAGTTCTCGATCGCGTCGGTGATCGCCTCGGGCTCCTCGATCGGAAGGCAGTGGGTCGCGTCGTCGAACTCGACGATCTCGCTGTCGGGGAGCACGTCGTGCATGTGGCGCTGCACCGCGGGCGGGGTGAAGCGGTCCTGGCCTGCGACCAGGTTGAGCACCGGCACCTTGACGTCGGGCAGCAGGTCGGCGGCCGAGTGGCGCCGCATGCCGTCGATCGCCTTGAAGAGGATCACCGGGTCGCGCGTCGACAGGTGGGTGATGTAGGGCGCGAGCAGCTCGGCGGTCACCTTGGGGCCGGCCGCGCCGAGGGCCTGGGCCGCCTTGAGGCCGAAGGCGGCGTTGTCGCCGACCTTCCACCATGCCTTGGTGAGGAAGCCGGGCATGGCGGTGACCGCGACGCGGCCGAGAGGGAAGAGGTGGTTCCAGAACCCCCGCCCGTAGAAGGTGTTGAGGGGGTTCTCATAAGGGCCGGCGATGGCGACGAGTCCCACGACCAGCTCCGGCGCCTGGCGGTAGGCCTCGAGGATGGTTTGTACGCCCATCGAGTGGCCGACGAACACCGCGTGTTCTGCACCCTCAACCGTCGCCACCTCGAGCAGATCGAGGGCGATGCGCTCGACACTCATGTCCTCGTTGGTGATGTTGCGGCCCTTGAAGCCGGGAGGCCGGGGGAGGCCGGACTCGCCATGGCCCCGGGTGTCGGCCAGGATCACGCGGTGGCCCCGCTCGACCAGGTCGGGCCCGAGGGTGATCCAGTAGGCGTCGCTGCACGACCACCCGTTGGCCAGCACGATGGCGGGCCCGTTGCCCGCCCCCCGCACCGTGTAGCGGATGGGCGTGCCGTCGGACACGCCAATCTCTTTGTCTTTCTCAAAGAGGGCGTAGGTGGAGGACATATAGGACAACTTACGCCGCCCACCTCCACGTCCCGCGTTCTCGAGGCAATACGTGACGGATTCCGACACGTATTGCCTCGAGAACGGCGTGGGGGTCAGGCCGTGACGAGGGCGGAGCCCATGAGGTCGACGAAGTTGTCGCAGTAGAAGCGCTGCTGGCGGGGGTCGTCGATGGATTCGAGGCTGCGGGCGAAGCGGCCGAGGGGGTTGCGGCCGCCTTCGACGTGGGGGTAGTCGGAGCTGAACATGCAGACCTCGGGGCCGGTGTTGTCGATGATCCAGCCCGCGTCCTCGCTGGGGTACGGGGTGATGCGCACCTGACGCTGCACGTAATCGCTGGGCTTGAGCTCGAGGCGCTGCAGGCGCTCCTCGTTCTTGCGGAACGCGTCCTGGGCCGAGTCCAGCATGCGCATCCACCCCGGCGCCCACGACCCGCCCTGCTCGATGACGCCGAACTTGAGCCGGGGGTGGCGGTCGAGGATGCCGTCGAGGATGAGCGCGGTCAGGCTCTGCATGGGCGGGTACGGGATCGACATGTAGTCGACGGAGCGGAAGTTCTCGTCCCCGCCGTGGAAGTCCTTGATGCGCGGCAGCCCGTTCTCGAAGTACCTGGGGTCGAGCAGCTGCCCGCCGCCGCCCACGTGGTAGATGATCGGCAGCCCCGCATCCTGGGCCTGGTCCCACAGCGGGAAGAGCCCGGTGTGACTGGGGGAGTGGTTGCGGGGACAGGCCGACGGGATCATGAGCGCCTTGCACCCCGAGTCGATGGCCTCGGCTGCGAACGCGGCGGTGCGCTCGAAGTCGGCCAGCGGCACGTAGCCGACGGGCAGCAACCGCGCATCCACCGAGCAGAAGTCGACGATGGCGAGGTTGTGGGCGCGCGCCAGCCCGTAGGCGAAGTCGAGGTCATCGCCGCGTTCCGCCTTCAGCAGCATGCCATTCATGAATGTGTGGAAGACGAGCTGGCTCTCGAAACCGAGGAGGTCGAGGGCCCGGGGCCGGTCCTCTTTGAGGAACGAGCCGGTGGCCTTCCAGTTCTTCCGGAGCCAGATCTCGGCCGCATCGGCGGCGCGGAACTCGGGGTCGCAGTGCTGACGCCGTAGCTCCTCGATGAACGATTCCTCGCCGGGCTTCACGCTGGCGACGAAGAGCGGCGGCATGCGCTCCTTGACATAGGGGTCCGCCCACGGCTCGAGCCAGTCGGGCGTCTCCATGCAGTGGCTGTCCGCGTCGTGGATGGTGCGCGCCATGCCCGAAGGTTAACTAGGCCTCGCGATAGACGTCCGGTTCGAGGTATATGACGGTGGCCGACGCCACGGCGGCGCGCACTGCCGCTTCTGCCTCGTCGATGGCGCGGGCCACCTCGGGCATGGCGAGGGTGTGGTCGAGCTCGACCTTGGCGCCGACCAGCAGCTCGTCGGGACCGAGGTGCTCGGTACGCACGTGGATGACGCGGCGCACCGCCGGCGCCGAGGCGAGCGCACTCTCGATGGCGCGCCGTTGTTGTGGTGACGCGGCCTCGCCGATGAGGAAGCTCTTCATCTCGACTGCGAGCACGGATGCGATGGCGACGAGGAGCACGCCGATGGCGAGGCTGCCGGCCGCGTCGAAACGGGCGTTGCCGGTGATCTCGGCGAGGGCGATGCCAACGAGGGCGAAGGTGAGGCCCAACAGCGCGCCGACGTCCTCCAGCAGGACCACCGGCAGCTCGGGGATCTTGGCCTGGCGGATGAACTGCCACCACGTCTGACCCGGCTCGCGCACATGTGACGCCTCGCGGTACGCGGTGCGTAGGGAGAACGCCTCGAGCGCGACGGCGAAGACGAGGATGCCGACGGCCCACCACGCGGACGTGAGCTCGTGGGGATGGCGAAGCTTCTCCTCGCCTTCGAACAACGCGAACAGCCCGCCGAGGCTGAACAGCATCATGGAGACGACGAACGACCAGAAGTAGCGCTCGCGGCCGTAGCCGAAGGGGTGCTCCTCGGTCGGACGCTGACGGGCTCGCTTGCCGCCCAGGAAGAGCAGACCCTGGTTGCCGGTGTCGGCCACCGAGTGGATGGCCTCGGCCAGCATCGACGCCGCTCCGGTGACGAAGAAGCCGACGAACTTGGCGACGGCGATGCCGAGGTTGGCGAAGAAGGCGGCGGCGATCGCCTTGCGGCTGCCCTCGTGCATGCGGCGAGACTACGCGCCGCCGATTGGGCCACCCGGCCTATGACAAACCACCGGCAGCGTGCCGAAACACCTCCATGGCGACCGGTCACGAGACATTGCGCCACTGGCATTGCGAATGCGGCTACCACAACGCAGGAGCCGATCCATGCTCCGGGTGCCACCGCCGTGCACCCCGGTGGGTCCGACAGAACACACGCGCCTGGCTGGATGCGCGGGAGCTCATGGAAACCGCGACAGAACCGCAACAGGAACCTCGTTAACTCCGCGCGCTGAGCGGGTACGCGCTACGCATCAGCGGAGATCCGACGATGCGCGTTGCGATGTCATTGGTGCTGCCACGAGACGAGTTGAGCGTCCCCGTCGCCCGCCACCTTGCCGCCAACGCCATGCAGGAACTGGGCGTGGCTCAGACGTGCGCGCACGACATCCAGGTCGCGCTCACCGAGGCATGCACCAACGTGATCCTGCACGCGGGGCCGGGAGACGTGTACGAGGTCGCGGTCGACGTGGACGAGACCTGTTGCACCATTCGTGTGATCGACCGCGGCGTGGGGTTCGACGCAGGCGAGGCCCGTCCCGCTGGGGACACCGCGGAGAGCGGTCGGGGCATGGGTCTCATGCACGCCCTCGTGGACGAGGTCCTCTTCGAAACCCGGGCCGAGGCAGGCACGATCGTCCACCTCGAGAAGACGCTCGAGTACGGCGCGGGGTCGGTCGTGCACCGTCTCCGGGGCGAGGACGATTGATCCCGGCCCGAGCGGGTAGGTATCCGCTCATGGCGGACATCGTTCTCGAGGACCATCTGGTGGGGGTCGAGCAGCAGGTCGTGGAGCTGGTCGAGCAGCGGGAGCGGGCTCGGGTGCAGGAGGACGCGGCCGAGGTGGCGCGCATCGACACCGAGATCGAGCGGCTGTACGAAGAGATGGCGGCGACTGCCGCGCAGATCACCGACGGCCACCACGACGCGGCCCACATCACCGCCGACCACGCCGCCTGAGGCAACCCTCTTTCGTTCTTTGGCGCGTCACCCCGACATGTTCGGGGCTACGCGCCAAAGAACGAGGGGAAGGGCGCGCCGGTGACGGCCCAGTTGGCAGCGGCGCGTCCGTAGAGGGCGCCGAGGACGTTGCCGGTTCCTGAGTAGGCGCCGATGGCCATCACGCCGGGGCGCACCTCCTCACCGATAGGGATGTGGTCGTCGGTGAAGGCGACGGCGCCGGCCCAGCGGTGCGTGACGGGAGCGCGCACGCCGACGCGCTCGCGGAGCATCTCCTCCAGGGCGCGCTGCACCTCATCAGTCGGCACGTCGGGCTGGTCCCATTCGGCGTCGATGAACCTGTCGCGCAGGCCGCCGGCCGCCACCCGGCCATCGGGGAGCTGCTGCCAGTAGTCGAATCCCCAACGGGTGTAGACGGGCCGGGGGATGGTCACCTCGGGCGCCGCCGCGGTGGCGAGCATCTGCAGGCGGGCCGTCCGCACCCGGCCCGCCAGCTCGGGCAGGAGGCGCTCGAGGCCTCCGTCGACGGCGACGATCACCCGCTCGCAGTGCACGGCGCCGTCCGGGGTCGCTACCAGACCGGGCTCGATCTGCGCCGCAGGAGTGGACGCGTACAGGGCCGCGCCACCGGCGAGCGCAGCGCTGGCCAGGGCCCGGCACCGCGCCAGGGGATTGCCGGCCCCATCAGCCGGAAAGAGCAGTCCCGTGCCCTCAGGGCCTTCGTATGGCTCGACGGGGAGATCGTCGACATGCATGGCGGCCAGTTGGGCTCTGCAATCCACCTCCTCCTCTCGGGACGAGGCGATCCGCAGGCTGCCCGTGCGCCGCAGGACGCCAGGCGTCTCTGCCTCGATGCGGTCGAGCTCGGCGAGGGTGGCGCGGTAGAGCGTCGCCGAGCGGGCGTGGTGATGAAAGGCAGGCGCGCCCGCGAGGAGGAGGCCGCCGTTGCGTCCCGCAGCGCCCCCACCAACGCTACGGGCGTCAACGGCCACGACCGACCGGCCGTGCTCGAGGAGGCGCAGGACGGCCGACAGGCCCGACCCGCCGAGGCCGACGACGCACGCGTCGGCCTCGGCGCGGCCGGACAGCCGCGGGAGGACGAGCCCGGGCCCGTCCTCCCAGACGGCTACAGGTTGGTGAACAGCAGGTGGTTGTTGACTGTGCTCGACGACGTGACGATGCCCTTCGTCGTCAGGTTGTACAAGCCGTCCCGCACCTGGGCGGGTGTCGACGCCGGACTGCCGGCCAGGAACTGCGCGGCCACGCCGACGACGTGCGGCGTCGCCATCGAGGTCCCGCTGATGCTGTTGGTGGCGGTGTTGTTCGTGTACCAGGCCGACGTGATGCCGACGCCGGGAGCGAAGAAGTCCACGCAGTTGCCGAAGTTGGAGAACGACGCCTTGGCGTCATTGGCGTCGGTCGCCCCGATCGTCATGCCGGCGGCGACGCGTGCGGGCGACGTGTTGCACGCGTTCTCGGCCATGCCGAGGGCGTTGCCGTTCCCGGCGGCCAGGCCGTAGGAGACGCCGTCGTTGATCGAGTTCTGCACGGCGGTGTCGAGGGCGGTGCTGGCTCCTCCGCCCAGGCTCATGTTGGCAACAGCGGGCTGGCCGGCCTGATGGTTGCCCGTGACCCAGTCGACTCCGGCGATGACGCCGGACGTGGCGCCGCTGCCGTCGCAGCCGAGGACCCGGACAGCGACGAGCGTCACCTGCTTGGCGACGCCGTAGGTCGCGCCGCCGACTGTCCCCGACACATGGGTGCCGTGGCCGTTGCAGTCCTCGCCGTTCGTGCTGCCGCCGCCGCCTCCGAGCAGGCCACCGAGCCCGCCGGCGGTGACGGTGTCGGTGCCCCGGATGGCCCGTCCGCCGAACTCGTTGTGGGCGAACCGGATGCCGGTGTCGATGATGTACGCCTTCACGCCACTGCCAGTGCTGGTGTACGTGAACGAGCCGTCCACGGGGCGGGCCCGCTGGTCGATGCGGTCGAGGCCCCACGTGGCCCCGGTCTGGGTGGCGTCGGCGCGGACCACGCCGTCACGCTCGATCAGCGCGACCCGCGGGTCAGCGGCCAGGGCCGCGATGGCGCCGACAGGAAGCCTGGCGCTGTAGCCCGTGAGGGCGTGCTCGTAGACGAAGCCCACGATGCCGCCGAGGCGGCCCACCTGCTCAGCGGCGACGGCCGCGGGCGCGGCTGTGCCTGGGCGCAGCACGACGATGTAGTCACCGAGGCTGACCGCGCCCGCTGGGGGTGCGGTGAATGCAAAGGCGAAGAGGGCGCCGAGCGCCGCCACGAACAGGCGGACTCGGATAGGACGGGCTGCCGACACGGGCATCTCCTTGTGTGACGAGCCCCCCAAATGCCCGAAAGACAACGAACATCCTGTTCGAAGCTTACGGTTGATTTCGGAAGAAAGTCAGGAAACGCCCAACAGCCGTTCGACCGGGTCGATGGCGAAGTAGACGACGAAGGCGGCGGCGACCACCCAGAGCAGCCAGTGGACGTCGCGTCCCCGACCCCTGGCCGCCTTGATGGCGACGTAGGAGATGAACCCGGCCCCGATGCCGTTGGTGATCGAGTACGTGAACGGCATGAGGATGATGGTGAGGAAGGCGGGGATGGCGATGTCGTAGTCGTCCCAGGCGATCTCCCTGACCTGGGTCATCAGGAGGAAGCCGACGACGACCAGCGCCGGGGACGCAGCCTCGTAGGGCACCACCCGGACCAGCGGGGTGAGGAAGAGGGCGCCGAGGAACAGCACCCCGGTGACGACGTTGGCCAGCCCGGTGCGGGCCCCGTCGCCCACGCCGGCGGCCGACTCGATGTAGGAGGTGTTCGACGACGCCGATGCCGCACCGCCCGCCACCGCGGCGAGCGAGTCGACGAGCAGTACCGGCCCCACGCCGGGAAGCCGCCCGTCCTCGTCCAGGAGGTCACCCTCCTTGGCCACGCCGACCACCGTGCCCATGGTGTCGAAGAAGTCGGCCAGCATGAGGGTGAACACGAGCAGCGCGGCGCTGATGATCCCCACCTCCGCCGCGCCACCGCCCAGGCTGAAGTGGCCCAGCAGCCCGAAATCGGGTGCCTCGACGATCTTGTCCGGCAGCTTGGGCACGTTCAGCCCCCAACCCGTGGGGTTGAACTTGCCGCCCGGGCCGAACTGCGGCGGGATGTCGGCGATGGCGTTGACGATGATGGCGAACACCGTCGTCCCGATGATGCCGATGAGGATGCCGGCCCGCACCCGCCGGGCGACGAGGATGGCGGTGAACAGCAGCCCGACCGCGAAGACGATGGTGGGCCAGCCGAGGAGCCGCCCGCCCAGACCGAGCCCGACGGGCACCGGCGTGCCCATCGCATCGGGGTTGCGGCGCACGAAGCCCGCGTCGACGAAGCCGATGAGGGCGATGAAGAGCCCGATGCCGACGCTGATGGCCTGCTTGAGCGCGAGAGGGATGGCGTCGAACACCCGCACGCGGAACCCGGTCATCACCAGCACGGTGATGACGAGTCCCTCGAGCACGACGATGCCCATGGCTGCGGCCCACGACATCTGCGAGGCGAGTTGGAACGCGACCACACCGTTGAGTCCGAGGCCGGCGGCGATCGCGAACGGGTAGCGACCGACGACGCCCATGAGGATGGTCATCACCGCGGCGACGAGCGCGGTCGACGTCGTCAGCTGCCCGATGTCGAGCTTCTTGCCCGTCACGTCAGCTGCCCCCGACAGGATGATGGGGTTCAGCACCACGATGTAGGCCATGGTGAAGAACGTGGTCAGCCCGCCGCGCACCTCGGTGCGCACGGTGGAGCCTCGCTCTTCGACCTGGAAGTACCGGATCACGCGGTCCACGCGCGCAGTGTAAGTATCGGAGCCCATGGCGGCGCGGATACGGGGGACGGCAGTGGGGGAAAGTCCCGTTCCGTGGTTGGCGACCGCGGCCGCGGTCGTGCTCGTGGTCGGGTTGTCGTGGCTCGTGACCGACGACCAGCCTGCGGCGTCGGGCGATCCCGCGCCACGAGTGACGCAGGCCCCGTGAACGATCGCGCCTTCGCACCGTGGCTCCAGGCCGCGCTTTGCGGCGCGGCTGTCATCGCCGTTGCCGAAGCGGCCATCCGGCTGCACCACTCAGCCGTGATCAGCCGCCTGTTGGCGGACCCGACGTTGGGCGCCAGCAACTCCCTCGCTGTGGCTGATCGGCGGGTCGAGGCCATCGAAGTCGCAGACGGCTGGTGGCTGGTCGTCACCGCCGTCGTGTTCATGGTCTGGACGGGACTCGCCTATCGCGATCTGGTGCGGAGCGGAGCGCGCCATCGCATGCCCACCGCCCTCGCCGTCGTCGCCCCGTTCGTGCCCGTTGCTGGGCTGGCGCTGACGCCCGTCGCCATGGACGACCTCACCCGCCAAGGCCGTTTCCCGCGAACGGTGCGTGTCGCGTGGTGGTTCGGCGCCTGGGTGATCGCCACCGTCGTGCGCTTCACCACGCTCAGTGCGACGGACGTGGGGACCTTGGCCGAGCACCAGCGCGGCGACCGCATCATCGGGCTCTCCGCCATCCCCCAGGTGGTGGCAGCCGTCCTGCTCGTCTTCCTGGTCGGCGCCGCGACCGAGCGGGCCGCGGAGCGGCGTCGAGGGGCGACGGCGGTCGCCGAGGCCGAGACGGCGGTCGATCCGGCGGCGATGGACCGGGCACTGGGCTGGTACCGCGACCCGCGACGTCAGGCCGAGGTGCGCTGGTGGGACGGGGTCGACTGGACAGTGCACGTCGCCAGCTCCCGCCAGGCGCCGCCGCCAGTGGTACGGGGCCGGGCCCGAGCGGTGGTGAACTGAGGGCATGGACCTCGACAAGGCGCGCCAGTTCCTGCAGAGCCACCATCGAGCCGTGCTCGCGACGCGACGGCGCAACGGCGACCCGCAGCTGTCTGTCGTCGCCGCCGGGGTCGACGACAATGGCCGCGTCATCATCAGCAGCCGGGAGACCGCGGTCAAGACCAAGAACCTGCGGCGCGACCCGCGCGCATCACTGCTCGTCATGTCGGACGCGTTCTACGGCGAGTGGGTGCAGGTCGACGGCACCGTCGAGGTCGTGTCACTCCCCGAGGCCATGGACCTGCTCGTCGACTACTACCGCCGCGTGGCCGGCGAGCACGACGACTGGGACGACTACGGCACCGCCATGGAGCGCGAGCGGCGGGTGATGCTCCGGCTGACCATCGACCGCGCCGGCCCCGACATCTCGGGCTGAGCCTGCCAGCCGTGTAGGGAGAGTGGTCACGAGGGCCGGTGGGTACGACGGCAGGGTGAGCGCTGTCACTGATGGACTCGTCGCGGGGCGGTACCGCCTAGGGCGGGTGCTGGGACGCGGCGGGATGGCGGATGTGTACGAGGGCCACGACGAGCGGCTGGCGCGCGATGTCGCGGTCAAGATGCTCCGGCCCGACGTGGCGGCCCAGCATCCCGAGGTGATCGCACGGTTCGAGGCCGAGGCTCGCAGCGCGGCCCGACTGTCGCATCCGAACGTGGTGGCGATCTTCGACACGGGCGAGCACGAGGGACAGCCCTTCATCGTCATGGAGCGCATGCCCGGCGAAACACTGGCCGAGCACATGGAGCGAGGGCCCGTCGACCTGGCGTGGCTGCGGAGGGTGGCGGGCGACGTGCTCGGCGCCCTGGGCGTCGCCCACAACGCCGGCATCGTGCACCGCGACATCAA
>JBEEFQ010000133.1:0-27428 GCA_041166245.1 Actinomycetota bacterium | reverse complement strand
GGCCCCGATATGTCGGGCCTACGCGCCAAAGAACGGAACGGGGTTAGAGCAGGTCGTGCTCGTAGGCGTAGGCGGTAGCGCCGGCGCGGGAGGAGATGCCGAGCTTGGTGAAGATGTTGGCGACGTGGCGGGCCACCGTCTTCTCGCTGATGACGAGCTCGCCGGCGATCACCCGGTTGGTGCTGCCGGTGGCGAGGTGGCGGAGGACCTCGATCTCGCGTCCGGTGAGACGGTGGCCGGCGCCGGCATCGGGCCGGTCCGCGCCGGACAACAGATCGAGGCGAGCCAGGTCCGGGGCGGCGCCGAGGTCCTGGAACACCCAGCTGGCGGCGTCGAGCTCCATGACCGCACTGTCCTCGTCACCGAGCATGCGGTAGGCGAGGCCGAGCTGCGCTCTGGCCCGCGCTCCCTCGTACGGTGCGTCGAGCTCGCGCCACGTCGCCCACGCGCTCCGCAGCGCGGTCACCGCGGCCCGAGGCTCGGCCTCGGCCAGCAACACCGCACCCTGGGCATGCGCCGACAACGCAGCGACGAAGGCAGCGTCCAGGGTCGACGCCATGCTTGCCAGCTCGTCGGCCGCTTGGCGAGCACCGGTCACGTCATCGGCCGCCAGCATGATCTCGACCGACGCCGCCAGCAGCCTCGCCCTCGCACCCGGCTCCACCGCCTCGCCGAGCGCTGCACGAAGGGCCCCGCCAGCGGCATTCACCTGACCCTGGGCCAGCCGAAGCAGCGCGAGACCGGGCTGCACGGGATGGCCCCACTTGCTGGCGTGGCGGTAGGCCTCCTCCGCCTTGTCGACGTCGCCGCGGAGCCGGTGCACCTCCGCCTGCTGATAACAGGCGGCACCGACAATGGGATGAGCGGGTGGCCGGGAGAGCCACTCCTCGGCCCGCTCCGCCTCGACCACCGCATCGACCCAATCACCGTGCAGCTGCATGAGCTCGGCGCGGTGCACGAGACACTGGCCGCGATAGGGCACCATGTCGGGCTGCGCGTCGCACCACCGTGTCAGCGCGATGGTCCACTCTTGGGCGCGACCAACGTCGAGGATGCCGTGACACGTCTCGATGACGGCGCAGTAGCTGAGCCCCACGACCGCGGGTGAGACCGCTCCCGTGGTGACCGAGATCATCACCTCGTCGAGG
The DNA here is from genome assembly GCA_041166245.1 of Actinomycetota bacterium. GTDB lineage: Bacteria > Actinomycetota > Acidimicrobiia > Acidimicrobiales > JAFATL01 > JBEEFP01. The sequence goes on along the minus strand of JBEEFQ010000133.1, from coordinate 26,280 downwards.
AGACGAACGCCTTCGACCCGCTGGCCGAGGTAGACGAGACATTGGCCCCGCCCGAGCCGGCCCAATGTGTCGAGGTCGATGTCTGCGTACCGCTCAGCGATCTCGGCCACGTCGCAGAACACCCGGTACGCCTCGGCCGGTGCGCCGCCATACATGGTCCCGACCGCCTCGGGCATCCGCATGTACCCCTGCTCGACACAATCCAGGTCGGCGTCGGCGAGGATCGCCCTGCCCCGCTCGCTCCACCCGCCGGCATGGGCCCACTCGCCGCTGTTCACGTGCCCGAACCAGAGCCAGAACGCGCTGCGCACGGCCCGGGCGAGGTCGCCGGACTGGATGCACGCCTGGTGGGCCCGGGCCCAGGCATCGGAGCTCTCGGCGTGCTGCCCGGTCAGGTAGGCGGCCGCCGCGAGTCGCTCCAGGTCCTCGACGGCGAGCTCCCCCGCCGCGTCGGCCGCGGCCAGGTCTTCGCACGCCGCGCTCCACCGGCGCCGGCGGAAGTGCTCACGTCCCCGTTCGAGGCTGTCCGTCATCGCCATCCCCCGCGTTGGCTGCGACGAGGCTACCGCCGGCCACCGGCGCGACCGGATGGCGCTTCATGGACCGAGCCACGTAGGCCACGTCGCGTCCCACGCCGGTGATGGTTTCGGAGGTGGCCGCGAACTGGAAGTCGAGACCGACGAAGTACAGCCCGGGAGCGGCCTGCACCACCCCCCGCTCGTGCAGCGGGACCCCGTCCGGCGCGAACACCGGGAGGTCGATCCACGAGAAGGACGTCCGGTATCCCGTACACCAGATCACGTTGGCGACGTTGAGCACGCGGTCGTCCTCCAACACGGGCAGCCCGTCGCGGACGCCCGCCACACGCGGGACGGACTCGACGCCAGCCGCCGCGATGTCCTTGGGCTTGATGCGGACGACCGGGTTGCCCCCCTGCATGAGCTTGGGCAGGACCTTGCGGCCGATCGGCGTGCGCCAGGTGAGCACGTGATGGCCCACGAATCGGACAACGCGCACCAGGTGGTGGGTGACCCGGCCCTCGATGCGGAACGGCACGTGGCCCGGGTGGCGACCGGCGAGCCACGTGGGATGGTTCGACGCCACGTCGAGGGCGATGTCGCACCCCGAGTTCCCGGCTCCGACGAGCAGTACCCCACCGGGCCGCAGCTGGCTCGGGTTCCGGTAGTCGCGGGAGTGGAGCTGCACGATGCGGGGGTCCAGCTCCGCTGCGAACGCCGGCGTCCACGGCGTGTGGAACGCGCCCGTCGCGACCACCACGTGATCGGCCGTGTACCGGTCGACGCCGGCGGTGACGAGGAACCTGCCGCCCTCCCGCGTAAGGCCGTCGACCCTGACACCGTGACGGATCGGCAACTCGAACCTCTCCGCGTACGCGGCCAGGTAGTCGGCCATCTCGTCCTTGGTCGGCGCCAGCTTGTTCTGACCGGTGAAGCGCATGCCGGGCAGCGCCGAGAACCTCGCGGGCGTGAAGAGCCGCAGCGAGTCCCATCGCGTCCGCCATGCGTCACCCGTCTGCTCGGCAGCGTCGAGGATCACGAACGGCAGACCCTTGCGCTGCAGCTCGTGACCCATGGCCAACCCTGCCTGTCCCCCACCAACGATGATCGTTCCGAAGTGTTCGTCCATGCATCGGACGGTACGGATGGCGCCGGCGCCACGCATCGACAGAACCGTGCATATCTCGCCGGTCGAGGCATGGGTGATTCGGTGTAGGTCGCCAGGATTCAGAGGTCGCGGCGTTGCCGGTGGGCCTCGACCATGCTCGAGCCCCGGCCCCGGAAGCCGCATCCGAACTCGAGCTTGAGGATGAGGCGGTCGCGCCTCGGCCGCCGGCCCATGTGAAATGCGAAGGGATCGGACGCGAATCCTGAGCCGGCGGGGCCGCTGATCGAGACGAGACCGATCTCGCCGTAGAAACGGGTGAGCGCGGTCACGTCGGCACCCTTGAACGGGGAGAGCTGATCGCGAAGCCGTCGCCGGCGGTGGCTCCCCCGCACCACGGTGTGCGGCCCGGCGTCCTCATCGACATCGCTGAGGTGGAAGAAGAGGTTGATGCACCGCCAGTCGTCGAGGTCGAAGTGGAACCGGTCCTGGCCGAAGCGCACGAGATCGCGCGCGGCAGGAGCCTCTTGGGTGCCGACGCTCCACCAGACGCGCGCCTCGAGCAGATGGGGCTCGCCGTGGAGGTACCGGGATGCGATCTCGAGAAGCAACGGATCGGCGGCCAGGTCGCGCACCTCGGCGCTGGTCTCCACACCGATGTAGTCGCCGATGGCGACGGCCACTCCATCCACGGTGGCGGGCAGCTCGCCGGGACACGCTTTGAACGGCAGGCGCCGGTCGGCGTTGGCGTAACAGGTCGTGCGGGCCGCGAGGTCGATGAAGCGCTCTGTGACGCCCTCGGCGAGCACCAACCCGGCGCAGAAGCCGTCCCGTTCGAGAGCGGCGACGACGAGGGACGGGTCGGGGCCGTGCACCATTGCGGCGCCCACACCCGTGACGGCGGCGTGGCGCGGGGACAGCCGGAGGCCGAGCAGCCGCAACGGCACGACCCGGCTGGCGACGAACATGACCAGCCATCGCGGGTGACGGAGCGCCATCCGCAGATAGCGCTTGGCGTTGAGCCGGATCCGGATGAGCTGATCGCGGAGGGGGTTCATGGAACGGCGGGGTCTGGCAGCTCCACGCTGAAGGTCGAGCCCCGTCCCTGGGTGGACGACACGCGGACGGCGCCGCCGTGCCGCTCCGCCAGCTCTTTCACGATGAACAGGCCCAGCCCCGCGCCGCGGCTCACGCCCGTCTCGCTCACGTCGGCTCGGTAGAAGGGCTCGAACACATGGGGCAGGTGCTTGGCCGCGATGCCCTGGCCCTGGTCGGTGACGGAGATGAGCGTGGACCCGGGCTGCTTGCGAGCGCCGACGGTGATGCCCGACCCGAGGGGCGTGAACCGCGCCGCGTTCGCCAGCAGGAGCTCGACCATGCGCGCCACTCCCTCGGGGTCCCCCCAGACCCGCTCCGCATCGAGGCTCGCCTGCACATTGCGACCGCCGAGGGCCGACTCGAGCTTTGACCGCACACGGGCCACGACGGGGGTGAGCTCCACCCACTCCCCCGCGATGTCAACCTCCCCGCGCGCCACGCGGGCTGCGTCGATGAAATGGAGGACGGATGCGTCGAGCGACGCCACGTTGAGGGCCAGGTCATCGACGAGATCCATGCGCTCGCCCTCGCTGAGCCGGTCCCACCGCGCGGCCAGCGTGTCCACCAGCCCCTGGATGAGGGTCAGCGGCGTGCGCAGCTCGTGGGAGACGGTGGTCACGAGCTCGCGCCGCAGCGCCTCGAAGCGTTCCACCGACGCCAACTCCGCCTCGGCCGCGGCCCGACGGGACTCCGTCGTCGCGCGCGCGACCCAGAAGGCGGCAACGGCCGCGCCAGCCGACGCGGCCGCGATGACCGCCAGCAGCAGTGTCAGTTCGATGGAGTGTTGATCGGCTAGAGCTGCAGGCTCTTGACCTCGAGGAACTCCTCGAGGCCGAACTTCCCGAGCTCACGGCCGTGCCCCGACTGCTTGTAGCCGCCGAACGGGGCCATGGGGTTGAAGCTGCCGCCGTTGATCTCGACCTGTCCGGTGCGGATCTGCTTGGCGATGGCCTTGGCCCGCTCGGGATCGCCCGACCACACGCCACCGGCCAGGCCGTAGATGGTGTCGTTGGCGATCTGGACGGCTTCCTCTTCGGTGTCGTAGGGGATGATCGACAGCACCGGGCCGAAGATCTCCTCCTGCTCGATCGTCATGCCGGACGTGACCTCGGAGAACACCGTCGGCTTCACGTAGTAGCCCTTGTCGAGGCCTTCGGGCGCCTCGGCGCCGCCGGTGACGAGCTTGGCGCCCTCGTCGATGCCCTTCTGGATGTAGTCCCGCACCCGCTTGCGCTGGGCGTCGGACACCAACGGCCCGAGCCGCGTGTTGGCGTCGAAGGGATCGCCGGGCGTGTAGGTCTCCGCGGCCCGCCCCGCGATCTCCTCGGCCTCGGCCAGCTTGGAGCGGGGAACGAGCATGCGCGTGAGGGCCGAGCACGTCTGGCCCGAGTTGAGGAAGGCCTTGCCGACACCATCGGTGACGGCCTGCTCGAGGTTGGCGTCGTCGAGGATGATGTTCGGCGACTTGCCGCCGAGCTCGAGCGACACCCGCTTGACTGTCTGCGACGCCAACTCGCTCACTCGCTTGCCAGCTCGAGTCGAGCCGGTGAAGGACACCATGTCCACGTCGGGGTGGGCGGCGATGGCCTCACCGACGACGGGGCCGACGCCGGTGACGAGGTTGAAGACACCGGCCGGGAGGCCGACCTCGTCGATGATCTCGGCGAGGATGAAGGCGTTCAGCGGCGCCACCTCGCTGGGCTTGAGCACCACGGTGCAGCCGGCGGCGAGGGCGGGAGCGACCTTGGCCGCGATCTGGTGCAGCGGGTAGTTCCACGGCGTGATGCACCCCACGACGCCGACCGGCTCGCGGACGATCTGGCTCGACCCGATCTGCTCCTCGAACGGGAAGTGGTCCGCGATCTGGGAGATCGAGCTGAACGTCATCGTCGGCAGCCCGGCCTGGATGATCATCGACAGGTTGATGGGCATGCCCACTTCCTGGGCGACGATGTTGGCGATGTCCATCGTCCGGGCGCCGAGGCCCTCGGTGATGCGCTGGAGATACTTCCCGCGCTCCTCGACGGAGGTCTGCGACCATCCGGGGAACGCGGCCTTGGCCGCCTTGACCGCCTTGTCGACGTCATCGGCCGTCCCCTCGGGGATCGTGCCGATGACCTCTTCGGTCGCCGAGTTGATGACCTCGAGACTGCCGGATCCCGCTGAGGGGACCCACGCCCCGTCGATGTAGATCTTGTCGCGCTTCTCCATGTGGCCTCCCGTGCCGTGTGCTCGGGTCGCAGCGTAGGCCCTGAGCAGGGCAAACCGCTCAGCTGCAGCGCCCCTCGTGCCGATAGTCCAGGCGTAGCTGTGCGATGACCAACTCCTCCACCACGCCCGAGATCCGCAAGGCGGCGCGCATCGTCGGTCTGCGGGAGTTCCACACGCCCTCGCTCGAGGCGGTGGAGCGGCGGCGCCTGCAGCTGTGGCTGGTGATGGCCGTGATGCTGCTCAGCCTGGCGGGTGTGGCCGTGCTGACGTCGTTGTGGGCTTTCGAGGAGAACCGACCGATATGGCTCTCGCCCGCCGTCATGCGGGGCACCGTCGTCGCCCTCACCGTTGCGTTCTGCATCTACGCCTTCGAGAAGGAGCTGCACCTGCGGCGCCTCACGTTCCTCCTGGCCGACGAGCGCGTCCTCACCGCCGCCCTCACCAACCGGCTGCGGGAGACGAGCGCCCTGCTCGAAGCAGGCAAAGCGGTGAACTCCGCGCTCGAGCTGCAGCACGTCCTCGATGTGATCCTGCGCAGCGCCCTCGAGCTGCTCGAGGGTGAGACGGGCTCGATCATGCTCCTGGAGGGCCGGCGCCGACTGCGGGTCGTGGCGGTCCAGGGCAACGATCCGGCCCGGGGCCAGGAGGTCGAGCTCGGTGCGGGTGTCGCCGGCTACGTGGCGGAGGGGATGGAACCGCTCCTCATCACCGGCGAGGCCGACCGCACCCTTTTCCGCAACCTGGCCACGCGAGCCCAGCCGGTCGACAGCGGCATGAGCGTGCCGCTCGTGAACCGTGACGAGGTGCTCGGCGTGATCAACCTCAACGCCGGACCCGACCGGCGCTTCACCGAGTACGACCTGCGGGCCGTGAGCCTCTTCGCCGAGCATGCCGCTGCCGCTATCAGCAATGCCCGCCTCTTCGAGATGGAGCGCACCCACACCGCCGAGCTCACCTACCGGGCCTTCCACGACCCGCTCACCCGCCTGGCCAACCGCGCCCTCTTCGTGGAGCGGGTGGAGGAGGCCCTGGTCGAGGACGCGGAGACTCCCCGTCGGGTGGCCATGCTGTTCCTCGACCTCGACAACTTCAAGACCGTCAACGACAGCCTGGGTCACGCGGCCGGCGACCGCCTGCTGGTGGCCGTGGCGGGCCGCATCGACAGCAGCCTCGGGCACAACGACATCGCGGCGCGCTTCGGCGGTGACGAGTTCGCCGTCCTCCTGCGCGACGCAGTCGACGATTTCGCTGTCACAGCGGCGGCGGGGCGCATCCTCGAGTCGCTGCGCAGCCCATTCTCCATCGGTGGCCACGAGGTGTTCATCGGGGCGAGCATCGGGATCGCCGTGCCGGACGAGGGCGAGAGCGTCGATGAGCTGCTGCGCAACGCCGACGTCGCCATGTACAGGGCCAAGGATTCCGGCAAGGGTCGCTTCGCAGCGTTCGCACCCGAGATGCACCAGGCCGCCGTCGAGCGCATGGAGCTCGAAGCCGACCTGCAGCGCGCAGTCAAGCGCGGCGAGTTCGTCGTCTACTACCAGCCCACCGTGGAGCTCTCGACGGGCAAGGTCACCGGGATGGAGGCGCTGGTGCGGTGGGAGCACCCGGCCAAGGGCCTCCTCCCGCCCGCCGACTTCATCGCGCTGGCCGAGGAGACGGGGCTGATCCTGCCCATCGGGCGCTGGGTGCTCGCCGAGGCATGCCGCCAGGCCGTGCGGTGGAGCGACGACCATCCCACCCGAGTGCCGTTGATGATGAGCGTGAACCTGTCCGCCCGCCAGCTCCAGCTCGACACGGTGATCGACGACGTGGCCGCGGCCCTGGACGACACGGGCCTGGCACCCGAGCGCCTGACGCTCGAGCTCACCGAGACGGTGCTGATGCAGAACGGTGACGACGTCATCACCCGGCTCAGCCGTCTCAAGGAGCTCGGGGTGTACCTGGCCATCGACGACTTCGGCACCGGCTACTCGTCACTCAGCTACCTCCACAAGTTCCCGATCGACGTCCTCAAGATCGACAAGTCGTTCACCGGCAACCTGCGACGGGGCACCGGTGAAGGCGTCCTCACCCACGCCATCATCCGGTTGGCCCGCACGCTTCACCTGCGGACGGTCGCCGAGGGCATCGAGCGACCCGACCAGGTGGGCAAGCTGCAGGCGATGGGATGCCACTCGGGTCAGGGCTACTACTTCGCCCATCCGCTCCCCGCGGACGAGGCCATCGCCATGGCCTACGGAGAGCTGGCGCGGGAGCCCGTTTTCACCAACGGGGACAGCGGCTGACATCGCCGGATCGGGGCGACGCGCCGGAAGTGGGTAGCGTCGTTGGTTGTGGCCGAAGACGAGCGAGTCGATGCGTTGTACGGATTGCCGCTGGGCGAGTTCGTCGCGGCGCGTAACGCCCTGGCCAAGGAACTGGCCGATCCGGAGGTGCGCAAGCTGCCGAAGCCGTCTGCCACCGCCTGGGCTCTGAACCAGCTGGCCCGGCGAGCGCCCGAGGAGATCGAGGCGCTGCTCGAGTCGGGTCGGCAGATCGCGGAGACCCAGGCGGGAGCGGTCCGCGGCAGCGGGTCGGAACCGTTCCGAGCCGCCGTGCAGGCCGAGCGGGCGGCGATCAACCCACTGTTGGCGCGGGCCCGCAAGCTCGTCCGGGGCGAGACCCAGGTGGCCAAGATCGCCGAAGGGCTGCGGGCCGCGGCGGGCGATCCCGCCATCGGTGAGCTTCTACGCGCAGGACGCCTGAGCGTGGAGCCCACAGCAGCCGGGTTCGGCAACATGGGCGAGCCGACGCCCGAAGACGTCGCGGCCGACGCAGAGGCGGCCAAGGCCCGCGAGGAGCGCAAGCGCCAGGAAGCCGCTCAGGCCGCCGAGCGCGCCGCCGAGCAGGCGACCCGCCTCGAAGCCGAGGCGGCGGAGACGGCCCGGCGAGCCGAGGCACTCCGCGCCGAGGCCGAGCAAACCCTCCGTTCCGCCGACTGAGAACCACCCCTCCCGTTCTTTGGCGCGTCACCCCCATATATCCGGGCCTACGCGCCAAAGAACGAAGGGGTCAGTTGTCGACGCCGTCGAAGAGCTCAGTTGAACAGGCGCATGTACCCGTCGTGGACGCCCCGAGCGGCGTCGCCAGCCACCCCGAAGAACTCCCGGAGGATGGCCCCCGCCTCGCCCGGCATGACCACGAGGGCGACGAGGAGGGCGGCGACGAGCACCGGCACCATGCGCCAGTTGATTCTGCTGCGGTACACAGCGTTGCTGTCGGCACGGCCCGGTCAGCCGGGTAATAGGCCGTCCGGCCCACCTCCCTGCGCAGGCGGAGGAATACGCTTCGCTCGTTCCGGTTAGGAGGGCCAATGGCAGACACCTGCATCCATCTCGACACGGTGAACCCCGAGGTGAGCCCGCGGGCCCCGGGCTGCGAGGAATGCCTGGCGACGGGGGGCACCTGGGTCCATCTGCGGGTCTGCATGGAGTGTGGTCACGTCGGGTGCTGCGACCAGTCGCCTGGCCACCACGCCACCGGACACTTCCAGGAGACGGGCCACCCGATCATCCAGAGCTTCGAGCCGGGCGAAGACTGGTGGTGGTGCTACGTCGACGAGGTCGCGTTCACCATGCCCGACGTGCCTTCGTTCTCCCACGCCTGACTCAATCGGGTCCTAAGCCGACCAGGTCGGTGATGTGGTGGTCGCGGCCCGCGGTGTAGCCGCCGTCGACGGCGATGGCCTGGCCGGTGAGGAACGACGCGTCGGGCGACAGCAAGAAGGCGGCCACCGCCGCGATCTCCTCGGGGCGGCCGAAGCGCCTGAGCGCGTGCTCGTGGAGCATGTCGGCGCCCGCCTCCTCCATGCCCGGTAGGCCGAACACGGCCTGGGTCATCGGCGTGTCGATGAATCCGGGGCAGATTGCGTTGGCGCGGATCCCACGCGGTCCGTAGTCGATGGCGACGTTCTTGGTCAGCAGGACGACGCCGCCCTTCGACGCGTTGTAGGCGCTGCCGCCCGCCGTGCCCTCGATGCCCTCCACGCTGGCCAGCGTGACGATGACCCCCCGCTCGCCGTCCACCCGGTTCTGGTCGAGCATGCGCCGCACTGCGTGCTTCACCACGTGGAAGGTGCCGGTGAGGTTGACGCGCAGGACCTTCGCCCAGTCCCCCGCGTCGAGCATGTCGACCGGACCGCCGCCTGCCATCCCGGCTGCGTGCACGACGCCGTCCACCCGTTCGAGCCCGTCAAAGACGGCCGCTACTGCGTCCTCCTCGGTGACGTCGACGGTTCGCAGATCCGCGCCCTCCGTCAGGTCGAGACCGACGACCTGGGCCCCTTCGGCCCGCAACCGGTCGGCGCTCGCTGCCCCGATGCCCGAGGCCGCTCCCGTCACCACAACCGTCTTTCCGACGAAGCGAGTCATGAGCGGAACAATATGGAGTCCATGCGCTTCGCTCTCTTCTACGAGATCCCCGTCCCCCGGCCGTGGGGCCCCGACGACGAGCGGCTGGCCTATCAGCACACCATCGAGCAGGCCGTCGCGGCCGACCGCTTCGGCTGGGACGCGGTGTGGACGGTGGAGCACCACTTCCTCGAGGAGTACTCGCACTGCTCCAACCCCGAGGTGCTCTACGGCGCCATCGCCGCGCTCACCGAGCGCATCCGAATCGGCTACGGCGTGCGCCTCATGCCCAAGCCCTACAACCACCCCGTGCGCACCGCCGAGTCCGTCGCGGTTCTCGACCTGATCTCCAACGGCCGGGTCGACTTCGCCACCGGGCGGTCGGCCACCCGGGCCGAGCTCGAAGGCTTCGGCGTCGACCCACACCAGACGCGCGCCATGTGGCAGGAGGCGATCGAGCACGTCGTCGGATGCTGGACCAACGACGAGTACGAGTTCGCGGGCGAGCACTGGCAGATGCCCCGCCGCCGAGTCCTGCCCAAGCCCATGCAGCAGCCCCACCCGCCCCTCTTCGGGGCGACCAGCAGCGAGGAGGGCCACCGCCAGGTCGGCGAGCTCGGGCTCGGCCTGTGCTCGTTCGCGGTCGGCGTCTCGCCCGAGGAGGTCAAGGCCAAGATCGACATCTACCGCACCGGCATCGCCAACTGCGCGACGCCCATCGGGGCCGCCGTGCATGACGAGGCTGCCACCTTCACCATGACGGTGTGCGCGGAAGACCGGGCCACCGCCGAGGCGCTGGCCCGCGACTCCTTCGAGTGGTACCCGAAGACGGGCGCCCGCCAGATCGCGACGGTCGCCCAATGGATGGCCGAGCAGAAGCGCGACCTCGGCAACTACGGGTACGCGGCCGACCTCCAGTCAGTGGACGAGACGGGCGCCCTCGACCTGCTGACCCTCGAGTACCTGATGGAGACAGGCGCCTGCGTGCTCGGCACACCCGCCGAGTGCATCGAGGCCTGCCGTCGTTACGAAGAGGCCGGCGTCGACCTGCTGCTCTGCCTCGTCAACCCGTGGAAGATCCCCCACGACGCCGTCATGCGCACCATCGAGCTCATGGGCACCGAGGTCATCCCCGCCTTCAAGTGAGCCGAACCCGCGTCTCGAGGAAATAGACCACGGATTCCGTGGCCTATTTCCTCGAGAGGAGCTGGCACCGGGGCGGTTAGCTGTCGTTCTTGCGGTCGGCCTTGGCCTTGCTCGCCGCGCTGGAAAGGGTCTTGGCCGCTGCTTGGGCGCCCAGGGCCTTCTCTTCCTCGCGCAGGGCTTCTGCTTCGACCTGGAGCTGCTGGAGGCGGCCCTTGTCGGCCTTGTCCTCCACCGCGCCTTCGACCGTCGACGCGACCTTGCGACTGGCGGTCTTGCGCTGGGACGCGGCCTTGGCGACCTCGCGCTCCTTGGCCTGCTTCTCCTGCTCGATGCGCTGCTTCTCCTCTTCGGCCCGCCGCTCGGCCTGCTGGCGCCGATCCTCGGCCGCCCGTTGGCGCTGGGCGAACTCCTGGTCCGCCTCCTGGGTGCGCACGGCCGCTTCTGCCTTGAGCTCGAGTGCTCGCTCGCGCTCGCTGGTCGCGACCCGGCGTCGGCGGGCGTCATCCTGGAGAGCGTCGTCGCCGAGGATGCGCCCGGCCGTCTCCCGGACCGTGGCGTCCATGCGGTCGAGCACCAGCTCCGCGGCCGAGGCGGAATCACCGTTGCGGCGCGTGCGCCGGGCCACGGCGTCGAGTGGACGCTTCACGATGCTGAGGTAGCCGTCCAAAGCACTGGCGGGGATTCGCTTGATGTCCATCACTGCACCTCCGGGTCGATGGCGTTGGCCACCGCTTCGGCGCGGCGTGCCTCCTGCTCCAGCCGGGCGACGTCACGGGCGTCCTCCACCCGGTCCTGCGCCGCCCGCTGCTCGGCCACCTCGGCCGCCGTCTCCTGCATCTGCTTGCCGCCTTCGACGGCTGCCTTGCGTCGGGCCGCCTCGGTCTCGACCTGGGCCTCGGCCTGCATCTTGTCCCGCTCGATGGTCGCCTCGCGCTCCTTGGCCGCCATCTCGTTCTGCAGCCGCTGGCGCTCGACCTCGTTCTCCTGCTTGGCCGCGAGGAGGTCGGCCCTCGCCTTCTCCTGCTCGGCCTCCTCGGCCTTGCGCGCCGCGTCGACCTCGGCCTCCGAGGCCGCCTGCTGCAGCTTGCCCTCGCGCTCCAGCTCGTCGTTGCCGAGTACCGAGCCCACTGCCTCCTTGGCCTTGCCGGCCACCTTGCCGAGCAGTCCGCCCGCCGTTTCCTCCGCCATGCACGTGCTCCTTGTTCAGTCGTGGACGAGGACAGTCCCTACCCAACTGCTTCCAGGAACAAGCGCGCGAGTTCGCTTCCGTGCCACGCCGGGTACGACGCTGACATGGCTGACGAGCGCCCTTCGACCGACGACGACACCGTGCGCTCCGACGTGCTGCGCGACGAGGATGACGAGCCGTACGTCGTCGAGCAGGAGGCGGCAGGCGTCGACAACGTCAAGGGCGGCGGCGAGTGGCCCGACCCGGACGCGCCGGCCGAGGCCCCCGCGCCCGGGAGTGACCCGGCCGAGGGCGAGGCGATCGAAGCCCGTCGGGAAGCGTCGGCCGACGACGCTGAGAACTTCAAGGACCTGCTCGAGGCCGACCCGGTCCGGGGCGGCTCCAAGTCCACACCCGACTGAACTATGTGAGGCGGGCGCTGCCGACGGGTGCGAGCTCGACCCAGGTCTGACCGGGAGTCAGGCGCACCGGTTGCCCGTCGGGCCCGGCGTAGACCGTGACCGCTTCGGCGTTGGGCTTGGACCACGTGCCCTTGACCACCTTGCCGTCGGTGAGCACCCACGCCTCGCCCGTCCCGATGAGCTCGGCCTCGGGCACGTCGGCGCCCGAGCGGTCGATCTGGCCCGTGCTCACGTACTTCACGAGCTGGATGACGACGTTCTTGGGCAAGACCTGCACGCCGGCGCCGTCCTTGTGCGGCGTGCCGTCCTGGGCGCGGGCCCAGCCACCGCCGCTCCACGCCCAGTCGACCCGGGTCGTGATGTTCTTCCCGACGTAGTCGATGTGGGCCCCGCCCGCCCCGGTCCCACCGGCGAGGGGCTGGCCCTCGGGGCGGTACGGGAACAGCGGGGGCGGGGCCGACGACTGCGGGGCGGGCTTGCCGAACAGCGCGGAGGTCCGGGTGAACAGGTTGTACGGCGCGGAACGTCCGCTCTGGCGGAAGTAGTCACCGGACGCGCGCTCCACGCCGACGTCGACGAGCGGGGCGGCACTGACCTGCTTCTGGAACGTGGCGTTGGTGCCCGAGTATGCGAACAGCGGCCGGTGCAGCGGTGTGGCCAGGACGATGTCGGTCGTGCGGGCCGAGCGCACCGGGCCGACCGGGTCGCTGTCGTTGGAGTGGAAGATCGTGAACAGGCGCACCACGCCGTCCTCCACCTTCTCCTCCACGACCACGTCGGCCTGGTTGAGCCCGACCTGGGGCCGGGCCTTGGGCGCGTTGTCGATCTTGACGACCAGGGCAGGACGCTTGGCCTTGGCCGCATCCGCGAGCGGCAGGCCGGTGAGCGGCGCCGCTCCTGCGGCGACCGCCGGCGCGCTGGAGGACGTGGCGCCGGGCTTGGCTTTGGCGGACGTCGAGGTGGCCGACGAGGCGTCGTCGTCCTTGCCGCCGCCGCACGCGCCCGCTACCAGGGCGGCCGCGACGAACAGCACGATGAGGGGCTTGCGCATGCGCGCCAGCATCGCAGACGACCCGAGCGCTCAGTGACAGGCCCCGGTGCCGGCGTCGCGGAAGTCGTGGCCCGGCGTCGTCACGAACTCCCACCGGTAGGCGGTCGGCTCGAGCGTCAGCACCAGGACCCCGAACGACTCGTCGTAGCGCACCTCGCTGCCCGGCAGGCGGCCGAAGATGGGGTAGAAGCTGTGCCCGCCCGTGCCGACGACGAACGAGCGAATGCCGCGCTGCGGGTCGGGCACGCCGTTCGGATCGAGCGGGGCGAGGCGTTCGTAGTCGTGATCGTGGCCGGCGAGGACCAGGTCGGCCCCCGCCTCGTGCAGCATGCCGAAGAGCTCGGCCATCTCCGGCGTCGATCCATGGATGCCAGAGGAGAACCTCGGATGGTGCCAGTACGCCAGGGTGCAGGTGGCCGGGTGGCGGGCCAGGTCGGCCCGCAGCCATCGACCCTGCCGGCTCCCGGCCCCGCACCCCACGCCGCAGTTCGAGTTGAGGACGACGATGTGCCAGTCGCCGAGGTCGTAGCTGTACCAGCCCTCGCCCGCCGTCCCTGCTGCGGCACCGAAGTAGCCGAAGTAGCCCGCGGCGTTGCGAGTGGAGTAGTCGTGGTTGCCGGGCGCAGGTCGAGTGCGGGCCTTGAACTGTCCCCACGTCGGCGCGTAACAGCTCGCGAACTCCGCCGCCGTGCCCTTCTCGTAGGCGGTGTCGCCCAGCGTGGCGACCGTGCCCTCGCGGGCCGCGACCAGCGCGGCGGTGGCCTCGTCGCCCTGGGAGCTGCACGCGCCGATGTCGCCGGCGGCGATGAGCACCTCGCTGCCGGGCGGCGGCGGCGCGGTCGTCGTGGTGGTGGGCCGCACGGCGGTGGTGGGCGGCGCCGCCGTGGTGCCCCCGCCTGACGCGCACGCCCCCAACAGGACGATCGCGACGGCCGCCCCTAACAGTTGCCGCTGGCGCGAAGCTCCTCGTTCGGCTGGGCGTGACGCCTGACCCGCTCGCGGGCCCACTCCCAGCCACCGACCAGCTCGGGCGAGGAGCCCTCGCCTGCGATCGTCAGCCGCTCCACCGCCGTCGTGTAGCCGTCCAGCCGCTGCCTGCACCGGTCGCAGGTGGCCAGGTGGCGGTCGGCGCGGCCCGCCAGCCGCGTGGGGAGGGCGCCCATGGCGTGGGTCGCCAGGGTCGGCCACACCACCTCGTGCATGTCGGTCTTGTCGCCCATGTCCACTTGACGGTGGCCGGTCGGCCCCGTGACGCCGGTCGGGCATTTCGGTCATCGATCACCCATGACGCCACGCGCCCGGAAGTGCTCGAGGCCGAGCATTCCCGGCCGGTCGAGGACGGGGGCGACGGGCACCCCGGCCGCGAGGAGCTCGGCAACCAGCTCGTCCCGCGGCCGGCGGGCGACGGCGGCCGCGACCGCACCCTGGAGCTCGGCTGTGCGCGCCGCCCGGGCCGCGAAGCCGAGGTCACCGTGGCCATCGAGGCCGAGCACGCGGCACAGACCGGCCCAGAACCCGTCCTCGTCCAGCACGCCGAGGGCCACCCAGCCGCCGTCCGCGGCGGGGAAGGTGCCGTAGCCGGGGATCCCGCGTGTAGCCGCGGCCGCGCCCTGCAACTTGGCGTCAGCCGGTCCAGTCCACGTCGCCAGCACGTCGGCCATGGCGACGTCGAGCACCGCGCCCTCGCCCGTCGCCTGGCTGCGGAGGAGTGCGGCGCAGATCTGCATGGCTGCCGCCATGCCCGCGGCCAGGTCGGCCACCGGTATCCGGGGCGCGACGGGCGGGGCTCCGTCAGGGCTGAGGGCACCCGCCCACGCCATGTACGTCAGGTCGTGGCCGGGGGCGTCGGCCAGCGGCCCGGTCTGGCCGAAGCCGGAGATCGAGCAGTACACGACGCCCGGGTTGCGCGCCCGCACCGCGTCGGGACCCACACCAAGGCGGGCCACGACGCCAGGTCGGAAGCCCTCCACCACGACGTGGGTGCCGGCCGCGAGATCGAGCACCTCGGCACGGCCCGCGTCGGTCTTGAGGTCGACCCTGCGCGTCTTCTTGCCCGCGTTGAGGCTGGCGAACAGCTCGGGGAAGGCCCGCATGGGGTCGCCGCCCGGTGGCTCTATCTTGACCACCGCGGCGCCGAGTTCGTGCAGGAGTTGGGTGCAGTAGGGGCCAGGGCGCCACACGCTCAAGTCGAGGACGCGGACGCCGGCCAGCGGTTCGGCCACGCCCCACTATCGCGGGTGGTTACCGCTCGCGGCTGCCGATGACGCTCCAGCCGCCGGGACCGACGGCCGCGGCAACGACCAGCAGGAGGATCCCCCAGATGATCTGACCCTGCAGGAGCTGCACGACACCGACGACGGCGATGACAACGGCGATGATCCAGAGCAAACGTGCGTTCATGCCCGGTCGTTACCCATATCTGGAAGCGGGCAACCTATGGCCCGATCGGGCCATGGCCTCTTTGGGTGGTCATCCGTATCGTGCGACCTGGAGGGGGGCCGACGACGGGGCTGCCGCGAAAGGCCGGCCGCGCATGCTGTTCCGACGTATCGCTTCCGTCGTGGCGATCGCGCTGGGATCCGTCCCGCTCCTCGGCGCGCCGGCCGCGGCCGACGTGGCTCTCTCGGGCTGGACCGACGCGTGCTTCGGCCCGTCCTGCGTCCCGTCGACCCAGAGCAGCCTGCAGTTCAGCACCCATCTCGGGCTGATCTACGTGAATGCCACCTTCGCTGCATCGACCGCGTCCGACATGCTCACCCTGGGCGGCTCCCCCGGCGTGCCCAATGTCGACAACCTCGGCAGCTTCATGCTCGATCCGGGGGCTGCGTCCTATGAGGGCACAGTGCTCGACCTGCGGGTGCTGGTGGACGGCGCCAGCGTCGCGGTGCCGGCCGTGCTGCACGGTGCGGTCGCGCCGGACGCGTCCGGCGGTGTCGTCGTCGACTTCGACAACGGGCCCCGGACCGCAGCGCTCAGCGACGGGACCACGGTGGCCGTCACCGTGCAGGACGTCTCGCTGGTGCCCGGCGCGACAGTGGCGCTCGGCGGAACGGTGACGACCGGCGCCGTCGCGCCGCCCACCGGCGCGGTGGTGCCGGAGCCGGGAGCGGGCGCGCCGCCCTTGCACGTTCTCGGAGACGGGTTCGCGGGCGCGACGGCCGGCGGCGTGCTGGCGCTCGTGCTGGGCGCCGTCGACGTGCCGGGCTCGCCCGCGGTTCACGCCGGCGAGCCCTTCGCCGTCTCCGTCGACCTCACCGCGCCAGTCGCCGCCCACGCCGCCTTCTCGGGTGCGGTCACCGGCACCGTGGTGGCGTCGGGGACGGGCGCCTACCTCATCGACTTCCCCGACGCACCGGTGTCGGTGGATCTCGGCGACGGCAGCGTGCTCGTCGTCAGCGTCAACGACCTCGCAGTTGCGCCCGGCCACAGCGCCACTGTCACCGGGCAGATCGTGCAGCCGCCCAGCAACAAGGCGCCCGTCGCGGTCGACGACACCTACACCCGCCATCGCGGCAACCACGGACCGGTCGTCACCACCGGCGTGCTCGCCAACGACGCCGACGCCGACGGCGACCCCCTCGCCGCCGAGCTGGTGCAGGGTCCGAGGGGCGGCACCGTCGTGTTCAGGCCCGACGGCACCTTCTCCTACGCCCCCAGGCCCAACTTCCAGGACGACGACGCCTTCACCTACCGCGTCTTCGACGGCCTGGCCTGGTCCGACCCCGCCACCGTGACCATCTCCATCGAGAAGGCCAAGAGTGGGCGGTAGAGGACTGGCCTGAGCCGAGCATTGGACCCTTCGTGTCGCACGTTCCGGCCGAACCAGGACACCCGGCGACAGGAAGGGCCCACAACGGAACGATTCTCAGAGTCGGGATCAAGAGTCTAGAGACGGGGTCAGTTCGTCTATCTGGCCGGACGGCCGATCGACCGAGAATCCAGCCATGGCCGCAACCCTCAGCCCCGTGCCGCTGAACTGGGCAAAGGAAGCCCACTTGACCTCTGTCCGCAGAGCCATCGCTCGCGAGCTGCGCCATCGGACGTTCGAGGACTTCTCGGGCTCGGAGCGGTACGACGAACTCGTGCAGATCGAAAGGCGTCTCATGATCGACGCCGCCGACGCCCGAGACCCCGCCGACGCCGCGCGCTGATCGCCTCAGACCCCGCCGTTCTCGTACTTCTCCAGCGCACACGCGCTGACCAGCAGCTTCGAACGTGGGCGGTAGAGGACTCGAACCTCCGACCTCAGCCGTGTGAAGGCTGCGCTCTAACCAGCTGAGCTAACCGCCCGGGAGGCGGAAGCGTACCGCCTGGCCTCTGCGGCATTGCTTTTGGACTCTCATTGGGGCCAGAGCCCCAGTGAGGGACCAAAAGCAGGACACCGGGTGTCGAATTGCCCGATTTGCGGGGTAGGATGGCTGGCAGTGGCAACAGTCGATGGGGGAGTCCGCGAGCGCAAGAAGCGCGCGACGCGAGCCCAGCTGGAAGAGGCTGCGTTCAGCCTCTTCGCGCAGCAGGGCTACGACTCGACGACCGTTGACGAGATCTCCGAGGCGGCCCACGTGTCGCCCCGCACCTTCTTCCGGTACTTCGCCACCAAGGAGGACGTGATCTTCGGCGATCACGCCGAGTACCTCGAGCAGGTCCGGGCCGCCATGGAGCATGGCCCGGGCGAGGACGGCGACGTGGTGCGCGATGGGCTGCTCCAGTTCAGCCGGTTGCTCGAGGACCGTCGCGATTCCGTCCTGAGCCGGCGCCAGCTCGTGCTCGACAACCCGTCGCTCCAGGGACGCGTGCTGTGCGTCGAGAGCGCCTGGGCCACCACGATGGCCGAGGCGCTCGCCGTCCGTGGCGGGGCGGCCGTTCCCACGTTCGAACAGCAAGTACTGACCAGCTGCGCGATGAGCGCGCTGTCGGCCGCAGTCCAGGCCTGGCACGAGGCGGGAGCCGACGAGCCCCTGCACGTCTACACCGAGCGGGCTCTCGACACCGTCGGGTCCTGCCTGCGCTGAGGGTCAGGGCCGGAACCCGTAGCCCGGCTCGACACCGGGTGCGGGGGCCAGCAGGGTGCGCAGGCGGCCCAGCGGCGCGCGAGCCGGGTCGAGCACCAGCCTGAGACCGGCGATGTACACGGCGCGGTGTGAGCCCCCCAGACCGCCCGCGGCCGCGCCGGTCCCCTCGAACGTCACCCGCCCCAACCGGGCCCGGCCCCGCAGGCGGCCCGGGACGACGACCGGCCCGTCGTCGCGGCGTTGGATGGCGCGGAACGGGACCACGATCGGCGCAGCCCGCCGGCCGAACACGGCCCTGACCACGATGTCCCGCTCTTCCCACCGGATGACGTGGCCGTCGAGGCCGCCGTCCCATCGCAGGGTGGCCAGCTCGCCAGGGAAGCCCCAGTGGTGGCGTCCGGCGGTGCGGCTGTCGGTCGAGCTCACCGCTGCGGTGGTGAAGCAGATGCCGATGCGCGGTCCGAGGCGGGCGGGCCTGCCCAGAACGAAGGTGACGAAAGGACCGGCTGGTGAATCGGCGTGGCGCTCGGCCACGAGGATCGCGGGACCCGGCAGCGGGGCGATACCCGGTGGCAGCGGACCGGCCGCGTCCGCGGGACCGGCGACCGCCATGATGCACTCCCCCGTCATGGCCCACGGCGCCTGCGCCGGGGGCGGGCCCGTCGCCACCGCACAACCGTAGAGGGCGCGTGGTTCAATCATGCCCATGCGCATCGGCCTGCTCTCCACGCCGTGGACCCCGGTCCCGCCCGCGCTCTACGGCGGGATCGAGCTCGTCGTCGACCGTCTGGCCACCGGTTTCCAGCGGGCGGGCCACGAGGTGCTGCTGTTCACGACGGGCGAGTCGACCTGCCCGGTGCCCAAAGCGTGGGTCCTCGACCACGCCGAGGGCCAGCGCATCGGCAGCGTCGTGCCCGAGCTGCGTCACGTGATGGCCGGATACGAGGCGCTCGAGGGCTTCGACATCGTGCACGACCACACGGTGATGGGGCCCACCTACTCGAGCCACTATCCGGAGCTCCCGGTGGTGACCACCATCCACGGCGAGTTCAACGCCGAGATGATCGACATCTACCGGCGCAGCACCGAGCGCGTGCCCCTCATCGCCATCTCCCACGCGCAGCGCAAGCCCGCGCCCCAGATCCCGATCGCACGCGTCATCCACCACGGGCTCGACGCGTCGGATTTCCCGTTCGGCGCGGGCGACGGTGGCTACTGCCTCTTCCTCGGCCGCATGTCCCCCGACAAGGGGGCCCATCGCGCCGTCGAGGCAGCCAAGAAGGCGGGCGTCCCACTGCGCATGGCGGCCAAGATGCGCGAGCCGTGGGAGTTCGAGTACTTCGACACCTACGTCAAGCCCCACCTCTCCGAGGACATCCAGTACCTCGGCGAGGTACCCCACGAGGAGAAGCTCGAGCTGCTGGCCGGGGCGCGGGCGCTGCTGTTCCCGATCCGCTGGAACGAACCCTTCGGCATGGTGATGATCGAGGCCTTCGCCTGCGGTACACCCGTGCTCGCCTTCCCCGAGGGTGCGGCCCCCGAGGTCGTCGAGGACGGGCGCACCGGCTTCCTCTGCCGCGACGAGACCGACATGGCCCAGGCCATCGACCGCGTCGACACCATCGACCGACGCACGTGTCGCGCTGCGGTGGAGGGCTACTTCTCCACCGACCGCATGGTGAACGAGCACGTCGCCCTCTTCGAGGACATCCTCAGCCGCTGACCTCGGCCATCTCGAGGAAATGGCGTACCGATTTGGTACGCCATTTCCTCGAGACGAGGGGGCCTCCTGCTAGACCCGCTCGCCGTGATCGAAGACATCGACCTGGACCATGTCGCGGTGGCGGCCGAGCGCCAGGACGACGCGTGGCCGCGCTACGTGGGCGACCTCGCCGGCACGTTCCTCGGCGGCGGGTGGACCATCGGCTTCGGCTCGGCCCAGGTGGGCTATCTCAACCGCATGCGTCTCGAGGTGCTCGAGCCCCACCAGGCCGAGCGCAACGACTTCCTGCGCCGCTTCCTCGACCGCAACGGGCCCGGTCCGCATCACGTCACGTTCAAGGTGAAGGACATTCTCACCGCCCTCGAACAATCGAAGGCCGCCGGCTACGAGCCCGTGTCGGTCGACCTGCGCGACCCGCTGTGGAAGGAGGCGTTCCTTCATCCCAAGCAGTCGTGGGGCATCGTCGTGCAGCTCGCGCAGTCGGCGGGCGACTGGACGGGCGAAGGCCGCCCGCTCCCGGACAGGCGGACCGCGACACCAGCGTCGCTCGACCACGTCGCGCTCGCGGTCACGTCCATCGAGGGCGCGAGCGGCCTGTTCGTCGACCTGCTCGGTGGCACGCGCGTCGACCAAGGTGACGGCTGGGCGGAGCTGGCGTGGCCCGGCCCCGGTCGCATCCGTCTCATCGAGCGACCACACGACCTCGGCGGCCGCATCGGACGCGTCAGCCATCTCGCCTTCACGTGCGAGCGGCCCGAGGACATCGCCGACGCCAAGCCGGCAGACGACGGCACGTTCGTCGTCGAGGCCGCCGACAACCTGGGCACACGGTTGGTCCTGCGCTCACAGGGGTAAATAGAACGCATGGGAGAAAAGACGGACGACATCAAAGGCCGAGTCAAGGAAGCCGCTGGTGACCTCACCGGCGACAAGGACCTCCAGCGTGAGGGCAAGGTCGACCAGTTCACGTCAGACGTGAAGGAGAAGGTCGGCGACGTCGCTGACAAGGTGAAGGACGTCATCAACAAGGACTAGCTGCGTCACGTTGTGAAGAAGGGGCCCGTACGGGCCCCTTCTTCGCGTCTGCTCAGCGGCCGCGCCGCAACGCCCACACCAGCGCGCCGACGAGCAAGAAGAGCATCGGTACCAGACCGGCCGTCAGCAGCCGGGCGTACCGCGTGCGCGCGTCGCTCAGTTCGAGCGCGCGCAAGCGCGGGAGGTTGGGCGATACCGACACCAGGTCCTCGTCGAGGGTGAGCCAGTCCATCGCCTGGACGAAGAGGGCGGCGTTGCCCGCCTCTCCCACGTAGGCGTTGGTGGCCCAGTCGACATCGCCAAGTGCAACGACACGGGTGCGGCGGATGGTGCCGCCGAAGTTGCCCGACAGATCAGCGGCCCCCCCGAACACCACCGGCCCCGCCTTGTCCTTGGCCGGGTCGAAGGCGGCCGCTGAGGGCTCGGTCTCGAGGTACGCCAGGTCCGACGAGCGCAGGACGGGTGTCGCCGACAGCCCGGGGATCGTCGATCGCTCGTCCACCGTCATCCCCTCGGCGCCGGGGAACAACGTGGGCGGAAGCCGCCGGACCACGGGGCTGGTCGACCGGTAGCGGAGGACGGCGAGGGTGAAGGGATCGCCGGGGAGACGGAGGCTGGGGTCGCCCTCGAGCACGAACCCCTTCACGAACCCCATGCCGTAGGGCGCCACCAGCGGTGTGAGATCGACGTTCGACGCGGGGTCGGACAGCACCAACCCCCGCCCCCCGTCGCGCAGATAGGCGGCGATCACGTCGGCCGCGGGACCGAGGTCGGCGCGTGGCGCTGCGACCACCACGCCCGTGCAACCCTTCGGTATCTGCGGGTCGGTCAGCAGGTCGAGCTGATCGAGCTGGTAGCCGTTGTCGGTCAGGACGCGGGCGACCGACGCCATGCCGTCGGACGTCGACAACGTCGGGTCCGCTTCTCCGTGGCCGGTGAGGAAGCACACCGTCGCCTGGTTGTCCCGCACCAGCCGCGCCAGCGCCGCGGTCACGTCCTGCTCGCTCACGATCGACGCCCGCTCGATCTCGTCGCCCATCGTGACGACCAGCCCCCCGATGCTGGGCTCGACGCCGAGGCGGCTGGCCTCGCCCGGCGACTCGGTCGAGTCGAGGAGGCGGACCTCGATGCGCTGGTTGAGGCGCCGGTAGCGCCCGAGCATGGAGGAGATCTCGGCTCGTCCCGGATCATCCCGCCCGACGAAGGCGATGACCTGGGTGTCGCGCTCGACGGCTCGCACCACCCGCTCGGTCTGCTCGCTCAGCGAAAGCGAGCGCTCGGCGGTGAGGTCGTATGTCCTCCGTGTGTCCTCGGCCACGGTGACGCACACGGCCAGCGCCATGACCACGAGGACGACGGTGACCACACGACGGACAATGCCGGTCACCTGAGCTTGCGCCCTTCCACGGCCTGAGCGGCGAGCACAAGGGTGGCGACGACGAGCAGCACGAACCACGCCACGTCACTGGTGTCGAGCGCGCCGCTGGCGAAGCTGCGCAGCCGTTCGCGCAGCGAGAAGCGCAGGAGCAGCGAGCCGGCACGGGGCGCGTCGTCGGCCACATCCGCGAACCAGAAGAGCAGCGCCAGGAACAGGGCCACGATCGCCGCGACGGGCTGCGAGCTGGTGAGCGACGACGCGAGCACGCCGAGTCCGGTGAGGGTCGCCGCGAACAGGGCCAGGCCGACGAAGCCCGCGATCATCGGGCCAGGGTCAGGATCGCCCCACCACGCCAGGAGCAGGACGAAGAGCAGGGCGGGCGCGAGGACGGCCAGCGACGTGACCCACGCCGCCACCCATTTGCCGAGGACCAGCGGGCGGGCCCGCACGCCTGCGGCCTGGAGCACGTCGAGCGTGCCGGTGCGCGCCTCCTCGGCGATGGAGCGCATGGTCAGCAGCGGCGCCATCACGAGGAGCAGGAAGCCGGCCAGCGGGAACAGGGGTTGGATCACGGCCTGACGGCGCACCGCGAGCTGATCGACGAACAGCATCCCCAGCGCCAGGTGGAAGAGGGCACCCACGACGTACGGGATCGGCGACGACCACAGCACCGCGAGGTCCTTCCGAATGACAGCCCTGGTCACGCGAGCTCGCTCTCCCCCACCAGACGCAGGAAGCGGGCCTCGAGGTCGTCCATGTCGCCCAACGGCTCGTCGGCCACGATCCGGCCCCGGACAATGACGATGACCCGGTCGCACATGGCCGCTACCTCGGCCAGGAGGTGGGTGGACAGCAGCACGGCCGCGCCGTCGGCCGTCGCGAGGGAGCGGATGAGGCCGCGGGTCTCGACGACCTGCTTGGGGTCGAGGCCCTGGGTCGGCTCGTCGAGGACGTAGGCGCCGGGCCGTCCGAGGAGGGCCTGGGCCATGCCCACCCGCTGGCGCTGGCCCTTGGACAGGCGGGCGACGGGCCGGTCGCCCAGGTCGGCGACGCCGGCCGCGCCGAGCACGCGCTCGATGTCGTCTCCTTCGATCGCCTTCATGCGGGCAATGAACCGGAGGTAGGACCGCACGCTCAACGCGTCGTAGGCCGCGAACTGCTCGGGGAGGTAGCCCGCGTTCCCGTCGATCGACGCCGTGCCACCGTGGGGCCGCAGCAGTCCGAGCAGCAGGCGCATGGTGGTCGACTTGCCCGCGCCGTTGGGCCCGAGGAACCCGACGACCTCGCCCGGCGCGACCGAGAAAGTGACGTCGCGCACTGCTTCCCGGCCGCCATAGCGGCGGATGAGCCCGGAGGCCTGAATCATTACGTCTGATTCTTGGCGAGATCGTCGAGGGAGGTGACCATGGTCTCCCTGACGCGCTGCACGATCCCGGCCAGACCACCACGGGCTCGCAGGATGACGACGAGCAGCAGGATGCCCGTGCCGATGGGCACGATCCACGGGTTCTCGAAGTGGACGAGCTGCGGCAGTCCGACCACGAGGAACGCGCCGAGGACGGAGCCCGTCAACGATCCGATGCCGCCGATCATCACGATGGCGATGAGCGTGAGGGCCCACCGGCCCGTGTCCCACGTGAAGGGATCGGCCCTGCCCAGGTTGGTCGCGTACAGCGCGCCGGCCAGCGCCGCGATGCCACCGGACACGGCGAAGGCGAGCAGCCGGTACCGCGTCAGCTCGACGCCCAACGTCGCCGCGGCCTTCTCGTTCTCCCGCAGGGCGTTGAAGCCCCTGCCCGTCCGGCTGTTGGCCAGGTTGCGGGCCACGATCATGGAGAGGGCGAGCAGGATCACGCAGAAGAAGAACAGCGGACGGCCGCTCGGCGCCCCCAGGTCGAACGGACCCAGCTTCGGCTGGGTCAGGGTGAACCCGGCGGTGCCGTTCCCGAACCAGGTCGTCTTGAACAGGTAGAACTCGGCGGCGAGGCTGAATCCCAAGGTCACGACCGCGAGGTAGAGACCCTTGATGCGCAAGGCGGGCAGGCCGATCAGCAGGCTGACGACCATCCCGCTCAGGACGACCAGCGGCAGGGACAGCAGATAGGGAACGCTGAACCGCTCGAAGAAGTTGGCGAGAGCGAATGCGCCCAGCCCGGTCAGGCCCCAGTGGCCGAGGGAGATCTGGCCGCTGTAGCCCATCAGCACCGTGAGGCTCACACCGACCATGGCGAAGATCACGACCCGGATGAGGATGTCGTTGGTCGCCGAACCGGCCACGAGGCTGGTGAGGCAGGCGAAGCCCATCACCACGAGACCGAGCACGCGCACGCCCCGTGCCGCGGTGGATGACCGCAATCGCATCGGGAGATCCCGCAGCGTCGGCACGAACGCGACCTTGTCCTCCGTCTCCTCCCGCTCACCGAAGAGCCCGCCCGGCCGGAAGATGAGGAAGGCGATCACCACGACGAAGAGGAACGCCTCCGGACCGCCCTGGGTGAGGGCGACGTCGTTGCTCTTGAAGCCCTGGGTGATGGCCCAGATGACGGTGTACTCACTGACGCCGACGAGGAGACCGCCGACGACGGCGCCCTGCAGGCTCACCAGCCCCCCCACGAGGGCGGCGGTGAGGGCCCGAATCAGGAAGCCGGTGGAGAGGGTGGCGATGTCGAGGCTGCCGCGGGTCTGGGTGATGAGGATGCCCGCGATGCCAGCCAGCACCGCACCCGTCACCCATACGAACATCGACACGCGGTCGGCCGAGATGCCGAGCAAACGAGCGGCTTCGACGTTCTCGGCCGCGGCACGGATGGCCACGCCGAACTTCGACCGGGTGAAGAAGATCGCGGCGGCGATGCAGATCACGGGAACGATGATCAGAACCTGCACCTCGGCGTTGGTGACGGTGCGCGCGCCGATGTCGAAATGCATCGACTGCGGCACGAGCACGGGCAGCGACCGGAACGTCGACGCCTGCTCCTCGGTGCGGTTGAACAGGAGCTGGACGATGCCAACCGCGCCCTGGGCCAGGGCGATGGTGGCGACCAGTTGCACGAGCCGCGGGGCGGTGCGCAACCTGCGCATCACGCCGTGCTCGATGCTGAGCCCGTACAGGGCGATGAGCACGAGCGACAGCACGGCCGCGATGGCGAAGCGAGGCAGGCTGTTGGCCTCGAAGGGGAGCCAGGAGAACGGCGGGAACGACGCCTTGGCCGTGAGCCACCAGCACAGGAAGGCGCACACCAACCCGAAGTACGGGTGGGCGAAGTTCACGACGCGCGTGCCCTTGTAGACGAGCACCAGGCCGAGGGCGAGCAGGCCGTAGATGAGGCCCTGGATGAGCCCGACGGCCAGGTAGGCGAGGAACGTCGTCAAGGGCCGCGCTCCGTCTCTGAGCTCACTTCGTCCGCCGTGCCTTGAGCGGGGCGGAGCGGCGCTTGGCGGCCGTCTTCTTGGTGGCGGAAGCGGGCTTGGCGCGACCCCCCCTGCCGGCGCCGAACCCCGCCGTCGCACCGGCGAGGAACACCGAGCGCAGCAGGTCGGGACGTTCGGCCAGGCCGGCCGAGTCGCCTTCGTAGCGCACCTCCCCCTTCTCCAGGAAGTAGGCGCGGTCGGTGTAGCCGAGGGCGAAGCTGGCCTGCTGCTCGACGATCACCACGGTGAGCCCTTCCTCGTCGCACAGCCGCTGCACGGTCTCCATCAGCCGCTCGATGACGAGCGGCGCCAGGCCGAGCGACAGCTCGTCGATCATCAGCAGCTCCGGTCGCAGCATGAGGGCTCGGGCGGTGGCCAGCTGCTGCTGCTCCCCGCCGGACAGCGTCCCGGCCGGCTGGCCGGCGCGGTCGGCGATCCACGGGAAGTACGACGTGACCCGTTCGACCTCGGCCTCGACCTGCTTCTCGTCGGTGTAGATGTAGCCGCCCATGCGGAGGTTCTCGCCGACGGTGAGCGTCGGGAACAGCCCGCGGCCGCCGGGCACCTGACCGAGGCCGCGTCGCACCAGCTCTTCGGCCTTCAGGGTGCTCACG
>JBEEFQ010000132.1:0-13897 GCA_041166245.1 Actinomycetota bacterium | reverse complement strand
CGGGACGTTCGGCCAGGCCGGCCGAGTCGCCTTCGTAGCGCACCTCCCCCTTCTCCAGGAAGTAGGCCCGGTCGGTGTAGCCGAGGGCGAAGCTGGCCTGCTGCTCGACGATGAGGACGGTGAGGCCTTCCTCGTCGTGGAGCTGCTGCACGGTGTCCATGAGGCGCTCGATGACGACGGGGGCGAGACCGAGGGAGAGCTCGTCGATCATGAGGAGCTCGGGTCGCGTCATCAGGGCCCGGCCAGTGGCCAGCTGCTGCAGCTCGCCACCCGACAGGGTCCCGGCCTTCTGCTCGAGCCTTTCCTTCACCCACGGGAAGTAGTGGATGACGCGCTCGACCTCGGCGTCGACCTGCTTCGGGTCCTTGTAGATGTAGCCACCCATGCGCAGGTTCTCGAGCACGGTGAGCGTGGGGAAGAGGCCACGCCCGCCCGGAACCTGGCCCAGGCCCCGACGCACGAGCTCCTCGGTGCGCAGCTCCTTGACGTCGACGCCCTTCCATCGGATGGTGCCCGCGCCGAGTGGGATGAGGCGGGAGGCGGCCTTGAGCACCGTCGACTTCCCCGCTCCGTTCGTGCCGAGCAGGGCGATGCGCTCGCCCCTGCGCACGTGCACGTCCACGCCGTACAGCACCTGCACCTTGTCGTAGAACACGTCGATGCCGTCGACCTCGAGGAGCATGTCCGCCTCGGTGTCCTCCTCGACATGCGTCTTGACCGACGCCGCGATCTTGCGCTGCTCGTTCGGGGTGCCGAGGTACGCCTCCACCACCTGGGCGTCGGCCTGTACGACCGCCGGCGAACCCGAGCTCAGGTTCTGGCCCGCGTCGAGGACGTAGATCCAGTCGGCCAGCCCCATGATCAACGGCATGTCGTGCTCGATCATGAGGATGGTGGCGCCCGTCTCCTCCTTGATCCGGAGCAGGAGCGGCCCAAGCGCCTCCGTCTCCTTCTGACTGATCCCCGACGCAGGCTCGTCGAGCAGCAGCATCGTCGGCTCGAGGGCGAGCATGCACGCCAGCTCGAGCACGCGCAGCGTGCCGTAGGAGAGCTCCGATGCGTACTTCTCCGCGAACCCGGTCATGCCCATGAGCTCGACCAGGGCTTGGGCGCGTTTGAGGATCGCCCGCTCCTCGGCGCGGGCCGCGGGAAGAGCGAAGGCATGGCTCAGCACGCCATGGTCCATGTGGCGGTGCAGGGCCACCCGCACGTTGTCGACGACGGAGAGGTACGGAAAGAGCCGGACGTTCTGGAGCGTGCGGCCGATACCGGCGTCGGCCCGCTGGCCCGGGGTCAGGGCGAGCAGGTCGCTTCCGCGGTAGACGATCTTGCCGCGGTCAACGGGTTGGAAGCCCGAGATGCACTCCATCAACGTCGTCTTGCCCGCGCCGTTCGGACCGATCAGTCCGACGATCTCGCCCTCCCGCACCTCGAGCGCGACATCACGCAGGGCCTGGAGACCGCCGAAGGTGACGGTGACGTCCTCGCACGTGAGGACGGCGAGTGACTCGGTTCGCTCGCCTTCCACCGCCTGACCCTCGGGTCGATGGGCGGTGAGAGGCTCGCCGCGCGCGCGACGGGGCGAGCGGCGCGGTTCCGCCATCAGAAGGAGGTGACGAAGCCGTCCGAGATCTGTTCCCAGGTGAACTGGGTCGCGACATCAGGGCCGGGCTTGTTCGTCGCCCGGTATTTCACGAACGCCTCAGCGCCGTGCGCCGTGTTGGACGAGCCCTTGTGGGTGATGGGCCCTCCCACGAGGTCGTTGTACCCCTGGTAGCTGGCCAGTGCGCCCATGAGCTTCTCGCGCGTCGGGTCGGGGCCGATGTCACGGAGGGCCTTGAGCCAGAAGTGGACGATCTGGTAGCCGGCCACGCCGCCCTGACCGTCCTTGTTGAAATCGGCCTGTCCCTTGGACTTGACCCACTCGTTGCGGGCCGCGGGCAAGGCGCCGCAGTTGGCCGCGGTCGACAGGTAATAGCACCCACCGGCGAGGGCGTAGACGGGACCGGCTGGTGCGCTGCTCCACGACCCCTGCATGAGGGTGAGGGCCACGTCGCTCTCATGCGCGAAGTCGGAGGTGGCGTAGACCCACGGACATGCCTGGGCCCGGCACTCCGCAACCTGTCGCGACGTGGTGATCGGGTCCTGGGCGGGGACGAAGATCTGCACGCCCGCGCCCTTCAGGTCGAGGATCTGCGTGGCGTAGGTCTTCTGCACCGTGGGCTTGTCCACGGTGACGGTCTTGACCAGCTGGAGACCGTTCTGGGCGAGGGCGTCCTTGAACACCTTCTCGACCGACGGCTGGATAAAGGGAGAGTCGAGCCGGCTCACGCCCACCTTGGTCTTGCCGAAGTACGGCGTGCCGTTGTCCTTGGTCAGCTTGCCGAGGTACTGGGCGAGCTTGATCAGATGGGTGTCGTAGCTGCCGGCGATCTGGAACATCCCGATGTCCTTGAACGGCTCTTCCGAGCCGCCGCCGGCCATGTATGGCACCGCGAAGGGCTTGGCCTCGCGCGCCAGCTTGGCGACCTGGGCGATCTGGTCGACGCCGAGCGCACCGCTCAGGAAGAAGACCTTGTCGTCGTTGATGAGCTTCTTGCCGGCGGTCTGCCCGCCCTCGACCGTGTAGCGGTCGTCGGCGAACTTCTGGATGATCTTGCGCCCGTGCACGCCACCGCTGTTGTTGAGCACCTCGAGGTAGATGCCGACGCCCTTGAGGGGGTCCTCGGCCAGGTTGAGCGGCGCCCCGTCGAAGGTCTCGGGCGCGTGGAGCCCCCAGCGGATCTCGGTGGCGGTCACGCCGACGCGTGTCGCGCCCTGGGTGCTCACCGCGTCGTTCTTGGCGATGCCGCTGCCGCCGACGGTCTTGGGGGCCGCGCCCGCCTTCGCCGTCGTCTTGGTCGTGCCCGCGGCGGCCGCAGTGGTGGTGGTCTCCCCCGCCGCGCCCGGGTCCTCCTCCGGGAGCAGGGTGGTGTCAGACCCCTCGTCGCTCGACGCGCCCTTGGCCGCCTCGACGTTGCTGCCGCCGTCGTCACCCACGAGGAACGCACCGATCACGCCAATGAGGAACACGAGCACGATGGCGCCACCGAGGCCCATTACCAACTGCAGTGTCGGCCGCTCCTGCAGGCTGCGCAGGCGCTCCATCAATCGATCCATGCCCAAGCCTCCTGATTGGGAGCTTTCGCCACCACCTTGCCCGATTCCTGCCCGATTGTCCGGTCGGGGGGATCTGGGCGAGGCTGTCACAGCCCCTCTGTAGCCTCGGTCCTGTGGCGGACAGGGGTGATGGCGGCGTGCTGACAGCTGCGCAACTGGCGGTGGTGGAGCACACCGACGCCAGGCTGATCGTGGTGGGGCCACCCGGCGCCGGGAAGACCACCGCACTCGCCCACCGCTACCTCAGGCTGGCGGCCGAGCACGGCGCGGGGCGGGTGCTCGTGCTGTGCCGGAGCCGGATGGCGGCCGCCCGCTTCCTGGACGAGGTCCTGGCCCGGCTCCACGGCGGGTTCGACAGCCTCCCCGTCACCACCGCGTGGGGGCTGGCCTTCGACCGCCTCCAGCGCACGGGCGACACGCCGCGACTCCTCGGCTTTGGTGAGCAGCGGGCGGTGGTGAGCCGACTGCTCGGCGAGGAGGCCAGCCGGGCCGACCTGTGGCCCACCCTCGACGGCTACGTGGGCCAGCCCGCGTTCGCCGACGAGGTGGCGGGCACACTGCTCGACCTCCAATCGGAGCTGGCCCATCCCACCGACGTGACGGCGGCCGCCGTGACTGCCGGCAGCGGCGACCGCTGGCGGGAGCTCCTCGCGTTCGCCGAGCGGTATCAGGCCGAGCTGCGCGAGCACGGGTGGGTGGACGGTGCCGGGTTGCTGGCCCGGGCGGTGGCAGTGGGGCCGGCCAACGACGTCGACCGCTTCGCCGCCGTCCTCGTCGACGACCACGACGCGGCCGGCACTGCGGCAGCTCGGCTGGTGCAGGACCTCGTCTCCGCCGGCGTCCCGGCCGTCGTGGCCGGCGACCCCACCGCCGACCTCGACGGCCGGCTGGGCGCCGTCGCCCCGGGTGCGTCCGTCGTGGAGCTCAGCCCCACCTTCCGGCAGGCGGGCCCGCCTGCCCTGGTGCGGGTGCCGCACCCGTCGCTCGAGCCCGAGGCGGTGGCGGGCGCATTGCTGGCGGCCCGGGCGCAGGGGGTGCCATGGGGCGAGATGGCGGTGCTGACCCGATCAGCGGCGCGGGGCCAGGCCATCGGCCGCGCCCTCGTGCGCAACGCGGTGCCAGTGGCCCGTCCCCCGGCGCCGGTGATCGATGCGCCGGCGGTGCGGGCCCTCCAGGACCTGCTCGAGCTGGCCCAAGGCGAAACCACTGCCGTCGACCGCCTGCGGAGCTCGCCGGTCGCGGAGGTGGCCGATCCCGCCGCCCTCGGCGCCGAGCTGGCCGAGCTCGGGCCCGTCACCGATCCCGTGGCGCTCGCCCACCACGCCTTCCAGCGGGGCCTGGCCCACCTCGTCCACCCGCCCGAGCACCCGCTGGTCCCGGCGGACGAGCGGGCTCTCGACGCGGTCGTGGCGTGGCTGGCCGCACTCGAGCGGAGCGCCGACGCGGGCGCCGAGCCCGACCCGTGGGTGGCGGAGGTGTCGGGCCCCGATCGCGTCACGGTCACAACCATCGACAGAGCAGCAGGCCGGGCGTGGCGGCTGGTGGTCGTGGCCGGCTGCTTGGAAGGTGAGCTGCCGCGCGTGCGCACCGGGCGTCGTTTCTTCGACCGCGCCCTCCTAGCCGCGCCCGATGCACCGCCGCCCGACGTGCCCGCACGT
Source organism: Actinomycetota bacterium (assembly GCA_041166245.1). Classification (GTDB taxonomy): domain Bacteria; phylum Actinomycetota; class Acidimicrobiia; order Acidimicrobiales; family JAFATL01; genus JBEEFP01. Next base: position 9,080 of record JBEEFQ010000132.1, on the reverse strand, counting down.
CGGACCCGCTCGCTGGCCGAGGAGCGCCGTCGCTTCACCACCGCCGTCACGCGGGCGACGGAGCAGACCCTGTGCACGGCCGCGCCCGAGCCCGGCGTGCTCGTGAGCCGCTTCGTCGGCACGTGCGCCGAGGCCGACGTCGCGTACCCGCCACCCCCGCCACCGCCGTCGCCCGCACCGGGCGAGACGCTCGGCCTCCGCCCTGTGTACCCCGACGGCGCCCTCGTGCTCTCCGCCTCCCAGCTCGACACGTACAGCGACTGTCCGCTGCGGTACGCCTACCGGTACGCCGCCGGCGCCCGCGACGAGAGCAGCGTCTACGCCGACCTGGGCACGCTCGTGCACGATGTGCTCGAGCGCTTCCTCGATCCGGCGGCGAACGAGCCTCGCCTCGTCGAACGGCTCTTCGAGATCGCGGACGAGTGCTGGCGCGACGACATCGCCCCCTACCGGCCCCAGCTCGAAGAGGCCAGGCGCGACTACATGGAGATGCTCACCCTGTGGTGGGAGAAGGAGGGGTCGCTCACCTCCGGGGGGCCCGAGGTGCTCGACACCGAGCGGGAGTTCGACATCGAGGTCGGCCCGCACCGCATCGTGGGACGCATCGACCGGGTCGACCGAGCCGACGACGGCGACGGCATCCGCGTCGTCGACTACAAGACGGGCCGGCGCATGGTGCGCGTCGAGGACATGCCCGACGACCTGCAGCTCGCGACCTATCACCTGGCCGCCACCCTCGATCCCGACATGGCGGGGTGGGGACCGCCCACGCAGCTGCGTCTCCTCTACCTGCGGCGCATGGAGGCGCGCGAGCAGGAGATCAGGCCCGACCACGCCGCCGTCACCCAAGCGCGCATCCTGGCCACCGCCGAGCGCATCGTCGCGGAGTCGTTCGACCCATCGGTCGACGCCGACTGCGACCACTGCGACTTCCACCGCCTCTGCCCGCTCTGGCCCGAGGGCCGGGAGGTGGGCGACACGTGACGTTCATCGCCACCCCCGAGCAGCAGGCAGCCATCGACCACGGCCAGACGCCGCTGCTGATCGTCGCCGGCGCGGGCACGGGCAAGACCACGGTGATGGCCGAGCGCATGCTCCGGTTCGTCAACGACCGCGAGGCCCGCCCCGACCAGCTGTTGGGTCTCACCTTCACCAACAAGGCTGCCGGGCACCTCAAGCAGACGGTCAACGAGCGCCTCGGCCCCGACTCCGATGTCACCGTCACCACCTACCACGCGTTCGGCGCCGCCCTCGTGTCCGACCACCTCGTCGAGCTGGGCCTGGCCCCCCACGTCCGCATCCTCAACCGGGCCCAGGCCTGGCAGCTCCTCTTCTCCGTCTTCGACGACTTCCGCTTCGCGAAGCGCAAGACGTTCAAGCCCAGCCTCATCGTCGACGACGCGCTGCTGCTGGCGTCGCGCTGTGCCGATCACCTGGTTCCGATCGAGGCCGTGCTGGGTGACTGCGCCGACCTCATCACTTCCGGACGGTGGAAGAAGATCAAGGACACAGCCGAGAGCAGGCTCGAGCTGTGCCAGGTCGTCGAGGCTTACGAGGAGCGCAAGCGTGCCCGTGCCCTCATCGACTACGGCGACCAGCTCGCCCTCGCCGTCCGCCTCTTGCAGGAGAACCCTGAGCTGGCGGCCGGGCTGCGCGACCAGTTCCCGTTCGTCCTGCTCGACGAGTTCCAGGACACCAACTACGCCCAGCGGGTCCTGCTGCAGCTCGTCTACCCGCCCGGGTCGTGCATCACAGCGGTGGGCGACGACATGCAGTCGATCTACGCGTTCCGCGGCGCGCACCTCGGCAACATCATGTCCTTCACCGACCACTGGCCTCCCGCCACCGAGCTGCCCCTCCAGGTCAACCGCCGCTCCGGGGCCCATCTCGTCGAGTTGGCCAACCGCATCCAGGCCCAGGTGCCGGGCGCACTCGAGAAGCACCTCACGTCCCTCGACGGCGCCGAGCCGACCACCATCGAATGCTTCCTGGCGTCCGACGACGCGGCCGAGGCGGCCGAGATCGCACGCGACATCGAGGCGCAGGGCGGCCCGTGGAACCGGCATGCGGTGCTGTGCCGCAAGCGCCGGCTCATCGGGGCCATCGTCGCCGCCCTGGAGGCGCGGGGCCTGCCCGTCGACGTGGTCGGCGCGGGTGGGCTGCTCGACCGACCCGAGACGGTCGACCTGGTGGCGTGGCTTGAGATGCTGGCGGAGCCCGGCGCCACCGTCCCGCTGCTCCGCATCCTGCAGGGGCCCCGCTATCGCGTTGGCTTCCGCGACATCGCCGCGCTGGCGCGGTTCGCACGCGTTGCCCGGGAGGAGGGCACCCGGCCGGTGCTCGGTGCCGGCCTCGACGACGTCGACGCGGTGCCCGAGCTCTCGGACGCGGCCCGCACCCGGCTGGCGGCGTTCGCGGCCGAGCGACGCGAGCTGGCCGCGGCCGCCCGGCGCCTGTCGGTGCTCGACCTGTGCGAGCTCATCGCCAGCCGCACCGGCCTGTGGGCCGCCGCCGGCGACAAGGGCAGGGAGAACCTGCTGCGCTTCTTCGAGCTCGCAGCCCGGTTCGCACCGGTCGACGGCGATCCCGGCTTGCTCGCCTTCGTGGAGTACCTGCAACTGCTCGACGAGACCGAGGAGGAGCTGGCCGAGGCCCACCCGAGCGACCGCGAGGCGGTGCGGGTGATGACCGTGCACCAGGCCAAGGGCCTCGAGTTCGACTCGGTGTGGGTGCCGGGCTTGGCGGGAGGCAGCGGCAGGGGCGGTGGCATCTTCCCTGACTCGCGTGGCGGCGAGAACCCCATCAGCCAGTCGGCGTCGCTGCCGTGGTGGCTGCGCGCCGAGGACGGCGGGATGCCGCACTGGCGCACCGTGGCGCGCATGACCGACATCGACGACGAGGTACGCCGGCGCTCGCTCGACGAGGAGTGGCGGCTGTTCTATGTCGCCACCACCCGCGCCCGCCGCCGTCTCGTGTGCTCGGCCGCCCACTGGTACCCCGGGCCGGCCGACCCACAGGGCCCGTCGAGGTTCTACGAGTTCGTCGCGTCCCAGACCGACCTCGTCACCGAGCGCTTCCGCCAGGAACCAGCCTCCGTCGACCCCGCAACCGCGGCGCGGGAGCGGCGCCGGGCCATCGCCGCGGGTCGGGCCGGTCGACCGGTGGCGCGCGACGACGCACCCCAACTCTTCGACGACGCGTCACTGCCTGCTCCCACCGGCGCCGAGAGCAGGCCGCCACCCGGCGCCGTCTCCGTCACCTCGCTCGTGTCGTACGCGCGGTGCCCTCGACAGTTCTACTGGTCCGACGTGCGCCCCCTGCCCCGCGTGCCGTCGGCGGCCGCCGCCCTGGGCACGTCCGTGCACCGCTGGATCGAGCAGCGGGCGGGCCGGCCACTGTCGCTGTTCGAGCCCGACGTCGACGTTCCCGCCGCGACCGGTGTCGTCGCCGGGCTGCAGGAGTCGTTCCTCCAGAGCCCCTACTCCGGTCTCGAGCCGGTGAAGGTCGAGGCCCCCTTCGTGCTGGTCGTGGACGGACGGGTGGTGCGGGGACGGGTGGATGCGGCCTACGACCGCGACGGCCGGTTCGAGGTCGTCGACTTCAAGACCGGTCGCACGCCCGCGACCGGCGATCCCAGCGCATCGGCGCAGCTCGACCTCTACGCCCTCGCCGCCGTCGATGCGTGGGGGGTCGACGCGGCCAAGCTGCGAACCACGTACTGCTACCTGCGCTCCGATGGCGTCGCCGAGCTCGACGAACGGGACTGGACGGTCGAGGCGGTCGACGCCGTACGAGCGCGCCTCGGGCAGACACTGGCGCGCATCGGGATGGCCCAGTACCCCGTCCAGCCCGGCGCGTGGTGCGAGCGCTGTGACTTCTTGGCCTTCTGCCGGGAAGGCCAGGCCACGCTCGAGTAGCTCGTACCTAGACGTCGTCCTCGGGCGGCGGCGGGGGCGGCGCACCCTGGTCGAGGGCGCCGGCGCTGACGAGCACGGTCTGGCCCGGTCCCCGCACCCCCTCGCGACGGAGGCGGGCGCTGATGCGGCCTCGGAGCTCGCGCGCCACGTTGTACTGCTGCCGGGGCGCAGTCTTCACCACCAGCCGGATGGTCACGCCCTCCGAGCCCATGGCCTGCACGCCCCACACCTCGGGCGGGTCGAGCACGTGCTCGTCCCAGTCGGGGTCGTCGGCAAAGCGCAGGGCTTCGTCCTTGATGAGCTCGGTGACAGCGCTCACGTCGTTGTCGTAGGCGATGAGCACGTCGATGAGCGCCCGCGACCATTCCATCGACGTGTTGCCCACTCTGCGCAACTCACCGTTGGGAACGAACCACACCGTGCCGTCGACGGAGCGGACTCGCGTCACCCGCATGGTGAGCTCCTCGACGGTGCCCGTCGTGCCGTCGAGGTCCACGACGTCGCCGACCCCGAACTGGTCCTCGACGATGATGAAGAAGCCCGACACGAAGTCCTTGACCAGGCTCTGGGCACCGAAGCCGATGGCGATGCCGGCGATGCCCGCGCCGGCCAGCAGGGGTGCGAGATCGAGGCCCAGCTGGCCCAGCACCATGAGGATGGCGACGCTCATGATCAGCATGCGCGTCACGCTCGCCAGCACGTCGCCCAAGGTGGTGGCGCGCTGGTCGGCCCGGAGCGACGTGGCCCGCAGCGGCGAGCGCGACTTCAACGAGCGCACAAATCGCCGGATGGCGCGGGCGGCCAGACGCGACACCAACATGGCCGCGCCGAGGATGATCACGATCTTGAGTGGGCGTACGAGGAGGAACTCGCCCGTGCGCGCGCCGAAGTCCGTGAGCCCCAGCTTGATCAGCAGGTCGTAGATGTAGCCGTGCTGGTCGGCGACCATGCCCCCAGCATTACCCGACGCCGTCGTGTCAGGCGATGCCGCTGCGGAGGAGACGGACCTTGAGGTCGTGGGGGCTGGTCGCGGCTGCCAGGGCGGTGGGCATGTCGATGACGTTCTCGGCCAGGAGCTTTGCCAGGTGCTGGTCGAACGTCTGCATGCCGTAGAACTCGCCCTCGGCCAGGATCTCGGCAATGCGCTCGGTCTTCACCGGGTCGATGATGCACTCCTGGATGCGTCCGTTGACGACCATGGTCTCCACCACAGGCACGCGGCCCAGTCCGTCCGTGGTGACGACGAGGCGCTGACACACCGTTCCCCGCAGCGCTCCGGCCAGCACCGTGCGGATCTGGAGTGACTGGTGGCGCGGGAAGAAGTCGACGATGCGGTTGGCGGTCTCGGTGGCCGACTCGGTGTGGAGCGCGGACAGCACGAGGTGACCGGTGGCCGCAGCCCGAAGCGCGGTGTCGACCGTCTCCGCGTCACGCATCTCGCCCACGAAGATGACGTCGGGGTCCTGTCGCAACGCGGCGCGCAACCCGCTGGTGAAGTCGCCGAAGTCGACGCCCATCTCCCGCTGCGAGACCGATGCCCGCCGGTCGTCGTGCACGAACTCGATCGGGTCCTCGAGCGTGATGATGTTCACCGCCCTGGTGGCGTTGATGTGCTCGATCATGGCCGCGAGGGTGGTGCTCTTGCCCGAGCCCGTGGGGCCGCTGACGAGGACCAGGCCGCGGGGCTCCTCCGCCAAACGCTGGACGACGGGCGGGAGGTGCAGCTCGGCGACGGTGCCGAGGTCGGTGCCGACCCGGCGGAACACGAGGGCGACGGTGTGGCGCTGGCGGTAGACGTTGACGCGGAAGCGGCTACGACCGTCGAGCACGTACGCGAAATCGGCGTGGTGGGCGGTGCGGAAGTGCTCGGCCACATGCGACGGCATGATCGACTCGGCCATGGCCGCGGTGTCCTCGGGCCGGAGCACCGGGGCGCCGTCGGGGACGATCAGCTCGCCGTTCACGCGGACGCGCGGCTTGACCCCTGCCTTGACGTGCAGATCGGAGCCGCCGACGCGCATCAGCAGGCGCAGCTGCCCATCCAGGAGGTCAGACGCCATCGTTCTTCCATCGGCGCCTGAGGGCCGCCCTTGAGGAAATCGAGGCGGCGACGGGGTCCCCTCAGGGGTGGCGTCGCCTCGGCGAGCGCAGCGGCGGAGCCGCAGTGAGCAAGGCGGCATAGCCTCGCCGCATGAGTGAGCGGATCGAGCCCGTGAAGGTGGCAGCCGTGCAGGCGGCGCCCGTCTTCCTCGACCGGGACGCGACGGTCGAGAAGGTCGCCGGCCTCTGCAAGGAGGCAGCCAGCGAAGGGGCAGGGCTCATCGCCTTCGCCGAGGCCTTCGTGCCCACCTACCCAGACTGGGTGTGGCGCACCACGCCGTGGGCCGACGGCGCGGCCCGGTGGTATGCACGGCTCCTCGACCAGTCGGTCGAGGTGCCAGGCCCCGCCACCGAGGCGCTGGGCGAGGCGGCCCGGGAGGCGGGCGCCTACCTCGGGATCGGCGTCAACGAGCGCGAGGGCAGCACCCTCTACAACACCTATCTGTACTTCGCACCCGATGGCGAGCCCCTCGGCAAGCACCGCAAGCTCATGCCCACCGGCGGAGAGCGACTGGTATGGGGCATGGGCGACGGCTCGACCATGCCCGTCTTCGACACGCCCTTCGGACGCCTGGGCGGGCTCATGTGCTGGGAGAACTACATGCCGCTCGCCCGCATGGCCATGTACGCCCAGGGCGTCGACATCTACCTGGCCCCCACGTGGGACAACAGCGACGCGTGGGTCGCGTCGATGCGCCACATCGCCAAAGAAGGACGGACGTTCGTCGTCGGGATCAACTTCTGCATGCGCGGCTCCGACGTGCCCGCTGACATCCCCGACCGCGACGCGATCTACCGAGGCGACGACGACTGGCTGGCTCGCGGCAACTCCTGCATCGCCGACCCCGAGGGCGAGCTCGTCGCCGGACCGCTGGTCGGCGAGGCCGGGATCGTCTACGCCGACATCGATGCCAACGTGGCGCGCCTGTCCCGCCGCCAGTTCGATGTCGTGGGCCACTACAGCCGGCCCGACGTGTTCCGCCTCGTCGTCGATCGCGAGCCGAAGCCCCCGGTGGCGTGACGACGCGCACCCGCAGCTTCTGGGGTTGGGGCTACGAGGGCGAGGGGCCCACCACCGAGCAGACGAAGGGCATCGCCGCGGGGCTTTCGGCCCGGTTCGGCCGCGAGCTCACGGTCGCCGATCCCCCCCGGTTGGAGGACGTGACCCTGCCGCCGTCCCGACTCGTGCCGCCCGACGCGTTGGTGGCGATCTGCTCGACCGACGCCTTCGACCGGGCCGGCCACACCTACGGCAAGGCGTACCGCGATGTGGTGCGAGGCTTCCAAGGCGACTTCAGCGCCGCGCCCGACGTCGTCGCGTTCCCGACCTCGGAGGACGAGGTCGCGGCCTTGCTCGACTGGTGCGGCTCCATCGACGTGCCCGCCACGCCCTATGGCGGCGGGTCCTCGGTGGTGGGTGGCGTCGAGTGCGCGGGTGCGGTCTGCATCGACCTCAGCCGCCTCGACCAGGTGCTCGAAATCGACGACGTGTCGCGTGCGGCACGGATCCAGGGCGGGATCTTCGGACCCGCGCTCGAGGATGCGCTGCGGCCCCACGGCTACACGTTGCGCCACTTCCCCCAGAGCTTCGAGATGTCGACGCTCGGCGGATGGCTGGCCACCCGGTCAGGCGGCCACTACGCGACCGTCTACACCCACATCGACGACATGGTGGAGTCACTGCGCGTCGTCACGCCGACGGGGGTCTCGGAGTCCCGCCGCCTGCCGGGCTCCGGCGCGGGGCCGTCGCCCGACCGCATGTTCCTCGGGTCGGAGGGAACGCTCGGCATCATCACCGAGGCGTGGATGCGCCTGCAGCACCGCCCCCGATGGCGCGCGTCGGCCGGTGTGCGGTTCAGCACGTTCGAGGCGGGGGCCGAGGCGGTGCGGGCCCTTGCGCAGTCGGGCCTCTTCCCCACCAACTGCCGGCTCCTCGACAGCGCCGAAGCCGCCATCTCGGCCGGTGCCGGCGACGTGGAGGGCGGGCTGCTCGTCCTCGGCTTCGAGTCGGCCGATCACCCCGTGGACGCGTGGATGGCCCGGGCCGTGGAGCTCGCTGGCGACCACGGTGGGGTCATCCCCGACGGTGTGAAGTCGTCCGGTCCTGCCGAGGCGGGCGAAGCCAGTCGGGAGGGCGCAGTGGGCGCGTGGCGCAACGCCTTCGTACGGGCGCCGTACACGCGCGATGCGCTGGTGCGCATGAGTGTGGTGGCTGACACTTTTGAGACCTCCATCACCTGGGACGCCTTCCCGACGCTGCACCGCGGCGTCACCGACGCAGTCGAGCGGGCAGTGAAGGAGGTGTGCGGCGACGGCTGGGTCACCTGCCGCTTCACCCACCTCTACCCCGACGGACCTGCGCCCTACTTCAGCGTGATCGCACCCGGCCGCCCCGGCTCCGAGGTGGAGCAATGGGACGAGATCAAGGCCGCGGCCGGTGAGGCGGTGCTCGCCTTCGGCGGCACCATCACCCACCACCACGCCGTGGGGCGCGACCACCGCCCCTGGTACGACCGGCAGCGTCCCGACGTCTTCGCGGATGCCCTGCGCGCCACCAAGGCCCAGCTCGACCCGGCGGGGATCCTCAACCCCGGCGTGCTCATCGATCCATGAGCTCCGTGCTTCCGTACGGCAGCTGGCCGTCACCCATCTCCGCCGACCTGCTGGTCGAGAAGGTCGTCGGGCTGGACCAGCTTCGGGTCGACGGCGACGACCTGTACTGGCTCGAGCGGCGACCAGCGGAGGCGGGCCGCCAGGTCGTGGTCCGCCATGGCGGCGGTGATGCGATCCCTCCCGGTGCGTCGGCCCGCACGCTGGTGCACGAGTACGGCGGCGGCGATTACACGGTGTCCCTTGGCCGCGTGATCTTCAGCGACTTCGAATCCCAGCGCATCTTCGTCGATGACACGCCCCTGACGCCTGATGACGGCACCCGCTACGCCGACTACGACGTCCACCCGGAAGGCGGGGTTGTGGCCTGCGTGCGGGAGCGCCACCTCGACGGCGGCGAGGTCGTCAACGACATCCTTGTCCTGTCGCTCGACGACGGCGCGGCGCGCGTCG
>JBEEFQ010000131.1:0-2885 GCA_041166245.1 Actinomycetota bacterium | reverse complement strand
AGCACCCACGTCGTCGCTGAATCACGGACAACCGGGCGACGACGCCGACGGGACCGGGAGGCCCCATGTTCGAGAAGACGCCCACCTACGAAGCTGCCTACATCGGCAAGTTCCCGTGCCACGACGACCAACTCGGCGTCGCGCTCGGATGGGCCGTCAAGCGCGCCACCGCCCACGGATCTGGCATCACCGTCGTGGCCCCATCGAAGTCGAACTTCCGTGATGGTGCGTTGGCGCGGCTGCCGCGCACGATCCGCCAGGAGTCCTGGAAGACGGTGAGGAGCACTGCGGGCGTCGTCGTCGCGGCGTGGGCGAACGACGGAGCCCTCGACAAGATCGACGTGATGCCCAACCTCAAGGCCATGATCCTCATGCCCTGGGTCGAGGCCGAGTCGCTCGCGTGGCGCCAGGCGCGCGGAGCCGTCGACATCCTCGGCGTGCACTCCACGCCAGCCCTCGCCGGACCGAACCCGGTCGTGGCGGCCGCCCTCGAGTCGGTGACCGTAATGGTCAACCTGTCCACCGGCCTGGCCCACCCCCTCGACCGGCCGAAGGCCATCTGGGCGTTCAAGCTGCTCCGTGACGCCGGCTACGACTGGGAACCCGAGGTGGTCAAGGCGTGGGCTCTGGCGCACGGATGGAGGCCCGACGGAGCCAACGAGCTCGCCGAGGTCGCCGCCGGCATCAAGGCACGCAAGGCGCTCCGTGGCGGCACGAACCCCTTCGCCCCGGGAGCGGTCGACCGGTGGAGGGCGGACGCCACCGCGGAGGAAGCGTGAGTCGCTACCCGGGTAACCCCCGATGGACCCACGGCCTCGACGTCCCGATCATGATCCTGGACGAGGCCTCCTGGAACGAGGCCGTTGAAGCTGGACATCTCACGGCCGAGCACGTGCTGGCCCGCCTGGAGAACATGGCCGAGTACGAGTTCGCCAACGGCGCCGAGCTCGGGCTCGCCCCCGGCGGCACGTCCTACCGCGCGTTCCTCCGCTCGTTGTTGCCACCGGAGGAGCCCGCCTAGGCCGCCGGGCTACTCGATGCGGAGGCCGCTGATCGCTCGCGAGATGACGAGCTGCTGGATCTGCTCGGTGCCCTCGAAGATGTCCATGATCTTCGCGTCGCGGTGGAACCGCTCGACCGGGTACTCACGGACGTAGCCGTAGCCGCCGAGGATCTGGATCGCCCGCTCGGTCACCCACACCGCGGTGCGACCGGCCTTGAGCTTGGACATCGAGCCCTCGGCGTTGACGTACTGCCCGTTCCGGGAGAGCCAAGCGGCGCGGTAGACGAGCAGGCGTGCAGCGTCGATCTCGGTCGCCATGTCAGCGAGCATGAACGCGATCGCCTGGTTCTGGATGATCGCCTTGCCGAACGCCTGGCGCTCCTTGGCGTACTGCAGCGCGTACTCGTAGGCGGCGCGCGCGATGCCGACGGCCATGGCCGCGACCGCCGGGCGAGTCGCCTCGAAGGTCGCCATCGCGGGCTGCTTCTCGCCGGTCTTGCCGGCCTCACGCGCGCGGGCGAGCTTCTCGTCGAGCTTCTCCTTGCCGCCGAGGAGGCAGCTGCCGGGCACGCGCACGTCCTCGAGCACGACCTCTGCGGTGTGCGACGCGCGGATGCCGTGCTTCTTGTACTTCTGACCTTGCGAGAGACCGGGCGTGCCCGGCGGGACGACGAACGCGGCCTGGCCCCGCGACTTGAGCGACGCGTCGACCGTGGCGACGACGACGTGGACGTCCGCGATGCCGCCGTTGGTGATCCACGCCTTGGTGCCGTTGAGCACCCACTCGTCCTTGGCCTCGTCGTAGGTCGCCTTCGTGCGCAGCGAGCTGACGTCGGAGCCGGCGTCGGGCTCGCTGACCGCGTACGCGCCGAGCATGATCTTCTCCGGCGTGCCGTAGCACTGGGGCACCCACTCGAACACCTGCTCGGGCGTGCCCTGCCCGGCGATGCCCGCGGCGGCGAGGCCGGAACCGAAGATCGACAGGCCGATGCCGGCGTCACCCCAGAAGAGCTCCTCCATGGCAACCGGAAGGGTGAGCCCGGTGGGGTCGCCCATCATGGCGTTGGCCATGAAGTCCGTGCCGTAGAGGCCGATCTTCGCGGCCTCCTCGATGATGGGCCACGGGGTCTCCTCCCGCTCGTCCCACTCCTCGCCAGCAGGCCGCACGACGTCCTCGGCGAAGTCGTGCACCCACTTCTGGATCTGAAGCTGGTCCTCGTTGAGGGCCAGAGAGAAGTCGCCCATGGCGCACCTCGTTCCCGCTAGAAGTTACCTCTCGGTAACATACGCCAGCTGTCGGTGGTCTGTCACCCCAGGGACGAGCGCGAGGGCGGCCACGACCAAGGCGGCGCCGAAGACGTAGGGCGCGGCAGCACCCGCATCTTGGAACAGCAGGCCGGCGAGCGCCGGGCCGACCACCCGCGCCAGGCCACCGGCCGACTGCTGGAGCCCGTAGGCCGATCCCCGGCGGTCGGCATGGGCGCGACCGCCCACCGCGGAGGACAGGGTCGGCGTCACCAGGCCCTGTCCTGCGCAGAGCAGCACCAGGCCGGGGACGAGCAGGACCCATCCCCCGTCGACGGCGAGCAGCAGGAGGCCGATGGCGTTGGCGGCCAGCCCTGCCCGCAGCGCACCCGTCTCGCCCAGCCGCGCGTTGGCTGGCCCGACCAGCCGGACCTGGACGAGCACGAGGACGACGCCGATCGCGGTGAAGACGGCGCCGACTCCGGTCGGCCCCAGGTCCAGCCGCAGCTCTGCGAGCAGCGAGAACGTCGCCTCGAACCCGCTGAACGCCACCAGCGACACGAAGGCCACCAGCACGAGCCGCCGCAGATCCGAGCTTGCATGCCGTGGGTCAGATCCTTCGACCTGAGAGACGCCG
>JBEEFQ010000130.1:0-3433 GCA_041166245.1 Actinomycetota bacterium | reverse complement strand
GGCTGGTGCCGGGAGTGCCGGACCGGCCATCACCAGCTGTGCCCACGCACCGACTTCCACTCCGCCGCGTTCCTCAGGTACGGGCGCACGTCTGTGCGCACCGCCCCCGGCCTGTGGGGTGGCTTCGCCGAGTGGATGTACCTGCACCCCCGCGCACAGCTGCACCCGGTGCCCCCCGGTGTCGCGTCCTCCCTCGCGGTGCTGGCCACCCCCCTGGCCAACGGCCTGCGGTGGGTGGCAGGCGTCGCCCGGGCGGCCCCCGGTGAGTGCGTGGTGGTCCTCGGCCCGGGAGCGCACGGGCTCGGCTGCGTCGTCGCCGCGCGCGAGGTGGGTGCGGGACCCGTGGTCCTGGTGGGCACGGCGGGCGACCAGCTCCGGTTGCGGATCGGCTCGGAGCTGGGAGCGGATGCCGTCCTGCGCAGCGACCTCGACGACGTGGAGGCCGCGGTGCGACGGCTCACGGGTGGTCGAGGCGCACAGGTCGTGGTGGAGGTCACGGGTGCGGCCGCGGCGGCAGAGACGGCCGTGCGGGTCGCCGGGCGGCACGCCCGGGTGGTGCTCGCGGGCGGCTCCGCCGCACCCGCCGCGGCCTTTCCCGCGGGCCTGATCACGAAGCGGGAGCTGACGGTGACGGGCGTGCGCGGGCACGACGCCGACGGGCTGGCCGCGGCGCTGCGGCTGCTCGCCCGTGACCGGTACCCGTTCGCCTCGATGACCACCGCGCCGGTTCCGTTGACGGCGGCCGCTGCGTTGCTGAGCGAGCTGAGCAGCGGTCAGGACCCCTCGGGGACCCGGGCGCCGCACCACTGCGTGCGACCGGCCGACGTGCCGGCCTGAGAGGGCGGGCCTATCCTGGCGACTCCGCCGGCGGAGAGAGGATGGTCAGGGCATGCCTAGGCCCCGTGCCTCGATCCGGCCTCCGTCGCCGTACGACCGGATCAAGAAGGCGATCCTGGACGGCAACTTCCCGCCGGGCGCCCCCCTCGCCGAGTCGGCTCTCGGCGACTGGCTCGGGGTCAGCCGGACGCCCGTGCGGGAGGCGCTGAGCCGGCTCGAGCAGGACGGGTTGGTCCGCCGGACCGACCGCGGCGTCGCGGTCACCGAGCGCACGCCGGAAGAGATCCTCGACATCTGCGAGACCCGGATCGCGCTGGAGACCGCCGCCGCCCGCATGGCGGCCCTGCGGCGCACGCCGCTGGACCGGGTGCGCCTCGAGCGTCTCCTGGCCGCACTGGAGGAGGTGTCGGAGCCAGACCCGCAGGACATGTCCAACCGCAACAGCGAGTTCCATCGCGGCATCTGGCTGGCGACGCACAACCTCGCGCTGATCGACCTGTTGGACCGCTTGAACCTGCACCTGCTGCGCTATCCCGTCTCGACGCCGACGGCGTCGGCGCACTGGTCGCACAGTGTCGAGGAACATCGCGCGCTCGCCGCCGCGGTGCTGGACGGGGACGCGCCCAGAGCCGCCGCCGCAGCGGAGCGGCACTTCAGCGAGGCACGCGACCTGCGGCTGTCCGTGTGGGAGGCGGGCTGACCGAGCCGTAGCCCCCGGGCCGCGCCAAACCGACATCCGCCCACGGGCCGGCCGCGGCGGCCAGGTCCTGCCCCTAAGCCGAAGGGAGGACCCGGGCGCGATGCCCGGGTCCCCCCTCCCCCCAAAACCGGAGGACCTACTCGATCAGGTCGAACACCTTGAAGATGGGCATGTACAGCGCGATGATCATCGAGCCCACCGTGCCGCCGAGGACGGCGATCATCAGCGGCTCGATCAGCGCCGTGAGCGACTCCGTGGTCGACTCGACCTCCTGGTCGTAGAACGCGCTGATCTTTGCCAGCATCGTGTCCAGGGCCCCGGTGTCCTCGCCGACCGCCATCATCTGCACCACCATCGCCGGGAACACGGCGTGCTGGGACAGCGGCTGCGTCAGGGGCTCGCCCTTGCGCACGCTCTCCTGCACGTCGCGCACCGCCCGGGCGATGACGACGTTGCCGGACGTGTCCGCGACGATCTCGAGGGCCTGCAGGATGGGCACGCCGGCTCGCAGCATGGTGCCCAGGTTGCGCGTGAAGCGGCTCAGGGCGATCTTCTGGAACAGGTTGCCGAACACCGGCATCTTCAGCTTGAGCGGGTCGAGGACGTTGCGTACGCCGTCCAGGTTCTTGACCTTCGGCCAGGTGAAGAAGAAGACGATGGCCGCGAGCAGCCCGAGCGGCGCCAGGAACTTCATCGCATGGCTGAGCATGACCAGGACCCGCGTGGGGGCGGGCAGCTCGCCGCCCAGGTCCGTGAACATGCCGGCGAAGACCGGCACGATGAAGATGAGCATGCCGACGCACATCAGGATGGCCATGACGAAGACGACGACCGGGTAGGTCATCGCGGCCTTGACCTTGCCGCGCAGCTTCACCTCGGACTCGTAGTTGGACGCGATCTCCAGCAGGGTCTGGTCGAGGAACCCGCCCACCTCACCGGCCCGCGTCATGTTCACCATCAACGGCGGGAACACCGCGGGGTGCTTGGCCATCGAGGTGGAGAGCGCGTTGCCTGCCTCCACGTCGCCCCGGACCTCCCCGAGGACCCGCGCGAGCTCCTTGTTCTCGCTCTGCTCGGACAGGATCGTCAGGGCCCGCAGGAGGGAGAGACCCGAGTTGATCATGACCGCGAACTGGCGGGACATGACCGCGAGGTCCTTGAGCTTGACCCGCTTCCCCATGCCGGGGATCGAGAGCTCCTTCTGCATGCCGGAGTTGGCCTGCGAGATGCTGACGGGCGCGTAGCCCATGCCCTTGAGCTTCGCCGCCACCGCGGCCGGTGACTCCGCCTCGAGCTTGCCGGAGACGATCTTGCCGTTGCGGTCGCGAACGGAGTACTGGAACGTCAGGGTTGCCGCCATCGGGGTGCCTCTCAGCCTCGGCCGGTGAGCTTGTTGAAGTCCTCGGCGTGGTGGCACTTCTCCAGGCCGGTCTCGTACGTGATCCGACCCTTCTTCACCAGGTCGGCGAGGTGCTGGTCCATCGTGTGCATGCCGTGCTTCGCACCCGCCTGCATCGCGGAGTAGATCTGGTGGGTCTTCCCCTCGCGGATGAGGTTGCGGACCGCAGCGGTCGCGACGAGGACCTCGGTGGCGACCGCCCGTCCCCGACCGTCAGCCGTCTTGGCCAGGGTCTGGCAGACCACGCCCTGGAGCGAGCCGGCGAGCTGCACGCGCACCTGCTGCTGCTGGTGCGGCGGGAACACGTCGATGATGCGGTCGATCGTCTGCGCCGCGTCCTGCGTGTGCAGGGTGGCGAAGACGAGGTGACCGGTCTCGGCGGCGGTGAGGGCGACGGAGATGGTCTCCAGGTCACGCATCTCGCCGACGAGGATGATGTCCGGGTCCTGGCGCAGCACGTGCTTGAGCGCGTTGCTGAACGACCAGGTGTCCTCGCC
>JBEEFQ010000129.1:0-21294 GCA_041166245.1 Actinomycetota bacterium | reverse complement strand
CGATGACCTCGGTGTAGTCACGCATCTCCAACGGATCGAGCTCGACGAACGTGCCTTCCGATCGGCCGGAGCCTCGGGTGTCGACCTCGAAGCCGATGTAACCGTGACTGGCGAAATAGCGCAGGATCTGGTCGTCGGCCAGGGCCCGCCCCGGCATCCGACTGTTGCCGTCCCACATCCCGTACGGGGTCATGTCGACGAGGACCGGAAACGGCCCGGCCGCCCGCGTACCGGTGTCACGGCTCGTCGGGTAGTAGACGCTGCCCATCAGCTGAACGCCGTCCGACGCGACGAAGGGGACGTTCACCACCTGCTCGACGCCGTAGCGAGCGGGGCCAGGTTGCCAGGCGCGGGCGGCGGATCCGGTTGCGGGCCCGACGCCGTGGGTCACGCCCGCCACAACCAGTGCCAAGAGCGATACCGACCAGCCCCGTCTCGGCCGTCGGCAGCCGGCAGTGGTCATCAGTCGGCGACCGCGCCTGACGTCGACGGACTGGTCGCCTCGGTCTTGAACGCCGACCGCAGGAACGTCGTGACCAGCTCGCGGTAGGCGGCAGCCACGTCCGGCAGGAGCCCGTCCAGCTCGGCCGCACCGTGGACGAGCCCTGCCCCCCGCTCGAGCGTCACGGGCACCCCCGCCGCCGCCAGCTTGGCTGCGTAGGCCTCGCCATCGTCACGCACGGGGTCGAACTCGGCCGTCGTGACCAGGGCCCGGGGCAGGTCGTGCAGGTCGGCCAGCAGCGGTGAGGCCAGCTGGTCGGTGGGATCGTGATCCCCGAGGTAGAACTCGACGCACTCCATGAGGTCGTCGCGCGTCAGGAAGTAGCCGGACGCGAACTCATCGATCGACCCACGGCCGGCGGTCAACGTCAGGTCGGTCGCCGGGACCTCGAGCAGCTGCGCCACCAGGGACACGTCGGGGTCCTCTCGGGCCAGCAGCGTCATCGCCGCTGCCAGGTTGCCGCCTGCGCTGCCACCACCGATCGCCACGCGCGAGGGGTCGATGCTCAGGCGGTCGGCGTGCTCGAACACCCAGCGGGTCGCCGCCCAACAGTCCTCGACAGCAGCAGGGAACGGGTACTCGGGCGCGAGCCGATAGTCCACAGACACCACGACGCACTCCGCCGCGACGGCGCGCCGTCGGCACAGCCCGTTCGTCTCGTCGAGGGTCCCGAGCCACCACCCGCCGCCGTGGATGTACACGAGGGCTGGGAGGAGACCTTCGCTGGGACGGTAGATGCGCACGGGCACCCCGCCCGCCGCGGTCGGGACGAGCTCGTCCCGCTCCTCGGCGAGAGGGGGCACGATCGCTGACAGGAGCCCGGCCCCCGCTTCGCCCCGGGCTCGAGCCTCAGCGCGGCGGTCGGCGGCCGAGCGGCTCCGGTCCACCTCGGTGGGGAGGAGGGCGAGGGCGGCCTCGATGCGGGGGTCCAGCGGCATGGGTTGATGCTCCTTCAGGAAACGTCGGTCAGGGATGCTTCCGCAGCGCGCGGCCGGAGAGCCCCGAGCCACGCCAGCGAGGGTTTCGGCGTGCGCGTGAACGTGCGCCGGTCGACTGCCACCAACCCGAAGGTGGGGTCGAAGCTGCCCCACTCGTAATTGTCGAGCAGGCTCCAGTGGAAGTAGCCGCGCACGTCGATGCCGTCGTCCATCGCGGCGCGCAGAGACGCCAGCGCCGCGTCGGTGTAGGCGATCCGGCGCTCGTCGTCGCTCGTGGCGATTCCGTTCTCGGTGACGATGATCGGAACATCTCCCACCACCCGGGAGGCGGCGCGCACGGCGTCGGCGACGGCCTGCGGGTAGTACTCCCAACCGTTGAGCGTGCGCTCGCCCTCGTCGGGGACAGGGAGGAGCACCGTTTGTCCATTGACGGTGCCGACACGGTTGCGGGTGTACGCCTGCACCCCGACCCAGTCGTCGCCCCGGGCCGCCTCGTGGAAGACGACCTGCCGCGTGTGCTCGTAGGCAGCGGCAGCCGCCTCGCTCCCCGGCTCTGCTTCGGGGTTGAGACCGGCCACGGACCATCCGACCTGCAGATGCGGATGCTCCGCCTCGAGGAGGGCGCGCGCGCCGTGATGCGCCTGGATCAGGTTCGCGGTCACGACCAGGTGCGGTTCGACGCCCGGATCGGTGAGCGAGGCGCCGCCCCCGGCGCGGAGGCCGGCAAAGAGGGCCAGCATGTTCGGCTCGTTGATGGTGCACACATGCTCGACATCGGTGGCCAGGATGGGGGCGATGGCCTCGACGTAGGTGCGGAAGAGCTCTGGGGCGTCTGGGGCGCTCCAGCCGCCACGGGCTTCGAACCAGCGCGGGGCAGTGAAGTGGTGAAGGGTGATCAGCGGACGCAGCCTCCTGGCACGCGCGCCGTCCACCATGCTTCTGTAGCGGGCGATCTCCGCCGCGTCGAACTCGCCCGGCGCGGGCTCGATGCGAGCCCACTCCACGCTGAACCGGTAGTCGGTGAACCCTGCGCCGGCGAGGAGATCCATGTCCTCGGGCCACCTGCGGTAGCTGTCGCACGCGTCGCCGCTCGGCTCCGCGATCCGCCCGCCGCCCGCCTGCTCGAGTCGCCACCAGTCGCTGTTCACGTTGCCGCCCTCGGTCTGGTGGGCCGACGTGGCCGCCCCCCACAGGAACCCGGGCGGAAACGCCGGAGTCACGCCGACTCCGACGACGCGGCGCCGCCCGGCGGCAGGTCGTAGATGGTGATACGAGACCGGCCCAGGGCGGGTCGGCGGCCGCGCGCCTGCCATCCGATGAAGAGCAGCGCATTCATGAGCAGCACCCCCAGGATGACGTTGTCGCGCACGGAGCGCGCCCGGCCGATGGGCTGGGCCGTCGCCGTCGGGGGCGCGAACGACGGCGTGTCCTGCGACCGGCCGACCGGAAGCGAGGGGGCCGCCGGCTCGATCAGGGCCAGGCCGGGTGCAGGGCTGACGTCGATCGGGCCCGGTGGCTCGAACGCGACAGGGAAGGGCGGCAGCGCAGGGGCATCCGCGGCCGGCGCGGGTGGCTCGACGGCTGTCACGCGGACGTCGCCGGGGGCGGGCTGCTCGAACGCCACGTCGAAGGACGGCGACGCACCCCCAGTGCCGATGTCGGGGACGAGCACGAGGTTCACCCGCTGGCCCCCGGTCGCGCTGGCAAGGTCGAACGTGACCGACGTGCGGTCGGCCGCGACCGCTCCCTTCACGGGCGACGCCTTGGCGTCGTACGTGGGCCGGGCCGACCACGCCTGGGCGTCGCCGGGCTGCCAGGCGCCGATCGCCGGGTAGGCGGCAACCGCGAGGGCGTCGACCTCCTGGAGTTGGCGGATCCGCAAGATCAGCTGGGGGGCCGCATCGCTGTCAGCGAGGACGAAGCTGATGGCGGCGACGGCCTGCGGACCCAACGGATTGGACGAGATGTACAGGCCACCGGGCGGAACATGCGGGGGCGCGGGGAGACCGCCGGGCTGGGCGCTCCACCAGTACGCGGCCTGGAGACCATCAGCGGCCCGGGCCGGCATCGACACGGCGGCGAGGATGGATCCGGCGACGATGCAGGCCAACGCGACACGCGGCATCCTCACCGGGGAGCCGCCTTCTTCCTGGGCCGACGCCGTCGCTGCCCCGACCGCATGATGGCGTCCTCGTCGTCGCCCAGGTACGAGGCCACCACCTCGGGATCGTTGGTGACCTCCGTCGGCGTTCCCCGGGCGATCACCCTGCCCGTCTCCAGGGCGACCATGGTGTCGGCCAGCGCGGTGATGAGCGGCATGTCGTGCTCGATGACGACCAACGCGCACCCCACCTCACGCTGGATGCGCTTGAGCACAGGTCCCAGCGCCTCCGTCTCGCGCTGGGCGATGCCCGAGCTCGGTTCGTCCAGCAACAACACGTCGGGTCCGTGGGCGACGGCCATGGCCAGGTCGACCATGCGCCGAGTGCCGGTGGAGAGCTCACCGACGAACTTGTTCCGATACGCATCGAGCCCGAGCAGCTCGACCAGCTCGTGGACCTGCAACGCCGCCTGCGCCTCGCTCTCGAACACGGCCGGTAAGCCGAGGGCGCACGCCAGTGGATCCCGAACATCGAGATGACGCTCGAGCGCGAGGGCCAGGTTCTCGACCACGGTGAGGGAGGGAAAGATGCGGGCGTCCTGAAAAGACCGTCCGAGTCCGCCCCGACCGCGGCGGTCGGGCCCCCAACCGGTGACGTCGAGCCCGTTCAGGAAGACGAAGCCCGAGTCGGTGTTGACGAAGCCGGACACCGCGTCGAAGAGGGTGGTCTTCCCTGCGCCGTTCGGCCCGATGAGACCCACGACCTCGTCACGGTGCACGGCGAGGTCGACGTCTTGGACGGCGCGGATGCCGCCGAAGTGCACGGAGATGCCCACGAGCTCGAGCACGGGTGCAGGGCGCTCGAGCGCGTCGTCGACCCTCGCGGGCACGGACGCCCGGGAGCGTTTGGGTGCCGCATCCGCTGGCGCGCCGACGTCGACGCCGGTTGCCTTGGCCGCGCCCTCGAGGAAAACGGCACGAAGGAGGTCGGCCCGATCGAGGAGGTCGCTGGTCGGGCCGGTGAAGCGGACCTCGCCCTTCTCCATGAACACCGCTCGCTGGGCCAGCGTCAGGGCGACGTTCACCGACTGCTCGACCACGATCACGGTGGTTCCGGCCGCATGGATGGCACGGACAATGTCCACCAGCTGGCTGACGATCGTCGGCGCCAAGCCGAGCGAGAGCTCGTCGATCATCAAGAGACGGGGCCTGGCGATGAAGGCCATGGCCAGGCCCAGCATCTGCTGCTCGCCACCCGAGAGATTGCCGGCGAGGGTCGATCGGTGGGTCGTGAGTACCGGGAAGTACTCGACGGCTTGCGCCAACGTCGCCTGCGCGTGCTCGGGCTCGCGGCGGCTCGTCCAGACCGCCAGCCGGAGGCACTCGTCGACGGTGAGGGTCGGGAAGACACTGCGGCCCCCCGGCATCTGCACGATGCCCGCGTCGAACGTCGCCCGCGCGTCAGCGCGGGTGATGTCGCGGCCGTCGAGGATGATGGATCCTGCCGACGGCGGCTGCAGGCCGGAGATGGCTTTGAGCAGCGTGGACTTTCCCGCACCGTTGGTGCCCAATAGCGCGACGATCTCCCCTTCCTCGACCTCGAAGTCCACGCCGAAGAGCACCTGCACGGAGTCGTAAGCGACGTCCAGTCCGGCACACGACAACAGCGGGGTCTCGCCGCTGGCGGCGCGCCGCTCCCGCAGCTTGGCCAGGGCGGCCAAGGAGCGCAGGGCAGCGGCGCTGTCGTCGGCGACGAACGCCGAGGCGCTGGCGAGGATGGCCCCCGCGATCAGCCAGTAGGGCCCGAGCGCGGCCAGTCCGACACGGATGCCATGAGTGTCCGAGAGGTCGGCCACCGGGATCACCAGATAGAGGATCACCACGCCGCCGACCAGGAAGATCGAGCCGAACGCGAAGGCCATGGTGCGCACGCGGGCGGGGGCGACGAGCGCCTGGACCGCGGTGAAGGGCGGGATGTACATACCGGCGACGAAGAACGCCAGCGCGGTGATGGCGACCGCGACCGCGGTGTTCGGGGCTTGCGACAGGAGCACGAGCAGCACGCCGACGACCGCGGTGAACCCACCGATCCAACGCAGCGGCTCACCCACGTCTCGCTCGATCCACCGCCGGGTCTTCGGTGCGACGAAGAGGGTGCCGGCCAGCATGGCCGCAGCGGTCAGGGAGGTGAGGAACCCGCGCCCCAGCTCTCCGACGTTGAACTCACGCTCGTAGAACAAGGGGATGGTGAAGGCGAGAGGCAGGAGACCGGCGCCGATGAACGAGTAGGCCATGTACTGACGACGCAGGGTCGGCACTGCCCAAAGAGTGCGGGCCGCCTCGCCGAACGTCGGCGGCTTCTCTGTCGCAACCGCGACCGCGGCCGTCGCGTCGTCCGACTCCCCCCGCAGTGGCTCGCGGAGACGCAGACAGAGGGCGGCGATGACGACGATGGGCACGAAGAAGATGAAGAAGGGCGCCCGCCAGCCGAAGGCAGAGGCCAGCGCCCCCGCGACGGGCCCGCCGACGAGCGAGCCCACGGCCGGCGCCGCGAGGTAGACGGCGAAGACGTTCGACCTGACCTCGGGTGCGTAGAAGTCGGCCAGGAGCGACTTCTGCACCGTTCCGTTGGCCAGGTTCCCGATGCCGTTGGCAGTACGGACGATGAGAAGCAGGGTGACCGTGCCGACGATGCCCGTCAGCATCGAGCAGAAGCCCGCGGCGATGCCGCACACCACCGTGATGAGACGCCGCGGCCCCCGGTCGCCGATGTAGCCGGCCGGGATGGCGAGGAGCAGGACGATGGACAGGTTGAGCAGCACGACACCGGCGAAGTCCCCGTCGCTGAGGCCGAAGTGCTCCTTGATGTTCGGTGCCAGGACCGCGAAAGCGGCGGTGTCGAACTCGTCGAAGAAGTACACGACCGAGAGAATGGCGAGCGGGAACACCGGCCCGCCCCCGGTGGCCTTCGACAACTGCGCCTTCAGCCGCGTGATCACTGGGCCGCCTTCGACCGAGAACGCCGACCGTGGCCGTTGGTGGCGACATCCACCAACTCCTCCTCGGCGGCATCGGCGTCGCTCGGCACCGCGTCGGGCAGGGCGGCCTCGGTGTGACGGACCGTCCCCGCCCTGGCCTCGGCCAGGGTTGCCGTCCGCCTGTCAGCGACGAGGCTCGGCACGAGCACGCCCCGCCGGCGGGCGAGGAGGCGCAGGATCCCGTCGCGCACCCCGTAGAGGCCCTGGGCCACGCCGCCCGGCGCGATCATCAACAAGACCAGCACGCCGAGTCCGGTGGCGAGCGTCTGCGTCCGGGGCCCGAAGCCGCCGTACTGGAGCACGCCGAGATAGCCGGCTCCCAGCAACGCCCCGGGCAACGAGGTCACGCCGCCGATGACGACGATCGTCATCACCATGATGCTCACGCTCGGATCGAACGACGTCTGGTCGAGCGCGCCCTGGTGATAGACGAAGAGGGCTCCTGCGAGCGCGGCCCAGAACCCGGAGATGGCGAAGGCGGTGATCTTGATGCGGGCGATGTTGATGCCGTAGCTCTGCGCGCCCGGTTCGTTGTCGCGGACCGCGATCATCGCTCGCCCGCCGCGCGTGCGCCGAAGAGCTGACGCTGAGGCCACCGCCACCACCAGGAAGGCGAGGACCACGTAGTAGAAGGCCAGCGGTCCCGCGAGCGAGTATCTCCCGTAGAGCAAGGGCCGGTCGATGGGGTGCAAGGTGTCGGGGAGGAACGACCCGAAGTACTTGGGCGACAGGAACAGCACGTTCACCGTGATGGCGAAGGCAAGGGTCGTGACCGCGAGGAACGGGCCCCGGATGCGCAGGGCCGGGATGCCGATGAGCAATGAGGTGACCGCTCCCCCGATGCCAGCCATCAACAGCGTCAGGAAGAAGTCCGCCTGCAGGTGGGCGCCGAACCACCCTGCGACGAAGGCGCCGACGCCCGCAAGTCCCCACTGTCCGAGGCTGATCTGGCCCGACCAGCCCGTGAGGATGACGAGGGAAACGCAGACGATGGCGTAGATCAACACGACAGACCCCAGCGCCTGTCGACCGACGTCGAGAGTCAATGGTCCCAGCACCAGCACCAGCGCGAGGACCGCGAACAGCCCGATCCTCGTCCAAACGACAACGGGTAGTCGCCGCAGCTCCGGCGGTACGGGACGGAACTCCGCCGCCTGTCGGTAACTGGCGAGGCCGGCGTCCTCCCCGCGGCTCAGCCGCCCTCGTTGCGCGAGGAGGACGGCGAGAAGGACAGGGACCGTGACCGCACCCGGGAGGAACGGGTCGTTGTACACGTAATAGATCGACTGCGTCAGCACGCCGATCGCCATGCCACCGACCAGCGCCCGCGGGTAGCTCTCCATCCGGGCGAAGATGGCGGCCGCCAGCCCGTAGACGAGCGCGGTCGGCCCCACGTTGGCGGTGAGGTTGACACCGGTCACGGTCGTCTTGAGGAAGATGGCGAGAGCCGACAGAACGGCGGCGATCATCCAGACGACGGTGGAGAGCCGTCGCACGGGTATGCCCATGAGCCGAGCCCGATCGGTGTTCTCGGCCGAGGCACGGATGGCAATGCCCAGGTTGCTGCGCCGGAAGAAGAGCGTGAGGGCCAGGACCGTGACGGCGGTGACGACGGCGATCACCAGTACGTCGCCGCTGAAGCGGACACCGCTGACGACGAAGTGGAACGACGAGAAGGGTGTCTCTGGTGGCGAGGTGTCCATGGTCCGGCCACCGAAGTCGTTCAGCCGTACGCCGAACCACCCCGGCACGAGCAGCTGGAGAAGGGCGAGGATGAGGCTGAGCCCGATGGTGGCGATCATCAACACCAGGCGGGGTGCCTTCGCAAAGCGCCGCACGATTCCCACCTCGGCCAACAAGCCGAGGGCGGCGGCAGAGAGGACCGTGACCGCCAGCGCCAGCGGATACGGCCAGTGCTCCAGCTTCATGAGCATGACGCCGAGCAGCGCCGGCGCGGCCCCGAGCTGACCCTGGGCGAAGTTGATCACCCGGTTGGCGCGGTACACGAGGATGAGGCCGACGGCCAACAGCGCATACGACAGGCCGATGAACGCCGACAGGACCAGGATGCCGAACGGCGGCGTCTGGCCCTTGATCATGATCTCGAAGGCCACGACCGCGCCCAACCCGGCGAGAGCACGCCGCGCCAAGGAAGCCGCGCGCGGCACCTGGAGCTTCAGGGAGCGCAAGCGGGCCCCGCGAGAGGTCGCAGCAGGTTGCGGCGGCGGCCGGTCACGACCCACAGACCCCGTTCGGGTAGACGCGCATCGTCCGGTCGATCTGACCGTGCTGGTAGCGGCGGTAGTCGGCCACGCCCATGTACCGGCCCGGCTGCCCGTTGGCCGGCGAGACCTCGGTGGGGCAGTACCAGACCTCCGTGACGTCGCGCTGGCCCAGGTACGCGTCCCCAGGCGTACCCCACTTGAAGGCCCGGCTCCTCTGGTCGCCCCCCATGACGGGCAGGCTGAACATCCCGGTCTGGATGGACGGGATGGTCGGCGACGGGCCCGCCATCTGGAACATGTCGCCCGCCATCCAGAAGTAAGGCCACATCGCACCGGCCAGCTTCATCGGCTCGTCAGTGGCGCCGGAGTCCTTGTACGCCCGGTAGTAGTCGTAGAAGGGACCCTGCGGTTCCAGGAGCGGCGTCCGTTGCGACACGCCGAACGCGTAGCGCCAGACCTCCTGGTTGTAGAGCTGGGCCAGCACCTCGTTGTCGATCGCCATCGCCCCCGCGATCACGATCTCGGGGTGCCAGTTCTGCGCGGCCAGCCCGTTCGAGAAAGGAACGGGGGCCAGGAACTCGGTGAGCATGTACACGGTCGTGAAGCCACCGAGCTTCACCTTGGCCGCGATGGTCTGCATGTCCTGGGTGAAGGTGTTCGTGTCCGCCGCGAAGGGGAACCGTTCGACTCCCTGCGCACCGCATTTCTGGATCTTCCTGACGAAGTCCTGGGCGGGCCCAGAGAGGGTGTCAGGGTTGTCGACGTCGTGGATGATCGCGATCTTGCGGGTCGGTGGCTGGAGCGGGTTGGAGCCCGAGGCGAGCACCTCCGGACCCGCGTACTTGACAGGCTGCCCCACGAGCTTCTGGCAGAAATACTCCGAGCCGAAGGTGCTGGCGTTCTCGAAGCTCATCGCCCAGTCCCAGATGTACGGCGCGCGTGCCTCCACGAAGGAGGAGGCGAAGCCCTGGCCGAGCACCAGGATCCCCTTCTTGGCCAGCTGATCGAGGAACGGCGTTTGGACCTGTGTGCTCCCGATCACGAACGCGGGCTTCGGCTTCATGGCCGCGATGACATCGGCCTGGGCGCGGTAGCAAGCTGAGTCCTTGGCGTCGCACGCGTCCGCCTGGTAGTACGGCCACTTGCACTTGTCGCCCTTGGCGTGGCCTGAGTGCGCGCCAGGGCCGTCCAGCGAGACGAGCTTTCGGCCGTAGAGCTGCCAGCGCTTGTTCACGGCCGTCGTGAAGCCCTTGAGCGCGGAGCACAACTCGTCCGGCGTGTAGCTGAGGCCGGTCTGCGAGCCGACCGCGGCGAGCGCCGGCGAGATGACGTTTTCGTACCAGACGTAGCGGATCTCAGTGTCGGTGACACCGGTCATCGTCTCGCCGCCGTTCGTCCCCGAGAAGTTGACGCAGGGCGGCATGTACGACCACGGCGCGGGCTGGGTCCCGGGGCACGCGGTCACGTTGCCGCCGGCCGAGCTCGAACCGATCGTCGCGTTGCCGACCCGGACAGCACCGGACCCCGCCCGGCGGGCGCTCGGCTGAGCGCCGGAAGCGGCGCTCCCTGTTCCATCGGCCGCACCCGCCGTCGAGGCGTCAGTAGACCCGGCATCGAACGCCGACGCCTCGCCAACCGGTTGGCCCGTCGCCGTCACCGACCGCGTGGGCGGGGTCGACGGCGACAGCAGGATGACCACGAGCTGGATCACCGCCAACACGACGAGCGGTGAATACCGCTGCACAACCTTCCCCATGATTCAACAGCCTCCGCGTCGACCACGGCACCCGATCCCGTGATGCAGACGCAGTAAAGCACACCTACTTGCTGACCGCTAGGTAGGTTGGTTAGATTCTGGTCATGAGCTTCGAGATCGAGCGCAAGCCGCACGCCTCTGCGGACACGCTCGAACGGGGGCGGCTGCGGCGGATCCAGATCATCGAGGCCGCCACCCAGCTCTTCGCCCGCACCGGCTATCGGGGCACAGGTCTGGCCGGCATCGCGGCGGAGGTCGGGGTCACCCAGGCCGCCCTGCTTCACCATTTCGGCACCAAGGAAAAGCTGCTGGAGGCGGTGGTCCGGCACCGCAGCGAGCAGGACGCCCCGCTGATCGAACGCATCATCGGCGACGGGGGCATCGGCATGTTCGATCGGCTTCCGCTGCTCGCGGAGCACAATGTCGGACGACCGGGCCTGTCCCAGCTCTTCACCGTGCTGGTCGCAGAGAACCTCCTGCCCGAAGACCCGCTCCACGAGTTCTTTGGCGACCGCTACCGGGCGCTTCGAGATCGGATCGTGACGGCCCTCCGTGCGGGTCAGGAGCGCACGGAGATCCGAGACGATGTCGACCTGGTGGCCGTGAGCCAACGCCTCATCGCGGGAATGGACGGCCTGCAGCTCCAGTGGCTGCTGAACCCGGACGACACTGACCTCGTCGAGGGCTTCCGCGAGCTGGCCGAGGCAATGCGTCGCGAGCTCGCTGCGTGAGCGGAACCCCGGCGGGACGGGACTTCCCCGCCGACTTCCTCTGGGGCAGCGCCACGTCCGCCCATCAGGTCGAGGGCGGCAACACCAACAACGACTGGTGGGCATGGGAACAGGACCCTCGGTCGCCGGCACCGTCATCCGGCGATGGCATCGACCACCTCTCGCGCTACGACGAGG
Organism: Actinomycetota bacterium; assembly: GCA_041166245.1. Lineage (GTDB taxonomy): Bacteria > Actinomycetota > Acidimicrobiia > Acidimicrobiales > JAFATL01 > JBEEFP01. The sequence continues at coordinate 9,826 of JBEEFQ010000129.1, read as the reverse complement.
ACTTCGCGCTCCTCGCCTCGCTGGGGCAGAACGCCCACCGCATGTCACTCGAGTGGTCACGCATCGAGCCCGCTCCTGGGGAGTTCTCCCGTGCCGGCCTCGACCACTACGCCCGCGTCCTCGAGAGCATGGATCGGCACGGGTTGGCCGGCTTCGTCACCCTGCACCACAAGACGCTCCCCCTCTGGTTTGCCGAGCGAGGAGGCTGGTTGGCGCCCGACGCCCTCGATCGCTTCGAGCGCTACGCCTCGGTGGTGGCATCACGCCTCGGTGAACTGGCGCCGTACTTCTGCACCATCAACGAGCCGCAGATCATCGCCCTCTTCGGCTACGCGACCGCCCAGATGCCTCCGGGTCATCGCGACGCTGGCGAGGCGACCGAGGTGAACCACATCCTCACTGCGGCCCACCGTCGGGCCGTCGCCGCGTTGCGGACGGGCGCGGGCTCGCCCTCCGTCGGAGTGTGCCTGCAGCTGGCACCCGCGGAGCCGCTCCGCCCGGATCATCCCGACGACATCGCCGCCGCCAAGACCGTCCGATCGCTCCTCGTCGATACCCACCTCGACGACCTCCGGAATGGCGGGGATGTCGGCGACTGGGTCGGCCTGCAGTACTACACACGCGTCAAGATCGATGCCCGCGAGCCGAGCCTGATCGCCCCGCCCGCCTCGGGAGCCGAGGCGACACAGATGGGCTGGGAGATCGATCCGGCCGGCTTCGCAGAGATGCTGACGACGATCGCCACGATCGGCCTACCCATCTTCGTCACCGAGAACGGCATTGCCACGGCGGACGACGAGCAGCGGCGACGGTTCATGCTGTCGCATCTGTCGGAGCTCGAGCGGGTGATGGCCGCGGGCGTCGACGTGCGCGGCTACCTCCACTGGTCGGCCTTCGACAACTTCGAGTGGAACCACGGCTATGGCCCGACCTTCGGCCTGATCGGGATCGACCACGCCGACGGCCTGCGTCGCGTCGTCAGGCCCAGCGCCCTCGCGTTTGCCCGCCTGGCGCGGAGTGGCCGCCTCGACGCCTTGGCCGGCGACAACGCGGCGCCGCTCCCCCGCGCCCCCTCAGCCGCGGTCTGACCGGAGCGCGTCGCTAGGACGCGGGGCGACCGTGGCGGTCGAGAGGCCCGGGCCGCGGGGGATCGTCGGCTGCCGCCCTGGTCCGGCAGCGCAGCTCGTGGGTGCCGGCCCCCACCTCGGCGGCGGGCGAGCCGTCGGGTAGCTCGACCAACGCGGTCAGGCCGTCGGGTACCTGCACCCGGACCGTGAGCTCGGCTCCCTCCCGATCCCAGCGCACCCGCCACTCCCCTGCCGGCGTGCGGCGGCTCGCCTCCGCGAACGCGAGGCCGCCGCCCGGTAGCGGGCGCACTGCGATCGAGCGGTACCCAGGCTCGCGAGGAGCGAGCCCAGCCACGCGACGGTGGAGAAAATCAGCCACCGCCCCCAGCGCGTAGTGGTTGAACGAGGTCATCTCCGGCGTGTTCAGCGAGCCGTCCGGCCGCATTGCGTCCCACCGCTCCCACGTCGTCGTCGCTCCCATGGTGATGGGGTAGAGCCAGGAGGGGCACTCGGTCTGCGTCAGCAGGTGGTAGGCATCGTCGACACCTCCAGCCTCCACCAACGCGTCGCAGATGAGCGGCGTGCCGACGAACCCGGTGCCGATGTGGTGACCGTCGAGGTGGACCAGGTGCCGGAGGCGGGCGCCGGCGTGGGCGCGCTGCGCGGCGGTGGGCAGCAAGTCGAGGCAGAGGGCCAGTGCGTAGGTGGTCGGCGACTCGCTGACCACCCTGCCCGCCTCGGTGACGTACTCGGCGGCGAAGGCCCGGCGCACTGCGGCCGCCAGGTCGGCATACCGATCGCGCTCTTCCGGAGTCCCCGCAACGGCGCAGGCGCGGGCGAGGAGGTCGGCCGTGTGCGCGTGGTAGGCGGTCGCGACCACCTTGGCGTCGGCCCGCGCCTTCCACGGCTGCTCTGACGGCGCCGCCGGCTCGAGCCAGTCCCCGAGCTGCAGGCCCCGGTCCCAGATGTGGGTGGGCCCGGCCAGCTCGGCGACCTGCTCCACCCAGCGGCGCATCGCGGGTAGATGGCGCCGCAGGCGCTCCACGTCACCGAAGTGCTCGTACAGCGCCCAGGGCACGATCACCGCGGCGTCGCCCCATGCCGCGATCGGGACGAGCGGGGGCCCCAGCTCGAAGTACGGCACCCACGGTGGGACGGTGCCGTGCCGGACCTGGTCAGCGGCCAGGTCATCCAGCCACGAGCCGAGCATCGCCTCGCAGTCGAAGAGGAAGCAGGCGGTCGGCATGAACACCTGGAGATCACCGGTCCAGCCCAGGCGCTCGTCCCGTTGCGGGCAGTCGGTCGGTACGTCGACGAAGTTGCCCTTCGCGCTCCAGCGCACGTTCTCGTGCAGTCGGTTGAGCATCGGGTCCGAGCAGCGGAACGTGCCGATCGGCTCCATGTCGGTGTGGCAGACCACCGCCCGCAGGTCGTCGGGCCCGATCTCGCCCGGCCAGCCGTCGACCTGGGCATAGCGGAAGCCGTGCATGGTGAAGGCTGGCTCCCACTCGACGGACGACTCCCCGCAGACGACCTCGTCCCGGGCCGCGGCGCCGCGCAGCGGCTCGAGCGCCAGCTCTCCTTCTTGGAGCACCTCGGCGTGGTGCAGCGTGACGGTGCGCCCCGGATCGGAAGGGAGGCGGAGCCGCACCCGTCCCGCGATGTTCTGGCCGAAGTCCACGATGACGCGACCGCTGGGCGACGTCTCGATGGACGCCGGCGCCAGCGTCTCGATGCGCCGCACCGGAGGGCTCGACGCGAGGAAGAGGACCGACGTGTCGAACGGTACGACCCGTACGTCGTGCCACGTCGAGTCGGTGAGGCGCAGGTCGGCCGACTCGCCGTCGTACAGGCTGGCCCTGAGGATCGGGCCTGTGGCCCATTGCCAGGACGCGTCGGACGCCACGACGGTGGAGGCACCGTCCGCGAGCTGGACCACGAGATGGACGATCGGCCCCATCTCCTCGCCGAAGTTGGCCCGCCTCCCTCCGGTGAACCCGAGTCGGCCGCGGTACCAGCCTTCGGCGACCGTCACGTCGAGCACGTTGTCCCCCTCGACGAGGAGTCCGGCGACGTCGTGCATCATCACGCGGTGCCGGTCGTGGTATGACGTCCAGCCCGGTGCCAGCACGTGGTCGCCGACCGCCTGGCCGTTCGCCTCCGCCTCGAAAACACCGCACGCGGTGATGAACAGTTGGGCGGCCGTGACCTGACCAGGGAGTACGAACGACCGCCGGAAGCGGATGGGCCGCTCCGGATCCAGATCGGAGTCGGTCGCCACGACGAGCTCGCCCCGCCAGGGGCCGGGCAGCGTCACCCGACGCGGCCGCACACGTGCTCGGCGATACGGCGGGCGCCGCGTTCACCCAAGCAGATGCTGTAGTGGTTCGTGTCGTCGACGACCTCGTCCACGAGCTGCGGGACAGCGGCCCGCCACTGGTCGACCATCTCGTCGGGCAGGCCGGGCGCGGGCTCGTCGTTCATGCCGCGGGTGGCTCGCAGCAGCGACACCGGGCACCGCAGGGCGCGGAACGCGTCGGCGACGAGGTCGGGCTGGAGGGCGTGGTCGAGCAGGTCACCTCGAAGCGCGGCCTCGGAGACCGACGTCCGCAACGCAGGCGGCTCTGACTCGGCGACGTCGTAGTCGAGGTACGCCTCGAAGTCGTCGTTCCAGCAGTCCTGCAACGCAGGATGGGCCCGCCAGAAGTCGAAGTACTCCTCGCGCGACGGAAAGGTGCGTCGCAGTCGGTCGAGCATGGCGGCCATGCCCGCCTCGACCAGCACGGCAGGGTCGATACCCTCGGGGAGCACGTTCGGCAGCGGGAGCCCGCCGTCGACCAGCACGAGCCGGTCGACCCGCTCAGGGTGACGACCGCCGAGGACGACGGCGACGTAAGCGCCCATCGACTCGCCCATCACCACCGCGGAGTCGAGCCCGAGGTGGTCCAGGACGGCGACGACGTCGAGGGCGTGTTGGGTCAGCCCGTACGGCGCCGGCAGGGCGCCGCTGCGGCCGCGACCGCGAAGATCGGGCGCGACCAACGACACGTCGGGGTCGAGGTGGCGCGCCACCGAGGGGAACGACATCGAATTCGCCGAGATGCCGTGCAGCGCCACGACCACGCGGTCCCCGTCGCCCCAGCGCCGGACGCGCAGAGCGCCGCCCGCCACCGCCACGTCGAACTCCGTCGACGCGGTCACGCCGACTCCCGCTCGACGACGTGGCACGCCATCGCCTCGACGCCCAGCGAGGCGCGCTGGCCTGCCAGCGCCGACTCCACGCCCTCGGCGATCGTCGCCCCGAACGCTTCGAGATCCCAGGCGATGGTGGTGAGTGTCGGCGACAGGGCGGCGGCAATGGGATGGTCATCGAGCCCGACGATCGCAAGATCCTCAGGCACGCGCAGGCCGGCCGCCGCGCACGCGCTGACGAGAGCGACGGCGAGGTGGTCGTTCACCACGCAGGCACCGTCGACCCGACCGGCGATCTCGGCAACGAGCGCCCGCACCGGGATCGGGTCGGCCGGATCAAGTGTGTGGGCCTCGAAGCTCGCGCCCGCCTTGCGGCATCGGGTTCGCAACAGCTTCTCGATCGCCTTGCCCTGACGGGACTCGTCCTCCTTGCCGGCAACGCCGATCGAGGCCATGCGGCGGCGCCCGCGCGCCAGCAGGTGCTCGACCTGCATGAGGCGCGCCCGATGGCCGGGTTCGGCGAACGGGTCGGCGGCGAGCGACGGACGGGACGTCAGCACCAGTGCTCCTTGCGCCTCGAACATGGTGATGATCCGGCGCTCGACCGCCATGGTGTCGATGACGACGGCGGGCTGGAGGCGCAGGCCCGCCTCTACCTGCGCCTCGGGCGAGCCATAGCTGGTGAAGTCGGCGACGAGCGCGTGGCCTCGGGCTGCGAGGGCACGGGCCGTGGCGTCGACGATCCCCGCCCACAGCGGGCTGAGGTACACACCGGGCAGCGGCATCAGCACGGTGCTCGAGCGGCCCAAACGCAGGGCGCGAGCGGCGCGATTCGGTACGTAGCCCAGCTCGGAGGCAGCTGCGTGCACGCGGGCTCTGGTCTCTTCGGTGAAGGACTGCGTCTGGTCGTCGTTGAGGATGTAGCTCACCGTTGTGCGGGACACGCCCGCTCGCCGGGCGACATCCACGCCGGTCACCGCACTCCGGCGGCTGATCACTGACACGTTTCAGTTCTAGCCGGATCACGCGATCGCGGCAAGCGACTCGGTGGACGTCTAGGCCGTCATGGCGCTGCGGTGCATGTGCGGTCGGGGCGCTGCTCGGAGACCCACTCGATGCCGGCCAGGAGGTGGCCCCGGAAGTCGGCCCGCTCCCAGGTCGCCATGTTGTGACCGAGGTTGGTGTAGAAGACGCGCCCGTCATGAGGGCCGTAGGTCTTCACCCACGCGACGGGGTTGTCGTCGGGCATGGCGGTGGGCGGGACCTGGTTGAGCGGGTTCGACACCGGGTTGTCGACGGAGGGCGCCAACCCGCCTGCGGCGGGACCGACGCCGAGCTCGGAGCGCCAGTAGTGCGACTCCTCGTCGAGCGAGAGCACGACGTGCAGGCGCTCGTCGGCGCGCGGGTCCCCCTTGTAGCGGTAGATCTCGTCGGTGATCCGGAAGGAGTCGAACCCCTGCCAGGGCCGGGTGGTGACGTGGTCAGGGTCCTCCACCTGGATGTTGACATCGGTGATCACCGCCGGGTTGAACGCGTTGCGGCCGAGCGGGTTGTCACGCGCCTCCAGGGAGAGGTGTGGGTGAAAGTCGAAGCCGTAGGAGCCGAGGAGCTCGTCGTACTCCGGCCAACCGCCACCTGAATCGGCGGCGGCGTGGATTCCCACCAGGCTGGCACCGCACGCGAAGAAGTCGATGAAGTCGGCCTTCTGCTGGTCACTCAACGGCGACGAAGAACCGCCGAGGCCGGTGGTGTTGACCAGGATGACGCCGTCCACGCGTGCGTAGGTCGCGGGTGCGAGCGCGGCGGCGTCGCCCGACACCTCCACCGTGAACGCCTTCGTCTCGACCCCCATGCGTTGGATCTCGGCGACCGCCTCTTGGATCCCGTCATGGCGGAACCCGTAGGTGCCCGTGAACACGAGGTAGTGCGGAGGTGGAGCCGGCTGATCGGCGAGGGCCGGAGCGGCGAGGGCTGAGGCGACCAGCGCCACGACCGCCGCGGCCCGCAGGGTCCGGAACGAGATGGTCACGAGCTGCTCCTCGAGGAGGCGGGTGCGAGGCGGTAGGCCCCGATCCTTCCGTAGTGGTTGACGACGACGTGGTGGCCGGCGACGGCCACCCCGCTTCCAATGGTGGCGCCGGGGGTCAGCGGTGACGTCCAGCGTTGCTCGCCGGTCGCGGCGTCGAAGGCCTTCGCCCCCGGTTCATCCACGTAGAACACCACGCCGTTGGCGAGGCCCACGTTGCCGCCCTTCGTGGGTATCCCTGTGAGCGGAGCCCGCCACCGCTCGGTCCCGTCGTCGGCGTCGAGGGCGTACAGGACACCCGGATTTGCGGCGACGTAGAGGGTCTCGCCGTCGGTCGCGATGCGGGCGATGTTGCCGCCGAGGAAGGACATGCTGACGAAGAGCTGGCGGTCCCACTCCCGCTGCATCGTCTCGGCGTCGAAGACGTGCAGCCAGCCCGACTTCTGCGTGGCCGCGCCCAGGAGGCGGCCGTCAGCGGTGCGCCACAGGGTCGGGCCGACGCCGAAGTCCACGTCCAGCTGGCCGCACGCGGGTGACGAGCCATAGACGCGGCCGTTCACCCACGCCGTGTCGCCGACGCTCTGGCACACGGGGTTGTCGTAACCGGTGACGCTGTCAGGCGTCCCCTTGAACGATCCGACGATCGTCCCGAAGGTGCTCCGCTCGCGGCGCAGGTCGAGCTTGATGATGGCGTCGTCGTAGGCGTGTTCCCGGGTCTTGGACTCGGGGTTCGAGGTCCCGACGTAGAGGTAGTCGGTCTCGGGGTCAACCGTGGGGGTCCCCCAGACGCCGCCGCCCGCGTACCCCGCGGCAAGGTCCTCCGACGGGATCGTCGTCGACTTGTGGAGGATCTCGCCGGTCGCGGCGTCGATCAGGCCGTAGCCCTGCTTGGCTTCCGGATCGAAGTCCGGTCCGGTGGTGAACAGCACCTGGATGCCTTCGTGCACGATGGCGCTGGCCTGCTGGGTGGAGTTGTAGCCGAACCAGATCTCGTCGCTCTGCCACAGCAGATGACCGTCGGTCACGTCGAAGGCGGCCGCCTTCGGTCGTCCACCGTTGTTGAGCCCGACGTGGACCCGCCCGTCGGCGACCATGACGGCAAAGGTGCCGGTGGTGTCGGCGCCCGTCGACCGCCAGACCGTCGCGCCACTCTCCAGCTCGAACGCCTCGATGTGGCCCTTGGTGTTGATGAACACGCAGCCACCCGCCACGATCGGCGCCGGCGACTGATAGCCCGTGTCCGCCGTGATCCACGCCTGCTCGAGACTCCCGACGTTCTCGACGCCGATCGTGTCCTCTTCCACCTGGCGCTGCGTGCCCCGCAGGTCGCTGCCGTAGGTGGCCCACTCGCCTCCGGGCATGGCCTCGGTGCACGGCACCCCGACGGCAGCCCGGGCCAGCACGGTCGGCACCGCCAACAGGCCCAACGCGACGGCCACCACCGCGGCTCGGCTCCACGTGCTCGGCATCGACGTCCCTTCCATCGGCTGGCGCCAGCGCCCCTGGCCCGCCCGCACACTTCGCCAGGATCGTGCGATTCCCCTTCAAAGGGTGCACTTCGCCCTGGCGCCCGTGCCATGGTGGAACCGTGAACGAACACGAGAACGTGCAGCGGATCCGCGACCTCTACCGCGGGATCGCAGAGGGCGACGTGGCGACGTTCGCCGACCTGATCCATCCCGACGTCGTGTGGCACTTTCCCGGCTCGAGCTGGATGGCCGGCACCCGCAAGGGCATCGCCGATGTCGGAGCCATGTTCATGGAGCTGAGCGCTCGCACGAACAACCGCTTCGCCCCTCGACTACGCGACGCTGTTGGGAACGGCGAGCGGGTGGTGAGCATCGTCGACGCGCACATCACGGTCGACGGCGAGACGTTCGACTCCCCCGTGTGCGTCCTCTACGAGTTCGAAGGGGGAAAGGTCGTCGAGGTGCGCGAATTCATCTTCGAGGCCCAAGCGGGCGACGCGTTCTGGGCTCGGCATCCAGGACCCTGAACTCGGTCCACGAACCTCTCCAGGATCGACCTCAGGGGCGTACCCGTCATCCGCGAATCTTCCCGCCTTCACTGCAACAACGCCGGGGCTGGAGGGTACGCTCCTCATAACGGGTGTGTACCGCCCGTCGCGTCGCCCTGGACCCCGGCCTCGCCGAACGTGCACGACGACACGGAAGGCCGGTAGGCCGATGAAGGGCAGCCAAGGCTCGCGTGGCGAGGCACCGACAGCGCCCTCTCGTCTGTGTACGTGGTGCAAGAAGCCCTTCGAGAGCAGGGCGGAGCAGGAGCTCCACGTCTCCCTCCTGGGCGCCCCCGGTGAGTTCCACCGGGCGTGCTACGAGGACTACCGCAAGTCGGAGCCCGCTGGGTCCTGACGGGCCACAAACAAGGATCTCCTCCTGCATCCCTTGGTCCTGCGCTCGAGTCGGCGGTGCCTGGCCGCGCAAGATCCGCACACAGGACGGGGCCGCGCTGGCGAACGTCGAAGCGGGCGGTCAGGCCACCGATTGCGCCGCCCGAGAGCCGCGACGGTCTTCTGACCTGCGGGCTACCGACTCGCGAGAGGTGCCGCCGGAGCCTCGTCGTCACCATGGGCTGACGACACGAGGAGACGTCAATGGCGCCCACGCCCATTTCGCTCGAGCTGACCACGCCGGTGCGCATGACCGACGACGACCGCATCTACGAACGGCGCTGGCTGACGCTCGCGGTGCTGTGCCTGAGTCTCGTCATGATCGTGGTCGCCAACTGGTCGCTCAACGTCGCGCTCCCCAGCCTCCAGACCGACCTAAATACAGGCCCGAGCGGGTTGCAGTGGATCGTGGACGCCTACAGCCTCGTCTTCGCCGGACTGCTGCTCACGGCGGGAGCGCTCGGCGACCGCTACGGGCGCCGGCTCGCGCTCAACAGCGGGCTCATCATCTTCGGCGTCGCCTCCGGCCTGGCCGCGCTCTCCCACTCATCGGCGCAGCTGATCGCCGTTCGAGCAATGATGGGGCTCGGCGCCGCTCTCGTGATGCCGTCGACGCTCTCGGTCCTCGCCCATGTCTTCCCTCCGGAGGAGCGACCCCGCGCCGTCGCCATCTGGGCCGGCATGGCGGGCGTCGGTACGGCCCTGGGCGGCCTGATCAGCGGATTTCTCCTGCAGCACTACTGGTGGGGCTCCATCTTCCTCACCAACCTCGGGGTCGTCGCGGTGGCCCTCGCCGCGGGCGCGTTCCTCGTGCCCTCGTCGCGGGACGAGCGGGCGCGGAGGCTCGATCCGTTGGGCGCAGTCCTGTCCATCACCGGACTGGTCGCCCTCGTCTACACGATCATCCAGGCCCCGACCCGGGGCTGGACGTCGTTGCCCACCCTCGTCTCCTTCGCGCTGGCGATCGCCCTCCTCGGCGCCTTCGCCCGGTGGGAGTTGCGGGCGGGCGAGCCCATGCTCGATCTCCGTTTCTTCCGGAACCCACACTTCACCGCGGCGGCGACCACCATCACGCTGGTCTTCTTCGTGATGTTCGGCACCATCTTCCTGTTGACCCAGTACCTCCAGTCG
>JBEEFQ010000128.1:0-5827 GCA_041166245.1 Actinomycetota bacterium | reverse complement strand
GCGTCGAGGTCGCGCACGGCGATGCCGACGTGGTCGATGTCGGTGAGCATCCCCGACGTGTGCTCGTGGTCAGCGCCCATTACGTGATGTCCTTCACCGAGTCGGGCAGGTCCTCGGTGATACGGATGATCGGGATGCCGGTCTGGGTGTTCTGGTGCATCTCCTCGAAGCACCGGCCCAGGTCCTCGAAGGGGTAGATCTCCTTGTGGACGGTGGGCTTGAACACGCGGCCGTACAGCTCGGTGGCGGCGTGGCAGCCCTCGATCGTCTCGTAATGGGTGTGGTCGAGGGTGACCTGCTTCACCGACATGACCGTCGAGTTGTATTCGACGACCTGACTGAGCTGCCAGCCGGCGCTGGTATTCACGCCCATGCGGGCGGCCACCGCCAGCCCGGCCGGGAACACGGGGCCGCGCAGCATGTCGCAGACGATGTGGGCGTCGGCGCCGTCGGTCATCTTGGCGACCTCCTTGCGGAAGGCTTTCACGTCGTCCTTGGTGGCGAAGCGGTTGAACTGCTTCTGGTCGATGCCGACGATGCCGAGCTTCTCGAGGGTGTCCCGGCGGTCGGGGCTGCCAGAGCAGAAAAAGGCGTTGTGGCCCTCGCTCTTGGCCAGCATGAGGAAGAGCTCGGACACGCCACCACCGAAGCCGAGCACGTTGAGCACGGCCTGCTTCTCGCGGGGCACCTTGAGGCGGTAGATGCCGAGGGCCCTGCGCCACATGTGCCATGCCGTGGGCGCCCGCAGGGGCAGCGCCGCGATCTCCCAGAGGCTGAGGCCGCAGTCGAGCGGCGCCTTGATCAACTGCCAGTCGCCGACCACCGCCTCCTCGCCGTACCAGCCCACCGACTCCGGCTGGTCGTAGGCCCAGATGCGCAGCGGGAAGCCGAACTGGTCGGGGTCGCCGTTGCAGTGGGTGATGACGATGTCGCCGGCCTTGAACTTCGTCACCTGGTCGCCGACCTCGATGACCTCACCGAGAGCGGAGTTCCCCGGGTAGATGCGGCCGCCGCGAGCGTCGGCGATGTTGATGGTGTCGGCGAGGGCGGCGTGGTCGACGTTGTGCTCGCCCGACACCGCGAGCATCCGCACGTGCACGTCCTGCGGGCCCATCTCCCGCAGCTCGAGCTTGTCGAGCTCGATGACGTTGGCCACGTCCATCTTGTCGACGTCTCCGCCGACCCGTTCCTTCTCTCTGGCGACCGCCTCGGCGGTGATGGCGTAGGCCCGTACTGTGCGCGACATGGGCGTGAGGGTACCCCGCGTCGTCTGGCTGGTTACCAGTCAGTAGCCGTACACTTGACGGACCAGTCGCCCCTCTGGAGGTCTCGATGTCCGGTTCCGTCATCGTCGCAGGCGCACGCACGCCGATCGGCAAGCTGTCAGGCGCCTTCGCCGGCTTCAGCGCCATGGACCTCGGCGGCTTCGCTATCGCGGCCGCCCTCGAGCGGGCGGGCATCACGCCGGAGCAAGTCGAGTACGTCTTCATGGGCCAGGTGCTGCAGGCGGGCCAGGGCCAGATCACGGCCCGCCAGGCCGCGGTCAACGCGGGCATCCCGATGACGGTGCCGGCGACCACGATCAACAAGGTCTGCCTGTCGGGCCTCAACACCATCCACCTCGCCGACCTGGCGATTCAAGCGGGCGAGGCCGACATCGTGGTGGCGGGCGGCATGGAGTCGATGACCCGGGCGCCCCACCTCCTGCCCGAGGCCCGCGCCGGCTACCGCCTCGGCGACGGCAAGCTCGTCGACTCGATGATGCACGATGGTCTGTTCTGCGCCTTCGACGTGTGCGCCATGGGCGCGGGCACCGAGAAGTACACCGCCGCCGCGGACGGCATCACCCGTGACCGCCAGGACGCCTTCGCAGCCACGTCGCACGAGCGGGCGTCGGCCGCGCAGAAGGAAGGGCGCTTCGCGGACGAGATCGTCAACGTGAGCGTGCCCCAGCGCAAGGGCGACCCGATCGTTGTCGAGACCGACGAAGGTGTGCGTCCGGGGACGAGCGCCGACTCGCTCGGCAAGCTGCGCCCCGCGTTCGCGGCGGACGGCACCATCACCGCCGGCAATGCCAGCCAGATCTCCGACGGTGGCGCGGCCGTCATCGTCATGTCGAAGGCAAAGGCGGACGAGCTCGGCGTCACGCCCCTCGGCGAGATCGTCAGCTATGGCCAGGTCGCAGGTCCCGATGCCTCGCTGCTCACACAGCCGTCGCGTGCGATCAACCAGGCACTCAGCCGCGCCGGCAAGAGCGTCTCCGACGTCGACCTGTTCGAGCTCAACGAGGCGTTCGCCGCGGTCGGCCTGGCGTCGATGGACGACCTCGGCATCACCGACGAGGTCAGCAACGTCAACGGCGGCGCCATCTCCCTGGGTCACCCCATCGGGATGTCGGGCACCCGGCTCGCCATCACGATCCTCAACGAGCTGAAGCGCCGCGGTGGCGGCCTCGGCGCGGTCGCCCTGTGCGGCGGCGGCGGCCAGGGCGACGCCATGCTGCTCAAGACCATCTAGCTCGTTTCGAGCACCGGGCTCCCCGCCCGGTCAGAATGCCTGCATGGCCTCTCTGGTGGGATTTGGTCTGCTCGTGCCTGTGCTGCTGCTCGGGGTGCTGGTGCTCGCGGTCGCCTCGGTCGCCGGTGGACGCAGCGAGCCCGATCCCGACGGGGAGCGCCCGTTCGCGCTCTACCTCGCAGCGATGGCCTTCGTCGCCGTCTTCCTGTCGCTGGGCGCGTTCTCGACGATCGTGAGCAGCGCCGTCGACGCCGGGCTGGGCGACGACGGCCCGAGCATCGAGCGCATCGGAAGCGGCTTCGGCGACGTCGAGCGTGAAGCACTCGAGAGTGAGGGCCTCCAGGTACCGGATCCGATCCTCCCGGACACCTTGGGCGACGAGCGCGACAACGAGCGCATCCGCACCATGGTGATCGCCGGGCTCCTCCTCGCCGCCGCCGGTGGGCTGTTCGTCTGGCACGACCAGCGGCTCAACGACTTCCGCAACAGCGGCCGCTCGCCGGGTTGGCGCACGGCCCAGGTGTCGGGCTATGTGATCTGCTTCCTCGCCCTGCTGGTCGCGCTCGGCGCGGTCGTGACCTTCGGTTACGCCATCTTCCAGATGATCGCCCCTGGGGTCGCGGGGGTCGCCGAGCGCGACGACGGGCTGCAGCCCACCATCGTGAGCGCGGTGACCGCCATCGCCGCGGCAGGGATCTTCATCTACCACTGGGGCCGCCTCGACCGGCGGGGCACCGGCGGCGCCCGCCTCGCCGACGTCGTGGCGCCATTGCCCCCGCCGCCGGCACCAACCCAGGTCCACCGTCAGCGCCCGCTGCGGGGCACCGACCCGCCCGCGTCGACGAACTAGGCCTACGCCGCTCTACCTCCCGTCGGCGCTCACGCCTCCATACCCACGGTCGGCGCTCACGCCTCCATACCTACGGTCGGCGCTCACGCCGCCCTGCCTCCCGTCGGCGCTCACGCCTCCATCTCCCGCCGGCCCTCGAGGGCGCGGCCGAGGGTGAGCTCGTCGGCGTACTCGAGATCGCCGCCGACAGGGAGGCCACTCGCGATGCGGGTGACCTTGACGCCGAGGGGCTTGAGCAGGCGGGCCAGGTACATGGCGGTGGCCTCGCCCTCGATGTTGGGGTTGGTGCAGACGATGACCTCGGTGATCTGCTCGGCGTCGATGCGGGTGAGCAGCTCCTTGACCCGGAGCTGCTCCGGACCGATGCCCTCGATGGGGCTGATGGCGCCCTGCAACACGTGGTAGCGGCCCTTGTACTCGTGCGTCTTCTCGACGGCGACGATGTCCCGAGGCTCCTCCACCACGCAGACGACCGCCGTGTCGCGATCGGGGTTGAGGCACAGCTCGCACTCGTCGCCCTCGGCGATGTTGAAGCACCGCGTGCAAAAGGTGATGCGGGCCTTGGCCTCGCTGATCGACCGCGCCAGCCGCAGTGCATCTTCGGTCGGCAGCTTGAGCAGGTGGTACGCGATGCGCTGAGCCGACTTCGGGCCCACCCCGGGGAGGCGTCCGAGCTCGTCGATCAGTTCCTGGACGGGTCCGGCGTACAAGGCGGTGCTACTGACCCCCGCCGAGCATGCCGCCGAGCGCGCCGCCGAGGCCGCCCAGGCTGTCCTGCTGCAGCTCGTTGACCCGGGCGACCGCGTCGTGGATGGCCGCCAGCACGAGGTCCTGCAACATCTCGACGTCGTCGGGGTCGACGGCCTGCGGGTCGATCGTGACCGACTGGAAGTCCATGCCGCCGGTGACGGTGACCTTGACGACGCCGCCGCCGGACACGCCCTCGACGACCTGCTCGGCCGCCGCGGCCTGAGCCTCCATGAGCTGCTGCTGCATGGCCTGGGCCTGCTCGAGCAGCTGGCTCAGGTCGGGCATGCCTCCACCGGTCTCGTCACTCATTGACCGACCATCTCGCAAGCTCGATGCTCGTCCAGCTCCACAACATCGTTCGCTCCGCAGGCTCGCTCATTGCACGACCTCTTCCGCGCCGGGGAAGGCCTGCTTCAGCCTGTCCTCGGGCGAGGTTAGCCCTGGGGGTGCGTCGGAAAGCTCACCCGGATCGACAACGTCGTCGTCATGGGCCGCCGGTGCGGGCGTGCCGGTGATCTGACCATCGTCGACGACGAGGGTGAGCGGCAGGCGACCGCCGAAGTGGTCTGTGAGGGTGCTCTCGACGTCGGCCCGGTGCTTCTCGGCTCGAGTGCGGTGCACCTCGTTGGGCAGGGCGAACGCGGCCCCGTCGGACGGGCCGTCGACCCAGCGCCCGGCTGCGTAGATGGCCCGGGTCTTGGGCGCGAGCCGGGGCAGGAGCACGTCGGCCCACACGGCGGTGAGCTCGTCGCGACTCGGCACACGCCCGGGCTCGGGAGGCGCTTCGGCCACAGCCGGCCGCGGCGTCGGCGCGACGGTCGCCGCCCGAGGGGCCGCGGGCCGCGTCTTCTTGACCCCACCGAGCGCCTTGCGCGCCTCGCCTGCCCCGGCTGGAGCGGAGCGGGGCTGGGGCTCCTCCGACGGCACCGCCGCGGCACGCTCACCGCCGCCGCCGCCTCCCCCACCGCCGCCGGATCGCTCGAGACGCTCGACGCGCTCCAGCAGGGCGGCGGGCGACGGATCGGTGTCGGGCCGGGCGATGCGCACGATGGCGACCTCGAGCGACACGCGTGGGTCGAGTGCCTCGCGCATGTCGGTGAGGGCGTCGCCGATGGCGTCCATGGCGCGGGTCAGGCCCGCTGGGCCGATGCGGCGGCCCTGCTCCTCGACGCGGACCGCGGCGTCGTCGGGCAGGTCGACCAGGCTCCGGGCCATCACCGCGAGGAAGGCGTTGCGCAGGTGGGCGAGCAGCTCCTCGGCCAGGCGACGCGGGTCGCGACCGAGGCCAATGCCCTCAGCGACGGCGGCGAGGGCACGGCCCACATCCCGCTCGGCCAGCGCCTCGATCAGGTCTTCGCCAAAGGCGGGCTCGTCGTCCTCCATACCCGCGGCCGCGACCTGGTCGAGCACCGACAGGGCGTCGCGGGCCGATCCTCGACCCCGGCGGACCGCGAGGTCGATGGCCTCGACGGGCACACCGAGGGCGGCCTCCTGGTTGATGTCACGGAGCAGGTCCACCAGCACCTCGGGGCCGATGAGCCGGAACTCGAAGTGCTGGGTGCGGCTGCGGATGGTGGGCAGCACCTTCTGCGGGTCGGTGGTGGCGAGCACGAACACGACGTGGGCGGGCGGCTCCTCGAGCGTCTTCAGCAGCGCGTTGGACGCGGGCGTCGAGAGCATGTGGACCTCGTCGACGATGTACACCTTCCA
>JBEEFQ010000127.1:0-22847 GCA_041166245.1 Actinomycetota bacterium | reverse complement strand
CCATCTCACGCATCTCGTGCGGCACGCCGGGAACGGCGTAGACGACCTTGTGGCCGACGGGACAGA
Source organism: Actinomycetota bacterium (assembly GCA_041166245.1). Lineage (GTDB taxonomy): Bacteria > Actinomycetota > Acidimicrobiia > Acidimicrobiales > JAFATL01 > JBEEFP01. Next base: position 22,781 of record JBEEFQ010000127.1, on the reverse strand, counting down.
TCAGCCCTGGCGCCGTCCCTCGCACCTGCTCGATGACGCTCGCCCCTTCGGGGACGTCGGCTTGGCGCGCGTTGTTCTCGGCCATCTCACGACCGCGCGACGAGAACATGGAGCGGATGCGCTCGACGATGACCTCGTCCCGCACCAGCTCCACGTTCATCACCTCGGCGATGGCCTCACGCGTGATGTCGTCCTGGGTGGGGCCGAGGCCGCCGCACACGATCACCGCGTCGCTGCGGGCGAGCGCGGTGCGGATGGCGAGCACGATGCGCGCCAGGTTGTCGCCCACCTTGGTCTGGAAGTGCGAGTCGATGCCGGCGACCGCCAGCCGCTCCCCCATCCACGACGAGTTTGTGTCGACCACCTGGCCCAGCAGCAGCTCGGTGCCGACGGCGACGACCTCACACCGCACGGCGCACCTTGGACCCGTCGAGGAGATACTGCGCACCGGTCACCAGCGTGAGGGCGACGGCGATCCACAACACGGTGATGGCGATCCCAGGGCGATCGGCGGTCGAAGGGAGCAGGGCGAAGCCCACCGCCACGTCCTGCACGACCGTCTTCACCTTCGCCCACTGGCGGGCGGGAACCGAGATGCCTCGGCGGCCTTCCCAGGACCGGTACACGCTGATGCCGATCTCCCGCAGGGCGATGAGCGCGACCGGTACCCACGAGAACACGTCGGTCTGCACCAGCGCCCACATGGCTCCCAGCACAAGCACCTTGTCGGCCAGCGGATCGAGGAAGGCACCCGAGCGGGTGGTGCCCTGCTTCCGGGCGATGTAGCCGTCGAGCCCGTCTGTGCTGGCCAGCACGATCCAGAACACGATCGCGGCCCACGACGCGCCGTCGGACGCGACCATGGCGAAGAGCACCGGCGCGACCAGCAGGCGCACGATGGTGACGGCATTGGCGGGCGTGGCGAGCGCCGACGGTCCGAACGACTCGCTCGCCATTAGTGGTGCGTCCTGCACATGGCGGCGCGGTTGTGGTGAGCCAGCGGCGTCATCTGGCAAGGCCGCAGGACGAAGGAAGAGCCGTGCGCTCTTTCGAGGACGAGAACGCAGCCAGGGGCGCCGCTGGCCGGCAGAACCGCCCGTTCACGTGCAGGACGTTCCACTAACTCAGGCCGCCTCGAGGTCGGGCCCGGCCGCGCCGGTGATCGTGACGGTGGCGAACTCCCCGGTCACCAAACCGTGCGGGACGGTGATGACGCCGTCGATCTCGGGCGCCTCGCGGTGCGAGCGGGCCACGCCCGGCCCGTCGACGAGGACCTCGACGGACGCGCCAACCAGCTCGTCACGCTTGGCCGCGGTGATGCGGTCTTGCAGCTCGGACACCTCGGCCAGACGCTCGGCTACGAGCACAGGCTCGACCTGCCCGTCGAGTTCCACGGCGTAGGTGCCGTCCTCGGGCGAGAACGGGAAGAACCCGCCCCAGTCGAGGCCGGCCTCGGCGACGAACGCGAGCAGCTGATCGTGGTCGGCCTCGGTCTCGCCCGGGTAGCCGACGATGAACGACGAGCGGAAGGCGGCTTCCGGCAGCCGGTCGCGGATCGAGCGGATGCGATCCAGGAACCGCGGCCCGTCGCCCCATCGGCGCATGCGGCGCAGCAGCGGCTTGGACACGTGCTGCAGCGACAGGTCGAAGTAGTGCACACCGGTTCCCGCGATGGCGTCGATGAGGTCGTCGCTGAGATCCGACGGATAGAGGTAGAGCAACCGGGTGCGAGGCACGCGCTCGGTCACGGCGCGCACGAGCGGGACGATGGCCCCCCGCTCGCCCACGTCCTTGCCGTAGGACGCGAGGTCCTGGGCCACGAGCACGATCTCCTGGGCGCCGAGGGCCTCGACCTCGTCGAGGATCGACCCCGCGGTCCGCGACCGCTGCGGGCCGCGGAACGAGGGAATGGCGCAGAAGCCACACGTGCGGTCGCACCCCTCGGCCACCTTCACGTAGGCCCAGGGAGCAGACGCCGGCGGGCGCGGCAGGTTGAGAAGGTCGAAGGCTGGCACCGGGGGGCCTGACCCCGGGCCTCGGCCGAGGGTGACGGGCACGCCGAACCCGGCCACCAGGTCGGCCTCGGGCACCGCGTCGGCCAGCTCCGACCCGTACCGCTCGGCCATGCAGCCGGTGACCACGAGCTGGGCGCCGGGCGCGCGGGTGTCGGCCAGGCCGAGCACCGTCTCGATCGACTCCTCCCGAGCCGCCTCGATGAAGGCGCAGGTGTTGACGACCACCAGATCTGCGTCCTCGGGCGCGCCGGCGGGGACGAGCCCATCGGCGACCAACGTGCCCACGAGCTTGTCGGAGTCGACCTGGTTCTTGGGACAGCCCAAGGTCTCGATCCAGTAGCTCCGCGTCACAGGTTCGAATCTACCGGCGGTTTACGCTGCGACCGATGGCGTCCTACCAGGAGCTCCAGCGCGCCTTTGTGGACCGGCTCGGCGGGGCCAGCGTCTCCGACCTCGAGAACGGCACCATCGTCGTCATCCCATCAGCCACCTTCGCCCTGTCCGAGCTGCAAAAGATCGTCGGAATCGCGCGCTACGAGGAACGACTGCTGTGCATGCTCTTGTGGCTGCGCCGCCCCGGGCTCCGGATGGTCTACGTCACCTCCCTGCCAGTCGATCAGGCGGTCCTCGAGTACTACCTGGGCTTCCTCCCCGACCCCGACGACGCCGGTCGCCGCCTCACCATGCTGACCCTCGACGACCCCGATCCCGAGGCGCTGGCCCCCAAGCTGGTCCGGCGGCCTGACGTGCTCGATGCCCTGGCCGCCTCGGCCGGGCCGGCCGACCAGGCCTACCTCCTCCCCTTCAACGTGACCGAGCACGAGCGCGTGCTCAGCGAGCGCGTGCAGTTGCCCGTCTACGGCCCGACGCCCGAAGCGGCCGCGCTTGGGTCGAAGACGGGGTCGCGGCGCATCGCCCGCCAGGCCGGTGTGGCCGTGCTCCCAGGCGAGGAGGACCTGCGCTCCGTCGCGGACCTGGACGCGGCGGTCGAGCGCCTGCGCGGTGCTGGCGCGGTCGCGGCGGTGGCCAAGCTCAACAACGGGTTCTCCGGGCAGGGCAACGCCATCCTCGACCTCCAAGCCGGCGGTGGCAGCGTGCTCGGGTGCCCCACCGTGTTCTGCGCCGGCGAGGAAGCGTGGCCGTCGTTCTCAGCCAAGATGCAGGCCGAGGGCGCAATCGTCGAGGAACTGGTACGCCGGGCTGGCACCGTGTCTCCAAGCGTGCAAATGCGCATCGCGCCGAACGGCGCGGTGGAGGTCGTCTCGACCCACGATCAGATCCTCGGCGGGCCCGAGAACCAGGTGTACCTGGGGTGCCGCTTCCCCGCGTCTGCCGACTACCGCCTCGTGATTCAGGAGCAAGCGGTGTGGGTGGCCGAGGCCCTCGCGGCCGAGGGTGTCATGGGGTCGTTCGGGATCGACTTCATCGTCCCGCCGGACGGCGAGGTGTACCTCAGCGAGATCAACCTCCGGATGGGCGGCACCACCCATCCGTTCTGGATGACGCGGCTGGCGACCCAGGGCACCTACGACGCCGACACGGGTGAGCTCGTCACCAATGGGCAGGGCCGGTGCTACGTGGCCAGCGACAACCTCAAGTCGGCCACACTGCTCGGGCGGTCGCCGGCGGACATCATCATCGAGGTCCGGCGCAGGGGTTGGGCGTTCGATCCCGAGCGGGGTGCCGGCGTCACCGTGCACCTCCTCGGCGCGCTCCCCGAGCACGGAAAGATGGGTGTGACGTGCATCGCACCGACGATGGACGAGGCCGACGCACTGTTCACCGACGTGAGCACCGCGCTCATGGGCGGTCGACCGACGTGAGCGAGCCCGGGTTTTGGCGAGCGAACCAATGTGATTGCAGCTGGCTCATTGGTGCCTTCGTCCGGATGCGCTCGTCTGTAGGACCCAGGATCCTGAGGGCGCACCAATGAGCATCGAACCGCACAAGCAGCTCGCCCGCCTCGACCCGAACTTCGCGCCCGTGATCGAGGCCATCGGGCCGTACGCCGCCAAGCGCCGCAACCCAGACGGGCACTTCGGCGCCCTGGCGCGGTCGATCGTCTACCAGCAGCTCGCGGGGGCGGCCGCATCGGCCATCCACGGACGCTTCCGTGCCCTCGTCGACGGGAAGCTCACGCCGGAGGCGGTGCTCGCCATCCCCGAGGAGGCCCTCGCCGGCGCGGGCCTGTCACGCGCCAAGCGGGCATCGATCCGCGACCTCGCGGCCAAGGTCGCGGACGGCACCGTGCCACTGCTGCGCATCAGCCGGTTGGACGACGAGGCGATCATCGAGCGGCTCGTCACCGTGCGGGGCATCGGCCGGTGGACGGCGGAGATGTTCTTGCTCTTCCAACTGGGCCGCATGGACGTGTGGCCGGTCGACGACCTCGGGGTGCGCGAGGGCTGGCGGCTGATCCAGGGACAGGTCGAGCGGCCGACGCCCAAGGCCCTCCTCGCCGAAGGGGAGCACTACCGGCCCATCCGATCCGTCGCCGCCTGGTACTGCTGGCAAGCCGTGCACCTGGACCGCGAGCGCCCCGCGACATGAGAGGGCGCGACGTCCTCCTGGAGGTGCTGGCCACCGAAGGGGTGCGGCACGTGTTCGGCAATCCCGGCACCACCGAGCTGCCGCTGATCGACGCGCTGGCCGGTCGCGATGACCCCGCCTACGTGCTCGCCCTCCAGGAGGCGACGGCGGTGGCCATGGCGGACGGGTACGCCCAGGCCACCGGACGACCCGCCTTCCTCAACCTGCACACGTCGGCGGGCCTGGGCAATGCCATCGGCAACCTCACCAACGCCCAGGCCAACGCCACGCCGCTCGTCGTCACCGCCGGCCAGCAGGACCGTCGCCACATCGCCAACGATCCCCTGCTCGCCGGCGACCTGGTCGGGCTGGCCCGTCCAGTGTCGAAGTGGGCCCACGAGGTGCGCACCGTCGGCGAGCTCGGAGTGATCATGCGCCGCGCCTTCCACGACGCGGCGTCCGCTCCGACGGGACCCGTGTTCGTTTCACTGCCCATGGACCTGCTCGAGGAGGACACCGACGGCCCGGTGCCAGCGCCGTCCCGCATCGAGCGACGGGTCGTGCCCGCGGCCCTCGGCGAGATGGCCGACGCACTGGCGTCCGTCGACCGATCGGAGCTGGCGATCGTCGCAGCCGACGAGGTGGCCGCGTCGGGCGCGGTCCACGCCCTCGTCGCGGTCGCGGAGTCGCTGGGTTGTGCCGTCTTCGGCGCACCGCTCCGCTCGAACGTCGTGTTCCCGGTCCAGCATCCGTTGTGGCGGGGCGACCTGGCGCCCGCGGCCGCTTCGATCAACCGGTCGCTCGCCCCGTTCCGGCGCGTGCTGTTCATCGGCGGGCGCGCCTTCATGGTGTACCCGTACACCGAGGGTCCCGCGGTCCCGCCCCACGTGGAGCTGCTCCACCTCTCCCCCGACCCGCACCAGCTCGGTCGGACGTGGCCGACCATGCTCGGCCTCCAGGGAGATCCCAAGGCGTCGTTGGAGGCGCTGCGCACACTCCTCGGCAAGCCACCCGTCCTGGACACGGCTGAAAGCGCGGCGCGCGTCGCGTCGCTCGAGGAGAAGGCGCTGGCTCGCTACGACGACGAGCCCATGCACCCGATGGCCGCGGCCCACGCCCTGATGCGCGCCCTTCCCCCAGAAGCGCCCGTCGTCGACGAGGCAATCACCACGGGCACCTACGTGCGGGGCTTCCACCACGTCACCTCACCGGGCCGATACTTCTTCTGTCGCGGCGGTGGCCTGGGCTGGGGCATGCCTGCGGCGCTGGGCGTGTCATTGGGTTTCGACCGCGAGCCCGTGCTGTGCGTCGTGGGCGACGGGTCGGCCATGTACTCACCCCAGGCGCTGTGGACCGCAGCGCGCGAGCGCCTGCCCGTCGTCTTCGCCGTGGTGAACAACCGGCAGTACCTCATCCTCAAGAACGCCCTGCGGGCCATGGACGGCGACACGGTCGCGACCGGCGCCTACGTCGGCATGGACCTCATCGACCCGCCGATCGACTTCGTCGCTCTCGCTCGCTCCATGGGGGTGCCCGCGACGCTGGTGGAGAAGACGGCCGACGTCAGCGACGCGCTCCGCGCCGCGTGGGACACCGGCGGCCCGCATCTCCTCGAGCTCCCGATCAGCGCGCCCTGATCAGCGTTTGGCCCACAAGAGGATGCGCTTGAAGGCGTAGAAGTACGGGCGGCGATCGCCGAGCACCGAGACCAAGGCGTCTGTGTAGCGAATGAGAAACGCGTCGTAGAGCTCGGCCGGCAGTCGCTCGCGGAACCGCGTGAGCGTCGTGCCCTTCACCCACTCCACCACCTGGCTGGTCGCGTCGAGGTGGTGGCCGTAGACCTGCAGGCGCACGTGCTGCTCCGTGAATCCCATCTCGTCGAGCAGCTCGGCGTACTGCTCGGGGCGGAGGACGTTCGTCCGCACCGGGTCGGGCGGGGGCTCGCCAGCGAACGCCTCCGCGAACGGTGACTCGCTGGCGACGTCGGCCGCGACCAGGTGCGACGGATGGTCGGAGTTGGCCGGCATCTGCACCGCCAGCTGTCCTCCCAGTCGCAGCGCCGCCGCCAGGCGGGGAAGCAGCCGCTCGTGGTGCGGGATCCACTGCAGTGACGCGTTGGCGAACATCACGTCCACCTGTCCCGTGGCGGTGAAGGTGCCGATGTCGCGTTGCTCGAAGCGCAGCCCGGGTTCGGGGTTCGCCTTGGCCAGCATTGCTGTCGAGCTGTCGATCCCCAATGTCTCCCGGGCCTGCATCCGCTGGTGCAGCAGACGGGTGAGCTCGCCAGTGCCGCACCCGAGATCGACGACCGAGCCGTTCGGCCGGGGACGCAGCAGGGCCAGGAGGTCATGGAAGGGCTGGGTGCGCTCGACCTTGAACCGCTCGTACTGCTGCGGATCCCACGCGTCGCTCACGGCAGTGCGGCCGCGACGAGGACGCCGACGGCAAGCAATGTGGTCGCCACTGCAAGGAGGCGCGCCGCGCGCGCCGCGTCACGAGGTTCGCGTGGGCGCCAGGCGTATACCGAGGTAGCAGCGCCGACCACGACCATCCCGGCACCAACGGCCCCCCGCCCATTGGGCCCGAGCAGTCGCAGCACGGCCGCGCCGACGGCGATGAACGACAGGCCCGTGCGGTTCCACGCCAGCGCGGTGCGCTCGAGCGCCCGGGATCCATCAGTTGGCGTCACGACTGCGGACCGAACGCGGCCAGCAGGCCCGCGCCGATGGCGCCGACGACCAGCGTCGCCGCAAGGATGCGGGGCAACCACGACGGAGGCAGCGGCTCATCGTTCTCGATGGCCCGCTCGACCGCTTGCCAGCGGCCGTAGCTGAACCAGGCGAGCACGCCGCCGACGACGATGAGCGGGAGGCCGAGGACGCGGCGGACCCCAGGGAGGTCGCCCGCCGGGAGGAGCTGCGTGACGGCGAGACCGCCGGCCACCAGGGCCAGGGCCGTCCGGTTCCACGCCAGGAAGGTGCGCTCGTTGGCGAGGCTGAACCGGGCGTCGACCCGATCCTCGTCCTCCTCCGACATCAGTAGGCCAGCGCCAGTCCCGGCCGCGGCCACGTGCAGGCGAGCAGACGGCCCGTGCCGGACAGGGTGATGTACGCAGTGCGCATGTCCTCGCCGCCCCAGCAGATGTTGGTGAGGAGCGGCTCGGCGAACTCATCGGGCAGTGGGACGTACTCCACGTCGCCATCCGGCGAGATGACGCTGATGCCCCCGACCACCAGTGTGGCGACACACACGTTGCCGCCAGCTTCGACGCCGAGCGAGTCGAACAGCTGATAGCCGGGCAGGCCGGCGACGAGAGCGCCGCCCGCACCGAAGGGAGCCGTCTTGGCGATCTGTCCCGGCCCAGTGACCTCCCACGCCCACAGCCGTCCTGCGTGCGTCTCGGCGACGTACAGCCGATCACCCGAGGGGGACAGGCCGACCCCGTTCGGTGCGTGCAGCGGAAACGCGACCTCCACGATCGACGATCCGTCGGCGCGCCCGTAGTAGAGCGCGCCGCGGTCCTCCTCGCGCGCCCGCACCTTCCCGTGGTCCGTGAACCAGAATCCGCCGCTCGTGTCGAACACGAGGTCGTTGGGCCCCTTGAGCGGCACGCCGTCGCACTCGGTATAGAGCGTCTCGACCGCACCGGTGTCGAGGTCGACGCGCTGGATGCTGCCGCCGGCGTAATCCTCCGGCTCAGTGACACCGTGCTCGCCGAACGGCAGGAGCATGCCCCCGAGATCGGTGAACTGGAAGCCCCCGTCGTTGCACACGTAGAGCGCGCCGTCGGGCCCGATGGCGGCACCGTTGGGTCCTCCCCCCGTCTCAGCCACGACGGTCTTGGTGCCGTCGGGCCCCACTCGGGTGACCCGTTTGGCGTTGATCTCGACGACGACCACGCTCCCGTCGGGCAACACCACCGGCCCCTCGGGAAAGCGCAGACCGTCTGTGACAATGCGCGCGTCTTTCATCGAGCGTTGGTTCTACTCGATCGACCCGACGCGGGGGCGCGTCGGATCAACCCCCACCAACCGGCAGGACATTGACGCTGGTCAGAGCCGGGCGCGCTCCCTCAGAGTCGGGGAGGCGAGACGCGTGGAGCTGTCAGGAAGCCTTGCCGAGAATGCGGTACATCTTCGTACTGCAAACCGGGCAGGTGCCCTGAGCGGCGCGACGTCCGTTGGCGGTCTGCACTTCCTCGCCCTCGAAATCGCGCTTCTCACGGCACTTCACGCAGTACCCGTTGTAGGTAGCCATGCCCCGAGGGTACAGATCCCCTCACAAAATCGGTGGGATGGTCGGGCATTTTCTATGCCTGTGACCACTCTGAGTGACTTCCACTCGCTCACGAATCGTCGACGACGAGCCCCTCGGTGTCAGCTTCGAGCAGCATCGCGGTGCCGGACACACCCGCTTCGGCCAGCAGTTGGTCGCCGCGCGCTCGCACGCGCGCGGCGACATTCGCGTCGCACACCGCGAGGAGACTCGGCCCCGCGCCCGACCAGCACGTCGCCAACGCGCCCGCGTCGAGCAGCTCGGCGAGCAGGTGCGTCGACTCGGGGAACAACGGCGTGCGCGCCGTTTGGTGGAGCCGGTCCTCCATCGCCTCGCGCACCAGCTGGCGCCGGTCGGCCAGGCCGGCGACGACCAGGCCCATGCGTCCGAGGTTGAAGGCAGCGTCCATGTGCGGCACCTGGGCGGGAAGCGCGTGCCGCGCCCTCGCCGTCGCGAGTGGACGGGTGGGCACGAGCACCACGAACTGCAGCTCGGGGTCGAGCGCGAGCCGCGCCGCCAGCGGCGCGCCCTCGATCGTGGTGGCGGTCACCAGGCCCCCGAGCACGGACGCCGCCGCGTTCTCCGGATGTCCGTCCACCCCGGCGCCGATGGCCAGGGCATCATTCGCGCCCGCGGCTGCAGCGGCCGCGACAGCGAGGGCAGCCGACGACCCGAGGCCACGACCGACAGGGATCGCCGACCGCACGGTGATCGCGAACCGGTCGTGTCCCGCGACTTGACGGGCGACGCGCGCCGCGAGGTGCCCCTCGTCTGCCGGCAGGTCACTGCCCTCACCTTCGCTGTGGATCACCAGCGCGTCGGCCGGCTCCATCTCGACCTCGTCGTACAGGGACAGCGCGAGCGCGAGCGTGTCGAAGCCAGGACCGAGGTTGGCAGTTGACGCAGGAGCCCGTGCGCGCATCACACCACCCTAAATCCAGTTACTTCTCAGGCCGGCCGATGGTCCAAGTTGATGACGGGACACCACGACCTCCCGTCAGGAGGCAACACCAACCATGCACGACTTCCTCATCACCATCCTGCTCGGTCTGGCGCTCTTCAAGATCGTCGACCTGCTCGAGGAGGTGATGCCCGCAATCACCAAGTATCACAGCGTCGTGACGTTGGTTCTCGCAATCGCGGGCGTCTGGTTCCTCGACTACTCGATGTTCGCCGGCTACGACATCGTTCTCCGTGACGCCGACATGGGCGTCTGGGTGACGGGTCTGTTCGTCGGCGGAGCGACCAGCGTGTGGCGGGCCATGTTCCACTGGCTCGGCACGTCGGAAGGCGAAGAGCCGGCTGTGCGACACATGCACTCGGCACGCGCCGCCTAACTCCAGCAGCAACGACCGAAGGGGCGCCACGGCGGCGCCCCTTCTGTCTTTCTGGCTCGCTCGCTGACGCTCCCTCACTGTCGGGCTGCTCGTGCCTCGCGACGCCCGACCGGCGGCCCAACCAAGGTGGATGGACACGCAGGTGGGGTGCCGCCGCTCCTGCCGGCTCGACGCTGTGAGTTCAGCACCTTGCTCGCGGTTCGGTCGCCTCAGCGCTGCACGCCCACCTGAAGCGCGTTTCAGTCGGCGGCGCGGGCGTTGAGCTCTTCGGGGGTCATCAGCACCGCCCGGGCCTTCGAACCCTCGGAGGGGCCGACGACACCACGACGCTCGAGCAGGTCCATGAGCCGACCGGCACGGGCGAAGCCCACCCGCAGCTTGCGCTGGAGCATCGAGGTCGAGCCGAGCTGGGATCGCACCACCAGCTCCAGGGCGGCCTCGAGCATCTCGTCGTCGTCATCGTCGCCCGAGGAACCCCGACCCGCCCCGGGGCCGTCCTCGCCCTCGACGCCGTCGACGTACTGCGGCTCGGACTGGCGGCGCCAGTGGGCCACGACCTTGCCGACCTCGTCCTCGCCGCACCAGGCGCCCTGGATGCGGCGGGGCACGCTCGAGCTCGCGGTCAGCAGGAGCATGTCGCCTTTGCCGATGAGGCGCTCGGCGCCCGGCTGGTCGAGGATGACGCGGCTGTCCGCGAGCGAGGACACCGCGAAGGCGAGGCGGGACGGCACGTTGGCCTTGATGACGCCCGTGATCACGTCGACCGACGGGCGCTGGGTGGCGATGACCAGGTGGATGCCGACGGCACGGGCCATCTGGGCGATGCGGCAGATCGACTCCTCGACGTCGCGCGCCGCCACCATCATCAGGTCGTTGAGCTCGTCCACCACCACGAGGATGAACGGGAGGCGGACAAAGTCGCGCTCCTCCCCCGGCGCCGCCTTCAGGTCGCCGCGGTCGTACGCGGCGTTGTAGCCCGTGATGTCGCGCACGCCGACCTCGGCCAGCAGGTCGTAACGCCGCTCCATCTCCTTGACCGCCCAGGAGAGCGCGTTGGCCGCCTTCTTGGGGTTCACGACGACTTGGGTCAAGAGATGCGGCAGGCCGTTGTAGGCGCCCAGCTCGACGCGCTTGGGGTCGACGAGGATCATGCGCACCTGCTCGGGCGTGGAGCGCACGAGGATCGAGCTGATGAGCGAGTTGATGCACGACGACTTGCCCGCGCCGGTGGCGCCGGCGATGAGTAGGTGGGGCATCTCAGCCAGGTTGGCGAGCACGGCCCGTCCCGAGATGTCGCGGCCCAGCGCGACCTCGAGCGGGTGGGTGGCCCGCTTGGCCTCTGCCGACAGGAGGATGTCGGCCAGCGACACCAGGTGGCGGTCGCGATTGGGCACCTCGACGCCGATGGCGGAACGGCCGGGGATGGGCGCGAGGATCCGCACGTCGGGCGAGGCCATTGCGTAGGCGATGTCCTTGTGGAGGCTCGTCACCCGAGCGACCTTGACGCCGGCGCCCAGCTCGAGCTCGTAACGCGTGACGGTGGGGCCGACCGTGCTCCCGATGACCCGCGTCTCGACCCCGTGCGCCGCGAGCGCGTGCTCGAGCGTGCGACCGCCTGCCTCGACGAGGCGACGGTCGACCTCCTGCGCCTTGGTGCGCTTGAGGAGCTGCACCGGCGGCAGCCGCCACTCGGTGCGCCTGGCCGCAGGGCCGAGCTCGATGGCGAGCTGCTCGCCCGACGGCACGGGCTCGTCGGGCACGTGGATGTCGACGGGGATGGGCTCGGGCTCGACGTCGAGCGGGTCGTCCAGCGGCTCGTCGTCCGGGTCATTCTCGTCAACTGCATCCTCGGGGTCGAAGTCGTCCTCGTGTGGCCCGCCGGCAGGATGGCGCAGCGTCGTCGCGTCGAGCTCCTCGCGGACGGAGAGCGTGCCGAGGGCGAGGGCGGCGCGGCGGGCGGCGCGTGCGGCGCCGCGAGCGCCGTCGGCCAGGTGGCCCGACGCCTCGCGCACACCAGTGCGGGTGAGGATCAGCACCGCGACGATCAAGAGCGTCGAGAGCACGACCGCGGCACCGCCGGTGGCGAGCACCGCGCGGAGGGGCCCGCCCGTGACCGCCCCGAACCAGCCGCCGGCATCGTCCACCGGCTTGCCGCGCGCCAGGTCGAGCAGACCGGTGGTCGCGACCACGAGGAACCCGAAGCCGATGGCGACCCGGCCCGGCTCGTGCCGGGCTCGGCCCTGCACCAGAGCAGCCCCGGTACCGGCCAGCGCAGGCGGCACGAGCAGGCGACCCCACCCGAGCGCCGACGCGGTGGCGTCGCGCACGGCCCGGCCTGCGGGGCCCGTGAGGTCGGCGTAGATGCCCAGAGCGGCGAGCAGGCCGGCAACGACGAGGAGCAGGCCCCAGACGTCATCGGACTGCCGACCCAGGTGAGTGGCGAGCGTCGCCCGCAGGCTCGGGCGCCGCTTGGCGCTCTTTCTGCGAGTCGACGAGGACTTGGATCGGGGCTTCGTGCGGGTAGCCACAGCAGCAACAACAGTAACAGTGGCAACACCCAATCTTGTGCCCACAGCGAACGACGCTTGCGAGTGAGCCATGAGAAAGGTGTACGCCGGGAGACCGGCGAAAATGGGTCCATGCGCCCCGGTGACGTCGCCCCCGAGTTCGATCTGCCGACCCAGGACGGGTCCCGGCTCAGGCTGAGTGATGCCCTGCAGGATGGGCCGGTGGTGTTGTTCTTCTATCCACGGGCCATGACGCCCGGGTGCACCAAGGAGAGCTGTCACTTCCGTGACCTGGCCGCGGAGTTCGCGGCTGCCGGCGCCCAGCGCGTCGGCATCAGCGTGGACGACGTCGGTCGCCAACAGAAGTTCGCCGACAAGCACGGCTTCGACTTCCCCCTGCTGTCCGACCCCGACCGGACCGTCGCCAAGGCCTACGGCGTCAAGCGCCCCGGACCGCTCATGAACGCCCGCGCCACCTTCGTCATCGGCGAGGACGGCCGCGTCGTCGAGGTCATCAAGTCCGAGGTCAACATGGACACCCACGCCGACAAGGCGCTGGCCGTCCTCGCCGACCGCAAGGCGGGCGCCGGCACCTGATCGGCCATGATGAGCGGGTGCGACGCCCCGTTGTCATCCTCACCTTGGTCCTGGCGCTGGGAGCCGCGTGCTCCTCCGATGGCGACGGCGATGCGACGGCGACGACCGCGAGCGCTGCTGCGACCACCACGACCGAGGGCGGCAGCCCACCGCCCTCCGTGTCAGCCGATTGCCCCTCGCAGCCCGACAGCAGCGCAGCGTCGCCGGCGCCGGCCCAGGGGGCGGCGATCACCAACGGCATCTACTTCGGGTACGTCACTGCGCTCGACGCCGAAGACCTCAAGCTCACGTTCGACGCGGCCCAGCTCCTCACTGGTGCGTTGGCGGCCGCAGCCGCGGCAGAGGAGGGCAGCGAGGAGAGCGACTATTGGATCCGGAACTCCAGCAAGGCGACCCGCACGTTGGAGCTGGGCGACAACGCGGTGCTGTGCACCGCCGACCCCGCCAACCCGGTCGCGAACCGCAAGGTCACGCTCGTGCAGCTGAACCAGACGCTCGGCGACGGTGAGCCGATCGCGGTGTGGATCGACGTGCGCAGCGGGGGCGTGACACGGGTGCAGCAGCAGTACTTCCCGTGATTCGTCAAACCATGGTCTGGCCGCCGCTGACGTTGACCGCCTCACCGGTGATATAGCTGCCGTCGTCGCTCATCAGGAAGGCGATGGTGGCCGCCACGTCGTCGGCCGTCTGCAGCCGTCCGAGCGGGATCTCGCGGGCGATCCAGGCCTCGAGGCCGCCCGGCATGGCGGCTACCGCTTGTTCGAACATCCCGTCTTTGTTCACCAGGTCGGTGTCGACGGTGCCAGGGCACACGGCGTTGACGGTGATGCCGTTGGGTCCGAGCTCGGTGGCCAGGACCTGGGTCAGCAGGATCACGCCGGCCTTGGCCGCGCAGTAGGCCCCGAGCATCGGGAAGGCCCGCTTGCCTGCTTGCGAGGACACGTTGACGATGCGTCCGCCGTGCTTGTCCGCCACCATGCGCTGAGCGCAGGCGCGCGACACCATCCATGTGCCCTTCAGGTTGACGTCGAGGACCTGGTCCCATTCGGCCTCGCCGATGAACAGCAGCGGCCCCGCCCCCATGCCGAACGACGCGCCGCCGGCCACGTTGGCCACGAGGTCGATGGTTCCGAGCGCGCTGGCGGCGGCGTCGACGGCGGCATGCACCTCGTCCCAGGACGACACGTCGGCCCGGACCGCCACCGCCTTCCGTCCCGTCGCCTCGATCTCGGCGACGACCTCGTCGAGCTCGTCGGCCGAACCCAGCTCGTGACCGGGGAAGTCCGCGTACCGACCGGCGATGTCGAGGCACGCCACGTCGGCACCCTCCCTCGCCAGCCGGAGCGCGGTTGCCCGTCCGATGCCCCGCCGGCGCGCCGCACCGGTGACGAGGGCAACCTTGCCGGCGATCCCTTCCAAGCCCATGGGCCGGAAGCTAGTCAGATGAGACGGCGGTCGGCGGCCCAGCGGCTGAGCTCGTAGCGATTGGAGAGCTGCAGCTTGCGCAGGACAGCCGACACGTGGGTCTCGACCGTCTTGACCGAGATGTCGAGCTGGCGGGCGATCTCCTTGTAGGCGTAGCCCCTGGCGATGAGCCGCAGCACCTCGCGCTCGCGCGCCGTCAGCTGATCGAGCTCGGGATCCACCGGCGGGGGGCCGCTGCTCGGGAAGGCGTCGAGGACGAAGCCGGCCAGCCGAGGTGAGAACACCGCGTCGCCGTCGGCCACCCGCCGCACCGCGTCGGCCAGCTCGGGACCCGAGATCGTTTTGGTGACGTAGCCCCTCGCCCCGGCCCTGATCACGTCGATGACGTCCTCGGGTGCGTCCGACACCGACAGGGCCAGGAACCGCACGGCCGGATGGGTACGCAGCACCTCCTCGATGACGGCACGGCCGCCGCCGCCTGGCATGTGCACGTCGACCAGCACCACGTCGGGCTCGCGCTCACGGATCATCTCGACGGCGGCCTCGACCTCCGACGCGTCGCCGACGATGTCGATGAGGTCGCCGAGCTCGGTCTTCACCCCGGACAGGAACAGGTGGTGGTCGTCGACCAGGAACACGCGGGGTTCCGTCATGACATCGTTCGCTCCGCAGGCTCGCTCACCGGTTCATCACCAACTCGACCTCGGTGCCCTCGCCAGGCACGGATGTGATGGTGGCGGTGCCGCCGTGGCGGCTCATGCGCCCTCGGATCGACTCCGCGATGCCGTGGTGCCCGTCCCCCACCGCGTCGGGGTCGAACCCCTTGCCGCGGTCGCGGACGAACACCGACACGCTGTCCTCCTCCGCTTCCGCGTAAACCGAGACGGTCGGGACGCCCGACCAGCGGGCCGCGTTGACGATCGCTTCCCGCGCTGCACCCACGAGGGCCTCCAACCGGTCGTCCAGCGGGCAGTCGCCCACCATCACCTCGTCGACGGTGACCCCGTGCATCTCCTCGACCTCGGTGCTCACCTGTTCGATCGCGGCGCTGAGGCTGTGGCCGGCGGACCGCACCGGTACGCCGTGCAGCCAGTTGCGGAGCTCGCGCTCCTGGCGGCGGGCCAGGCTCACGACGGCGTTGGTGTCTGCCGCGTTGCGCTGGATGAGGGCGAGGGTCTGCAGCACCGAGTCGTGCAGGTGGGCGCCGAGCTCGGCCCGCTCGTCGGCGCGAATGCGCCCGCGGCGCTCGGCGGCCAGGTCCTTGCCCAGCCGCCACCACCACGGCCCGAACACGAGAATGAGGCCGGCGACGATGCCGAGGGTTGCGAGAATGCCCTGGCGCACGGCCTCGAACGTTCCTTGGGTGGCGAGGAAGACGCCGACGCCCGAGATCACCAGGAACGTGCCCGCGACCACGCGCAGCAGGGCGATGCGGCGGGACCGAAGATCGAAGCGGGTGGCCAGGCCGGTGAGCGACGCCCGCTCCTCGGCGTCGGCCTGGCGCCAGATCAAAGCCAGCCCCAACGCGCTGAGGAGCACGGGCCACACGACCGCGTCGCTGAACCACACGCCGGTCCCCGAGCGCAGGAGCAGCAGCCCTCCCAACACGATCATGCCCACCGAGACGATGCCCATCGTGTCCTGGCGGTTGAAGCGCATCCGCTGGGCCATCGACCGGCTGGTGTCCTGCTTCGGCAGCACCAGCCAGGCGACGACGTAGAGGGCCACGCCGGTTCCGCCGGCGAGGGTCAGGACGATGAAGGCGCCGCGCAGCACCCACGCATCGACACCGAGCGCGGCGGACAGACCGCCCGCGACGCCGCCCAGGACCTTGTCGCTGGTGCTGCGCGAGAGACGTCTGGCGGTCGCGGCCACCCGGTGATGATCCCATGGGCCTCCCCCAGGAACCACCGGGGCCACCCCCGGGGCGGTCAGGGTTTCCCCCGATGGACGACGTGACCACCCACCCGGATGATGAGCGACATGGACACAGAAGAGACACAGACGACCGCCCCGCCCAGCGGTCCCGCCGCCAGGCGGCTCACCAAGAGCCGGGGCGATCGGGTGGTCGCGGGCGTGGCCGGGGGCCTGGGCGAGTACTTCGGCGTGGACCCGGTGCTGTTCCGCATCGCCTTCATCGCGCTCAGCATCCTCGGAGGCAGCGGCCTGGCTCTCTACGCCCTGGGGTGGCTGCTCCTGCCCGAGGCCGGCGACCACGAGTCAGCGGGCGAGCGCCTCAGTCGCTGGTTCCGCCAGAAGCCGGTGCTGGCCATCATCGGCACCGTCATCGCTGTCAACGTCGTGGCCAACGGGTTCTGGTGGGGGAACGGATGGGGCAACGACAACGACGGATTCTGGGGGGTCGTGCTCGTGGTCCTCGGCGTTGCGTTCCTCGTGAACCGCCACCGCGGCGGCACCACCCCGGCCCCGCCGACGCCGCCCCGCGGACCGCCGGCCCCGGACGCGGCAACGGGCGATGGGCCCGAGGTCGACCCCCTGCTCGCCGAGGCCGCGGCCCTGGATCCCATGGCCAGCACGACGCAGCCGATGTGGCCGCCGTCGCCGGCCGTCACCGTGCCGGTCCGAACGAAGCCGCGCCCATTTCTCACACCGGTGGCCCTCAGCCTGCTCCTCGTCGGCGCCGGCGTCAGTGCGCTGCTCGGCCTCTCGCTGCAGACGTTCCTCGCCCTCGCCCTGCTCTGGGTCGGGGCCGTGTTGCTCGTCGGCTCCCGCATCGGCCGGGGGCGCGGTCTGCTGGTCGTCGGCGTGCTCCTTGCTGCCGCCGCGACGGCCACGTCGGTCACCGACGTCTCGTTGGCCGGCGGAACGGGTGACCGCACCTTCACTCCGGCCGCGGCCTCACAGGTCCGGCCCTACCGGCTCGGCCTCGGCGAGTTGACCGTGGACCTGACCGACCTGGAGTTCACCGGCACGCAAGCGGTCAAGGCTCGCATCGGCGTGGGGCAGCTCACGGTGCTCGTCCCACCGGACGTGGACGTGGTCGCCGACACCCACGTGGGCCTCGGTCAGGTCATCGGCTTCGGGCGGATGTCCGACGGCAGCGACGTCGACCGTGTCTTCAGACGGGCGTCGGACAGCGAGTCGGCCAGGCAGCTCCGGCTCGACCTCGATGCCGGCATCGGTGAGATCAACGTGGAGGTGCGGTGATGGAACGGCACGAGCTCGACCCCCTGTCCTTCGTCGGTGGCCTGGTGTTCGCCGCCCTCGGCGTGCTCTACCTGCTCGACGCGGCGGACGCGCTCACCGTCCAACCCCGGTGGGTTTGGCCCGCTCTGCTGATCGCCCTCGGCGTCGGCGGCCTCCTGGCCAGCCGTCCCAAGCCGTCCGATCGGGACCCGGATCTCTAAAGCCCTCGACTCTTGGACACTCAGGTGTGCATAGCGCACCTGAGTGTCCAAAAGTCGTGAGAGAGGCCTAGACCTCCATCACCACCGGGACGATCATGGGCCGGCGGCGGGTGCGGTCCTTGATGAAGCGGCCCAGGGCCTGGCGAATGTGGCGCTTGAGGGTCTCGAAGTCGGCGGCGCCGTCGGCCACCTCCTCGAGGCTCACCAACACCGCCTTGCGGGCCTCACCCAGCAGGTCCTCGGCCTCCGGCGCGAAGACCCAGCCCTTGGTGATGATCTCGGGACCGGTGAGCACCTCGCCCGACTTGGCGTCGACGGTGACGACGACGACCACCACGCCCTCCTCGGCCAGCGCCTTGCGGTCGCGAAGCACACCCCGGCCCACGTCGCCGACGATGCCGTCGACGTAGAGGTATCCAGCCGGCACGCTGCCGGCGAAATCGACCTTGTCGTCGGTGAGCTCGATGACGTCACCGTCCTCGGCCAGCAGCACGTTGCCCTGGGGCACGCCCATCTCCATCGCCAGCCGGGAGTGGTGGGTCATGTGCCGGAACTCGCCGTGCACCGGGATGAAGTACTCGGGCTCGGTGAGCGACAGGAGGGTCTTCAGCTCGCCCTGCATGGCATGGCCGCTGACGTGGACGTCGGCCAGGCCGGAGTGAATGACCTCGGCGCCCATGCGGTGCAACCCGTCGATGACCTTGCCCACATTCATCTCGTTGCCGGGGATGGCGTGGGAGCTGAGCACGACCAGGTCGCCGTCACCAACCTTGAGCCACTTGTTCTCGCCCGCGGCCATGAGGGCCAGTGCCGACATGGGCTCGCCCTGTGAGCCGGTGGAGATGACGCACACCCGACGGGGGTCGAGGTTCTTGATCTGCTCGATGTCGACGATGGCGTCGTCGGGCACGTGCAGCAGGCCCATGCCCCGTGCCAGCGCCACGTTCTTGGCCATCGATCGCCCGAGGGTGGCGACCGTGCGTCCCTCGGCGATCGCCGCCTCCATCACCTGCTGCACCCGGTGGATGTGGCTGGCGAAGCAGGTCACGATGACGCGCTTGTCGCGGTGGTTGCGGAACAGGTCGCGCAGCACCTTGCCCACGCTGCTCTCGCTGGCTGTGTACCCCGGCTCCTCCGCGTTGGTGGAGTCTGACAAGAGGAGGCGGATGCCCTCGGCGGAGGCGATGGCACCGATGCGCGCCAGGTCGGTGGTGCGGCCGTCGACCGGTGTGAGGTCGAGCTTCCAGTCCCCCGAATGCATGATGACGCCTTGGGGTGTGTAGAAGGCGGTGGCGAACCCGTGGGGCACCGAATGGGTGACGGGGATGAACTCGACGTCGAAGGGACCGATGCGACGCCGTTCGCCATCGACGACCTTGATGAGCTCCGTGCGGTCGAGGAGGCCTGCCTCCTCGATGCGGTTGCGCGCCAGACCGAGGGTCAGCTCGGACGCATAGATCGGGAATGACAGCTCGCGCAGCAGGAACGAGAGCCCGCCCGCGTGGTCCTCGTGACCGTGGGTGATGATGCAGCCCTCGATGCGGTCGCGGTTCTCCAGCAGGAAGGTGAAGTCGGGGAGGACCAGGTCGACGCCCGGCATCTCGAGATCCGGGAACATGAGGCCGCAGTCGAGGAGGAGCAGGCGGTCCTCCTGCTCGATGACCGCGCAGTTCCTGCCGATCTCGCCGAGCCCGCCGAGGAAGGTGACCTTTACGGAGTCAGCCAAGGTTGGCCAGCACCTCTCGGGCCCGATCTTCCAGGCCCGCGGGCGCGGGTCCCATCGGGAGGCGGCACTGGCCGGCCGGTTGGCCGAGCACGCGGAGCATCGCCTTGGACGGCAACGGGTTCGGCGTGTCGTCGCCCGTCTCGAAGCGGTACGACTCGAGGAGCCGGGCGTTGATGCTGCGGGCCTCGTCGACGTCGCCCTTCCAGAAGGCGGCCATCATCTCGCCCACCTGACCGGCGATCCAATGGGTGGCCACCCCGACGGTGCCGACTGCACCGATGGCGAGCAGGGCGAGGGTCTGGTCGTCGTTGCCGCTGTAGAGCTCGAAGTCCGACGGCGCCTCGGCGACCAGCCGGGCCGACCCGCCCACCTCGTTGGCCGCGTCCTTGACGGCGGTGATGTTGCGAACATCGCGCAGGAGCCGGATCAGCGTGTCGTGGGCGATCTTGCGACCGGTGCGGATGGGGATGTCGTAGAGCATGACCGGAAGCGAGGTGGCCTCGGCGATCGCCCGGAAGTGGCCTTCGATGCCGGCCTGGGACGGGCGGTTGTAGTACGGCGTCACCGCCAGGATGCCCGCCGCGCCCGCCGCCTCGGCCGCCTTGGTCATCTCGATCGAGTGACGGGTGTCGTTCGTCCCAGCGCCTGCCACCACCGGCACCGTCACCGCCTCGATCACTGCTCGGAACAGGTCGACGCGCTCGGCGTCGTCGAGCACCGGCGCCTCGCCCGTGGTGCCGGCCACGACGAGCCCGTCGTTGCCCTGCTCGACGAGCCATCGGGCCAGGGTGGCGGCACCGTCGAGGTCGAGCCGACCCTCGTCGTCGAATGGCGTCACCATCGCGGTGAGCACCGCGCCGAAGCGCCCCGGACCACTCATGTCTCACTCCCTCGTTCGATTCCCAGCGTCGCCAGGAGATCCTCGTGCAGCTCGAACCACACCGTGTGGTACGAGTCGATCAGCGGCTTGGTGAACCAGTCGGCCTCGCCCGCCTCGACCTTGGTGAGGGCGATCGACAAGCGGGGGCCGTAGCGGCCGAAGCGGTCGAGCGCACCGGCGAGCTCGTCACAGACGGGCTGCACCGCGTCGTCGATCTCCCGCAGCCGCTTCACCACCCGCTCGTCGTGGGCGACGTCGCTGTGGTCGTTCGTCACCTGCTGGCCGTTGACCACACGGAGCTGCCAGTCGGTGCACACACCCAGCAGATCCTTGTTGACGGCGAGAAAGCCCCGGTACGCCCGCTCGACCACCGCCGTGACGCCTGACGCCTCGAGCTCGGCCCGCACCTGCTGGGCGACACTGGCCCGGCCGTCAGGGGTCAGCGACCATCCACTGATGCGGCCTTCCCGTCTCGACGCCAGCCCCTCGTCGCGCGCCCGTTCCAGCTCGGTCATGACGTCGTCGACCAGGAGGCCGCTGGCCGCGGCAACCGGTTCCGCGTCAGCAAAGCCCTTGAGGCGCACGGTGTGCAGCACCTGCAGGGCCCGGTCCGAGGGGTGGGCCATCGGGGTCAGGCTATCGGTGGTGGTCGCGAGCCGTGGTACTCCTTTTCGGTGCGTCGCATCGGCATGTGCCTCCTGGTGGCCATGGCCGCGTGCGGCGGTACGAGCGCGCCGGCAGGGTTCGAGACGTCGTCTGCGACCAGCACGACGACCACGGCGAGCACCGTCGCGACAACGCTGCCGACGACGACCAGAGCCACGCCGAGGCGAGGCGAGGTCATCGAGGTCGCCTACCGCATCGAGGTGCACACCGCCGATCCGGCGGGCGCGACGTTCCCATCGGTGGTCGAGTCGACGATCGGTCATCCGCGCGGGTGGCAACGGGCCGACTTCCGGATTCTGCGTAGCGACGACGCCGAGTATCGGGTGATCCTGGCGGAGCCCGCCGAGGCCCAGGAGCTGTGCAAGCCGTATGACGTGTACTCGAAGTACAGCTGCCAGAACGGACCGCTCGTCGTCATCAACGCCGAGCGCTGGCGCGACGCCACGCCCGAGTGGACGGGCGATCTGGCCACCTACCGGGAAATGGTCGTGAACCACGAGTTCGGCCACCTGCTGGGCCAGCACCACCCGAAGAACCACTGCCCGGTGCCGGGCGGGCCGGCGGCGATCATGTCCCAGCAGAGCACCGAGCTCAACGGCTGCCTGCCCAACCCCTGGCCCCTCGACTCCGAGATCGAGCTCGCGGCCCGCCACGACGAACCCCTTGCCCCGCCCTACTCCCGCTCCTGATGCACGTCTCGAGGAAATGGGCCACGGAATCCGTGGCCTATTTCCTCGAGAGTGCGGGGGTTACGCGATTTCGGTGGCGTCGAGCTGCATGCGCTCGTACTCGGCGCCGGTGTCCTCCCAGTCCTCGAACTGGAGGACGCCGAGCTCGCCGAACTTCTGTCGGAGCCAGCCGTCGCCGGCGTCGAGGAGGCCGAGCTTCTTGAGGTTGGGCACGATCTTGGAGAAGAGCACCTTGCGGAACTCCATCTGCACGGGCGAGTCGAGCATCACCTTGGTGCACTCCTTCACCGGCAGGCCCGCCCACTCCCAGACCTCCTGGCCCAGGAAACGGTCACGCATGCGCACCGCAGCCTCGTAACAGAACTCCTGGCGCTCCTTGATCTCGGCCGCGCCCAGTTCCGCGTACGCCTCCTTGAGCGACAGCACGCCGAAGGCGACGTGACGGGCTTCGTCCGACATCACGTAGCGCGTGATCTGCTTGAGCAGCGGATCGGGCGTCGTCTGGTACTGGAAGCCGAAGGCGGCGAGGGCCAGGCCCTCCACCATGATCTGCATGCCCAGGTAGGTCATGTCCCAGCGGCTGTCGGCCACCACGTCGTCGAGCAGTGAGCGCAGGTGCACGTTGATCGGGAAGTAGTAGGGCATCTTCTCGGTGAGGTACTTGGCGTAGACCTCGACGTGGCGGGCCTCGTCCATCACCTGGGTCGACGCGTAGTACTTGGCGTCGATCCACGGCACCGTCTCCACGATCTGCGCGGTGCAGATGA
>JBEEFQ010000126.1:0-18836 GCA_041166245.1 Actinomycetota bacterium | reverse complement strand
AGCGGGCCCATCACCGCGGCCGCACTCAGGTCCTCCTCCCGGGCTGCGGCCTCAGCGGTGGCCCGCTCCGCGATGGCGTAGGACTGGCGAGCCGACGCCAGCATGAGCGCACCCAGCGCCAGCCCGCCGCCGAGCAGGGCGTACGGAAGGGCGCCGGTGCTGCCGGCCGACGGACGAGCGGTGACGGCCCAGCTCCTCCCGGCGATGGTCAGCCGGACCTGGACGGCCTCGCCGCCGCCCGCTCGTCGCCCGGTGCGGAACAGGGCCACGTCGCCATCGCGGACCTCGACGGTGCCTCCGGTGGCCGCCAGGGTCCGTAGGACGTCGGCCGCGTCCGCGGGTCGCAGCAGGCCGACCGAGTAGCTCTCGAGGGCGGCGCGCCGCTCGGTGGTGGTGGCCGTTGGTGCTCCGGCCCGGTAGCGGGGCACCACGATCAAGGTGACGGGACCGCCGGAGCTCGGGATCGCGGGTGCGGCCCGCACCTCGCCCCGATCGCGCGCCGAGTCGAACGTGGCCTCGACGGCGGCTTGGAGCGCGGGAGCTGGCTTGATGCTCACGCCGCGCGCCGAGGCAGCCGCGGCCGCGACCGGCACCGACCCTTCGGTTTGCGGGGCGACGACGACGATGGCCTCGAGGCCGGCGCGCGCTGCGGCAGCGTCGGACGCCAGCCCGCCAACTGCACCCGGGCCGGCGACGCCGTCCACGGCCGCGTGGAGCGTCGCCTCGTAGGCGGTGATGGCGGGGAGGGCGACGCGGAGGAACTCCTGCCGAGCCTGGTCGCGCTCGTGGGCTCGGCTGAGGAGGAAGCCGCCGACACCAGCGGCTGCAGTGAGGGCGGCGGCGAGGGCCGAGACGGCCAGGGCCCTCCGCCCTAGCCGAAGCTCCACAGGGTCTCCGGCAACGAGAAGACGTTCTCCTTGGAGATGCACGCCCGGATGCCGATGCGTTCCGCGGCCGACTTGATGACGTCGTTGAGGAACGCGCTGAAGAGCACGATCGTCTGGTTGGGGTGCTCCTCGAGGATCTGCTCTGCCGCTTCCAGTCCGGTGAGGCCGGGCATGCGCTGGTCGAGGAGGACGACGTCGGGACGGGTCTGGCGCCACTGTTCGACGGCGTCGATGCCGTTCGCGGCCTCGGCCTCGACCAGCAGGCCGTGGTTGGCCCGCTTGATCACAGTACGAACGAGGACGCGCATGTCCTCCTCGTCATCAGCAACGAGCATTCTTGTCACTTCGCCTCGTTTCACGGCTTCCGCACTCCTTCGCCATGATCTGGGCTTTCGCCGGGCGATCTCAATAGTCAGTTCGGATCATCTGAGTTGTAACACCCAGCGCCGTTTGCCGCGTTGATGCGCCCCAATCACACGAAATTGCTCAGTCGATCCCGAGCACGGCCGCGACGAGCAGGCCGAGCACCAGGAGCGCACCGGCCCGCCTGGTGTGCAGGAAGGCGATGGGCGCGAACCAGAGCGGCCACACCGGGAAGTTGCGCGGCGGCTTCTCGGGGCGAGGCCGGCTGAAGGCCTGCGTCACCTTGCGCAGCGCGGGCAGGGCGCCGAGGGCGAGCAGAGCGGGCCAGGGCAGGGCGCCAACAGCGACCGCCACCACCACGGTCACGTAGAAGCCGATCATCATGGCTTGGGTGACGGTGCGGCTCGTGCCCTCGCCCAGCAGCACCGGCAGGGTCTTGATGCCCTGAGGCTCGTCCCATGGTGCCTTGTCGATGTGCTTGCCCATCAGCACCGTCGTGCACAGCAGGGCATAGGGGACCGACGCGAGCAAGATTTCCCACGGCAGCCGGCCGACAGCGGCGTAGTAGGTGCCCCCGACCATGAGCGGTCCCCAGACCAGGAACACGTCCAGCTCGCCCAGGCCCCGCTTCTTCAATCGCAGCGGAGGTGCGGTGTAGGCGAAGCTCAGCAGGAAGCCCACGACGGCGAAGGCGACGACCGGCCATCCCCGCTCGACGAACAGGACGAGCATGATCGCCAGGTCAAGGAGGTTCACCAGGAGCGCCGACAGCGCGAGGCCGCGGCGGGTGATCATCCCGGAGAGGATGGGATGGGGGGCGTAGAGAGCCCTGGGGTAGTCGGCGGTGTCGGAGCCGACGTTGGTGTCCGCCAGGTCGTTCATCAGGTTGTTGGACATGTGGGCGAGCACGATGCCGACGACCGAGAGCACGAGCAGGCCGGGGCGGAACCCCTTGTCCCCGACGGCGAGGAGGCCGGCGATGAGCCCGGCCGTGAGGGTCATGGGCAGCACGGCGGCGCGCGTGAGCACGAGCCAGCGCGAGACGGGGTCGATGGTGCCGGGGGGTGGGTTGCCCGTACGCAACACGTGGCGCCAGTTGGTGACGAGCCCCGGCTGTTCGGTGGAGACCTCGGTCATGGGGCCGAGCCTAAAGGACCCCCCGGCGATGCACCCACGCAGGTTTGGGCAGGTTTGAGCAGCGGCTCGTCGCGGTAGCGATGGGGCGTGGAGCCGATCAACTTCGTCCTGGCGTGGGTCATGTGGTGCGCCGTCGTCTCCGTGCTCCTCGTCCGCGTCATCGACTGAAACAACAAGGGCGGGCCCGGAGGCCCGCCCTTGTCACAGCTGTTGGTTGATGCTGGGTGCTCAGGCGTCCTGGCTTGCCGCCAGTGCTGAGCGGTTCCCGATGGCCAGTGCGTCGCCGGTGAGGATGGTCGCCTCTCCGTCTTCGCCTGCCACGGCCAGGTTGTCGCCGGTGTCCGCGAGGGCGTCGCCCACGTTTTCTCCTGCGATGGCCTGCTCGATGTCGGTGCTCTCTTCGGACGCGGGCGTGATGACCCGTTGCCCGAGAGCGGTGCCTGACCAGTTGCCGGTCGCGGTTGCGTCGCCGGTGGCGACTTCCCCGTCCTCGACCACGTTCTCGCCCGTCTCGGCGACTGCGTCGCCCTCGTTGTCCGCGTCAATGGCCTGATCGACCAGGTTCTGGTCGCCAGCGGCCATCACGAACTGGAAGGCTGCGGTTGCTGAGATGGAACCGGCGGCGTCTGCGTCGCCGGTTTCGAGATCACCGCCAGAGACGATGTTTTCGCCGGTGCGGGCCCTGGCCTCGCCCTCGTTGCTCACATCGATGGCCTGGTCGACCTGGTTGAGGCCGCCAGTAGCCACTGCGAACTGCGAGGTCTCGGTGTGGGCCCGGTTCCCGGTCGCCGTTGCCGACCCCGTCACGACGTCACCATCGGTGACGTTCCTTCCGGTGTTGGCGCGGGCATCGCCCTCGTTGCTCACGTCGGTCTCCTGATCGACCAGATTGAGGTCGCCAGCAGCCAGCGCGATCTGCGAGGTCGCGTTGTCGGCTTGATTGCCAAGAGCTGTCGCATCACCGGTTTCCAGGTCACCGCCTTCGACGATGTTCCTTCCGGTGTTGGCGCGAGCATCCCCCTCGTTGTCCACGTCGATGTCCTGGTCGACCAGATTGAGGTCGCCGAGAGCCGAGATGAGTTGCGAGGTCATGGTCTCCGAGATGTTGCCTGTGGCGGTGGCGGTGCCGGTGAGGACGTCCCCGTCGACGACGGTGTTCTCGCCGGAGTTGGCCCTGGCATCGCCCTGATTGTCGACATCTGTGTTCTGGTCGGTTTCGGTGATGCCGGGTGGACCGGCGCCTGAAACCGCACCCAACACCGTGTTGTCGAGCGGCGTGGTCGCCAGTGCGGGCACGTCGGGCGTGCCTGCGTCGGCGGCGGCCGAGCCGCTGTTCGGGAGAGCTGATGCCGGGGTCTGCTGACCGCCGGTGCCGCCAGTGGCGGTGCCCTCGGTGGCGGCCGTCGAGTCGACGGGCGCCTCGGTATCGGGCGCCTCGCCTTCCTCGTCGGTCTCCAGGTCCGGCGCCGATCCCGTGCTCTCCTCCTCCGAGGTGTCCTCGGCTGTCGGAGCCTCGTCGCTAGGGGCGAGGGGCGAAATCGGTGCGGGCCCGTACGGGGTGCCGACCGCTGCTGCAATGAGGGCGTCGGCCTCTGAGCCGGAGGCAGTCGCCTGGATCACCGCGGTCTTCGCCGCGTTGCCCACTGCGGTTGCGTTTCCGGTCTCGAGTGACGCCTCGCCCTCGGACTCATTGACTGCTTCCCCAACGTTCTGGGTGACAGTCCCGTCTTCTTCCGTCACGGTCTGCGTGCTGGTCGCGACGTTGATTGAGTCGTTTGCGACCAGAGCGTTGCGACCCGTGTTGGCGTCGCCCGTTCCGGTGTTCTCGATGTTGATATCGGTCTTGCTGATACCGACCTGGGCATCGGCTGCCGTTGCGCTCAGCAGCACGTACGCGATGACGGCTACCAAGCTCGCGGCCAGCGCACGCCAGGTCGGAAAGTGGTTCTGCATGTTCGTTTCACCCCCTTTCCGACCCGGGGTTGGGGATGGGAGTCCCCCAGGGTCGCCGAAAAGGTACTGGTTTCGGGGTCTCCCGTCATCGACCCGGGGTTACCGGGCCGTGAACTTTGCGGCAGTACCTGTCAGGTTGTGGCGGTCAGGAACTGGTGGTTGGGAGCCAGACGGGTCTGGTGGCCTCGAACGCGTCGATGGCGCCGGTGTGGCGCAACGTCAGCCCGACGTCGTCGAGGCCCTCGAGCAGGCGCATCTGGGTGAAGTCGTCGAGGGGGAAGGGCGCCTCGATCCCGGCCCCTTCGGCCCACACCATGCGAGCCTCCACGTCGACGGTGACCACGAGCTCGGGGTCGGCCTCGACCGCGGCCATGAGGGCCTCGGCCACCTCGGCGTCGACCTGCACGGGCACCAGCCCGACCTTGGTGCAGTTGGTGCGGAAGATGTCGGCGAAGCGGGGCGAGATCACGGCGCGGAAGCCGAAGTCCTGCAGCGCCCACACTGCGTGCTCCCGAGACGAGCCGGTGCCGAAGTTGGCGCCGGCCAGGAGGACCGACGCGTCCCGATAGCGCGGGTCGTTGAGGACGAAGCCTGGGTCCTTCTTCCATGCCGAGAACAGGCCCTCGCCGAAGCCCGTGCGCTCGACGCGCTTGAGCCACTCGGCAGGGATGATCTGGTCGGTGTCGACGTCGGACCGGCGCAGCGGCGCGGCGGTGCCGGTGATCACGCGGACTGCATCCATGGCTAGAGGTCCTCCGGGGTGGCGAAGTGGCCGGCGACCGCGGTGGCGGCGGCGACGGCGGGGGAGACGAGGTGGGTGCGGCCGCCCGGACCCTGTCTGCCTTCGAAGTTGCGGTTCGACGTGGAGGCGGCCCGCTCGCCCGGCGCGAGCTTGTCGGGGTTCATGGCCAGGCACATCGAGCAGCCCGCGTCGCGCCACTCGAACCCGGCGGCCGTGAACACCTTGTCGAGGCCCTCCCGCTCGGCGTGCAGCTTCACCTGCATCGAGCCGGGCACCACGAGGGCGCGCATTCCTTCGCGCACGTGGTGGCCATCCAGTACCGCGGCCGCGGCCCGCAGGTCCTCGATGCGCGCGTTGGTGCATGACCCGATGAAGACGGTGTCGACCCTGACCTCGCGCATGGGTGTGCCGGCCCGCAGGTCCATGTAGGCGAGGGCGCGGGCGGCGGCCTCGCGCTCGGACGCCTCCAGGAAGTCGTCTGGCGACGGGATGGCGCCGTCGATGGCGACCACCTGGGCCGGGTTGGTGCCCCAGCTCACGTGGGGCTTGAGGTCGGCCGCGGCCAGCTCCACCTCCTTGTCGAAGGTGGCCTCTGGGTCCGTGGCGAGCGAGCGCCAATCGTCGACGGCCTGCTCCCAGGCTTTGCCCTTGGGAGCATGCTCGCGTCCCTCGAGGTAGGCGAAGGTCGTGTCGTCGGGCGCGACCATGCCGGCGCGGGCGCCGCCCTCGATGCTCATGTTGCAGACCGTCATGCGCCCCTCCATCGACAGGGCGCGGATGGCAGAGCCGCGGTACTCGATGACCGAGCCGATGCCGCCGCCGGTGCCGATGCGGCCGATGATCGACAGGATCACGTCCTTGGCCGTGACGCCGGCAGGAAGGTCGCCCTCGACGGTGACGGCCATCGTCCCCGGCTTGCGTTGGGGCAGGGTCTGGGTCGCGAGCACGTGCTCGACCTCGCTGGTGCCGATGCCGATGGCGAGGGCGCCGAAGGCGCCGTGGGTCGACGTGTGGCTGTCGCCGCACACGATCGTCATGCCGGGCTGGGTGAGCCCCTGCTCGGGCCCGATGATGTGCACGATGCCCTGCTTGGCGTGGCCCATCCCGTAGAGCGGGACGCCGAACTCCGCGCAGTTGGCCGACAGCACGTCCATCTGCTTGCGGGAGATGGGGTCCTTCACCGGCTCGCCCAAGCTCAACGTGGTCGGCACGTTGTGGTCCATCGTGGCCAGGGTGAGGTCGGGCCTGCGCACGGTGCGGCCTTCGAGGCGTAGCCCGTCGAACGCCTGCGGGGAGGTGACCTCGTGCACGAGGTGCAGGTCGATGAACAGCAGGTCGGGCTCGCCCTCGGCCACCCGCACCAGGTGCCGATCCCAGATCTTCTCGCTCAGTGTCTGCGCCACCATCATTCCCCTTGCCGTCTCACATCGTGGGACAGTAATCTCAGGTCGTGGACCGAAGTGTAAGCGGGATCGGGGTGCTCGACAAGGCGGTCGTCATCATCGACGCCCTGGACCAGGGACCGATGCCGCTGGCGGAGCTGGTGGTGGCGACGGGCCTGCCCAAGGCGACCGTCCACCGCATCGCCCTCGCCATGGAGACGCATGGGCTGGTGCAGCGCGACGGCGAGGGCCGCTACGGGTGGGGCGTGCGCCTGGCCGCGCCGTCGCTGGCGTCGGCCGCCCGCCCCGCCCTCGAGCAGCTGCGCGACGCGACGGGGGAGAGCACCCAGCTCTACGTGCGGCGCGGGGACGAGCGGGTGTGCGTGGCGTCGATCGAGTCGCCCCACAGCCTGCGCACCATCGTGCCCGTGGGCGCCAGCCTGCCGCTCAGCAAGGGCTCGGCCGGACGTGTGTTCCGCGGCGAGAGCCCGTGGGCCGAGAGCGTGGAGGAGCGGGAGAAGGGCGTGGCGTCGGTGAGCGCGCCGGTGGTGCACGACGGGCGGGTGTTCGGCGCGGTGTCGGTGTCCGGTCCGGTGGAGCGAACCACGCGAGCGCCGGGTCGCCGCTACGCCAAGGCCGTCGTGGCCGCGGCCCGCGCCGTCGAGGAGGCGATGGGGTGGCAGTGAGCGGCGGAGCGCTCGAGTGAGATTGAGGCGGGGGCCGCTCGACGCCCGCGACCGGCGCATCCTTGCCCTCGCCGTCCCCGCCCTCGCGACCCTGGCGGTCGAGCCCCTCTACCTGCTCGTCGACACCGCCATCGTCGGCCGTCTCGGTACCGTGCCACTGGGCGGCCTGGCCATCGCCACCTCGGTGCTGACGACGCTGGTGTGGGTGTGCAACTTCCTGTCGTTCGGGACCACGACCCGCGTCGCCTTCCTCACCGGACGGGGCGACCATCGCGCCGCAGCCTGCTCGGGCGCCCAGGCGTTGTGGCTGTGCGGCTTCATCGGGATCCCGTTGGCCGGGTTGGTCCTCGTCGCGGCGCGGCCGTTGGCGATCGCGCTCGGCGGCGAAGGCGCGGTGCTCGAGGCGGCGGTGACCTACCTGCGCATCAGCGCGGTGGGCATGCCCGCCGTGCTCGTCGCCCTGGCCGCCCAGGGATATCTGCGGGGTCTTTCCGACACCCGCTCGGCGCTCAAGGTCGTGTTGGTGGCCAACGTCATCAACGTGGTGCTCGAGGTCGTGCTCGTTTACGGCTTCGATCTCGGCGTGGCCGGTTCGGCCTGGGGCACGCTCGTCGCCCAGGTGCTCGCGGCGGCGTGGTTCCTACGCCTCTGCGGCGCGCGCATCGGTGCCGCGGGGACGACGTTGCGGCCGGTGCGGGCCGAGCTCGCGCGCCTGGTCGCCGTCGGCCGCCACGTACTCGTGCGCACCGCCGCCCTCCTCGCCGTGCTCACCAGCGCGACAGCAGTTGCCGCGCGCGTCGACGCCGTCACCCTCGCCGGTCACCAGATCGCCTACCAGGTGTTCGTGCTGCTGGCGTTGGTGGTCGACGCTCTCGCCATCGCCGCCCAGGCCATCATCGGCACCGAGCTGGGCGGCGCGGGCGGGGCGGAAGCGGCGGCCACGGCCAAGCGCCTGCTGCGCCTCGGGCTGATCGTCGGCGCAGGCATCGCGGTGGTGCTGATCGCGGCCTCACCGCTGCTGCCGCGCGTGTTCAGCACCGACGACGACGTGGTGGCGCGCGCCGCAGTGGCGCTCGCCGTGCTCGGTGTCATGCAGCTGCCGGGGTCGGTGACCTTCGTGCTCGACGGGGTGCTGATGGGCGGGTCCGACTTCGCGTACGTGAAGTGGGTGACCGTCGCAGGCCTGCTGGTGTTCATTCCGTTCGCGGCGGCCGTGCTCACCTGGCCCCGTCTCGGCATCGGCGCCATCTGGGCCGGCCTGCTGGCGTGGATGACCACGCGCGCCGTCTGCAACTGGGCCAGGTTCAGGAGCGGGCGGTGGACGGCAGTCGCTGGCTGACCGACTCGCACGCCTCGAGCAGCCCGGGCACGAACACCTGAGCGGCGAGCACGCACGCACCGTGGTCGGCCATGACGCGGTGCACGGTTGCACCGGGGATGGCGCCGGCCAGCTTGATCTGACGCCAGGCGGGCACGAGCTGGTCGTGCACGGTGACGACGACCGCGGTGGGCGTGTCCACGTCGGTGATCCATCTGCGACTGTCGAAGCTGCCGACGGCCCACGCCGCCTGCAGGATGGCGGCCTGGTCGCCGCGCTGCACTTCGCGCGCCGCCCATCGCCCGAGCGGCGTGCTCTGCATGCGACCGCGCAGCATGCGGCTCATCATCTGGCCGCGGATCTGCGCCGGCGTGAAGCGCGCCGCGGCCGAGAGACCGAGGAGGCTGGTGAGCAGGAGGCGATCCGTCGCCCGCCGGGGCGTGAAGCTGCGCGACGTCGCGCACAGCACGAGCCCGGCGACGCGGTCGGGATGGCGGCGCCACACCAGCTGGGTGATGGGGCCGCCCATCGAGTAGCCGACGGGAACGAACGTGTCGATGCCCAGCTCGTCGGCGACAGCCGCGACGTCATCGGCGCAGTCGGCCAGGCGGAAGGGACGGCTCGATCGGATGCCGCGCCCGTGACCGCGATGGTCCATGGCGATGACGCGGTAGCGCCGGCCCAGCGCGTCGTAACAGCGGAACCAGTTGAGATCGGCGCTCACGCCCAGCCCGTGCAGCAGGACGAGCGTCGGGGCCCCGGGCGGGCCCTCCATCTCGCGGATGAACGTGGTGCCGCGGCCGCGGAGCTTCAGGCGGCGGCCGGGGGGAAGCGGGGGGCCGGTGCCGTCGGGCATGGCCCGACGTTACGACCCATGGTCAGGCTTCGGCGCGGACCTCGTCCTCGTCGAACGGAACAGGGAGCACCCGGTTGTCCGACAGGCGGCGGAGGCGGTATGCCTCGTGCTCGTCGACCTGGGCCACCTCGAAGCCTGACGCCCAGTGCTGGTTGAAGCGGTTGCGCACCTGGACTCGTGTGCCGGTGGGGAAGTCGTGCCACTGCTGGGACATGGGAGCACCTCCTGCTCGTTGGTCTCGGCAGGTCGCGGTTGCGGCTTGACGCTTCCACGCCTATTTGCCGGGATCAAGGGATTTGCAGAATCTCGCACTCAGTTAGCAGATGTAATGGTGTAATTTTCATTGCATGACAACAAAGGCAGCATCATTGCAGCAGGAGGTACAGGGCTGGTTCGCGGGCCGCATACCCGACGGATGGTTCCAGGCCCCGGTCGAGGTCACGGTGGACGGCGACGAGATCCTGGTGGTCGGCGCGCTCGACGAGCCCGAGGTCCCGGAGGGCGCGAGCGCGGACACGGCCCGTGTTGCTCGCATCAAGCGCTTCCGGGAGGAGACACGCGACGCGCGGATCGCGGTCGCGGACGAGGCCCAGCGGCTGTTCGGCCGCACCGTGTCCTGGGGAGCGTCGGTGGGAGAGGTCCGCCGCCTGTTCACGACCCTCAACGTGCCGGTGATGACCCGGCTGCGCATGCCCGAGCGCACGGTGCTCGACACCCTCGTCGAAGGCGGCGTGGCCCGCAGCCGCAGCGAGGCGATGGCGTGGTGCGTCCGCCTGGTCGGCCAGCACCAGGCCGACTGGATCGCCGACCTGCAGGACGCCCTCACCCACGTGCAGAAGGTCAGGGCGGAAGGCCCCACCTCCCTGTGACCGACCTCATCCAACGGGAAGCGCTCGACGCGTACTCGACCGTCGTCGTGTCG
The DNA here is from genome assembly GCA_041166245.1 of Actinomycetota bacterium. Lineage (GTDB taxonomy): Bacteria > Actinomycetota > Acidimicrobiia > Acidimicrobiales > JAFATL01 > JBEEFP01. The sequence goes on along the minus strand of JBEEFQ010000126.1, from coordinate 8,590 downwards.
GTGGCCGAGGCCGTCAGCCCGTCGGTCGCCAGCCTGCGGGTCGGCCGGCAACGCGGGCGGGGCGGCGAGGGCTCCGGGTCGGGGGTGGTCATCACGCCCGACGGCTACCTCGTGACCTCGGCCCACGTGGTCGACGGCGTGGCGCGCGGCACGGCCGTGTTCACCGACGGGCGCGAGCTCGAGCTGCGCATCGTCGGCACCGACCCGCTGTCGGACCTCGCGGTCGTGCGGGTGTCCGGCGACGACCTCGTGCCCGCCGTCCTCGGTGACGCCGATGCCCTCCGTGTCGGCCAGCTCGTCGTTGCCATCGGCAATCCCATGGGCCTGGCCGGATCGGTCACCGCCGGCGTGGTGAGTGCTCTTGGCCGCTCGCTGCCGACGCGCACCACCGGCGCGACGCGCATCGTGGAGAACGTCATCCAGACCGACGCCGCTCTCAACCCCGGGAACTCGGGCGGCGCGCTGGTCGACGGTGCGGGCCGCCTCGTCGGCATCAACACCGCGGTCGCGGGGTGGGGCCTGGGCCTCGCCGTGCCCGTCAACGAGACGACACGATGCATCGTCGGCGCGCTGATGAGCGAGGGCCGCTTCCGGCGGGCCTACATCGGCATCGTCGGCGGAGGCCGGCCCCTGCCGCCTCGCTTGGTGGACAGGCTGGGCCGTCGGGCCGGCATCGGCGTCATCGAGGTGGTCACCGACAGCCCGGCGGCGCGTGCGGGATTGCGGCCGACCGACGTCATCCTCGAGCTCGACGGCGTGGCAGTCGACAGTGCCGGCGATCTGCAGCGCCGCATGATCAGCGATGCCATCGGCCAGACGCTCGTCGTGCGGGTGCTCCGCAACGACGACATCGTCGACGTGAGCGTTACGCCGGCAGAACTGCTCGAATAGAGGCCCTTGGCCTCGACAACACCGGGCGCCTCTCTGCGCTACGGCACTGCGGCAGGACGGTGGGTCATCGGCGCCACTGTCCTCGGATCCGGGATCGCGTTCCTCGACTCCACTGTCGTCAACGTGGCCCTGCCCGCCATCTCGAGCGACCTCCACACCGGCGTGCACGGCCTGCAGTGGGTCGTCGACGCCTACCTGGTGACGCTGTCGTCGTTCCTGCTCCTGGGCGGCTCGCTGGGCGACCTCTACGGCCGGCGCCGCGTCTTCGTCATCGGGTTGGTCGTGTTCACGGCCGCGTCGTTGATGTGCGGCCTGGCGCCGAACACCGCCGCCCTGGTGGCGGCCCGCGCCGTGCAGGGCCTCGGCGCCGCCCTGCTCGTGCCCGGGAGCCTGGCCATCATCTCGGCCGTGTTCCGGCCCGAGGACCGCTCGACGGCGATCTCGGCCTGGTCGGGGCTCGGGGGGGTCGCGTCGGCCGTCGGCCCGTTCGTCGGGGGCTGGCTGATCACCGCGGTGTCCTGGCGCCTCGTGTTCCTCATCAACCTGCCGCTCGCTGCCATCGCAGTCGGCATCGCCCTGCGCCACGTGCCCGAGACCCGTGACGAGGAGGAGACGGTTCGCCGGCCCGACATCCCGGGCGCGGTGATCGTGGCCGTCGGTCTGGGGGCGCTCGCCTACGGGCTCATCGAGGCGCAGCCGGTTGCCGTCGCGGTCGGGTTGGCCGCGCTGGTGGCCTTCGTGGTGGTCGAGCGGCGCCGTCCCCATCCGCTCCTGCCCCTCGAGATCTTCCGGTCCAGGCAGTTCGTCGGCGCCAATGCCGCCACCCTGGCCGTCTATGCCGCTCTCGCTGGCGTCACCTTCCTGTTGGTGCTGCTGCTGCAGGAGGCCCTGGGCTACTCGCCGACCATGTCCGGCGCCGCGCTGCTGCCGGCGACGGTCATCATGTTCCTCCTGTCGGCGCGCATGGGGCGCCTGTCGCAGCGCACCGGGCCCCGGTTGCCGATGACGGTGGGGCCCCTCGTGGTCGGCCTGGGCCTGCTGCTGATGGGCAGAGTGCAGCCGGGGACGAGCTACGTGGACACCGTGCTGCCCGCCGTCGGTGTGTTCGGGCTCGGCCTCGCCATCACGGTGGGCCCGCTCACCTCCGCGGTGCTCGCCGCGGTCGAGGATCGCCACCTCGGCGTGGGCTCGGCGTTCAACAACGCCGTCGCCCGGGCCGCGGGCCTGCTGGCCGTCGCGGTGCTCCCGCGGGTGGCCGGCCTCACCGAGGTCGGCAATCCCACCGCGTTCGCCGACGGCTTTCCTCGGGCGGCCGTCGCCGGTGGAGTGCTGTGCGCGGTGGGCGCCGCCGTGGCGTGGGCCACCATCCGCACCGCGGTCCCGGTCGACGCGACCACCGCCCCCGCCCTCGACCACACCTGCAACCACCACTGCGTCCACCGTGACGAGGCCGCGGCCTGACCCCGCGTACTCGAGGCAATACGTCGCGGATTCCGCGACGTATTGCCTCGAGAACGGGTGTCAGCCGCCGACGGTGACGATCTGGACCTTGAGGGCGCCGCTGGGCGCGTCGTAGGAGACGGTCTCGCCGGCGCGGTGGCCGATCAGGGCCTGGCCGAGCGGGGAACCGGGGGACACGACCCCCACGTCGTCGCGCCGCTCCTCGATGGAGCCGATGAGGAAGCGTTCCACCTCGTCGTCGCCCTCGTAGCGGAGCCCGACGACCGAGCCGGCCGCGATCACGTCGCCCGCGGCCCCCTCCTCGACGATGGTGGCCGTCTTGAGCAGCGCCTCGAGCTGGCGGATGCGCGCCTCCATCTTCCCCTGGTCGTCCTTGGCCGCGTGGTAGTCGCCGTTCTCCGAGAGGTCGCCGAGGGCGCGCGCCGCCTCGATACGCCGGGCCACGTCGACCCGGCCAAAGGTCGTGAGCTGTTCGACCTCCGCCTGCAGGCGTTCGTGGGCGGCGCGGGACAGGTGCGTCTCACTCATGTCTTTGAGGCTACCCACCGACGCGTGGGGCTCAGGCGCCCGGCGGCGGCTCGTGGTGCACGGGCTGGGTGGCCAGGTCGAACGGGACGACGTCGGAGGCGGCCGACAGGGTCGGGGCCTCCGGTCCGTCGGACTCGATGAGCATGCGGGTCGTGCCCACGACCAGCTGGATCGACGTGGCGTATTCCTCCTCGGTGTTCGTCGAGCGCACGATCGTTCCTCGTCGCCCGCCCAGGGTGATCGGCTCGCCGCCCTCGAGCACGTTCCACGAGTCGCAGCCCGCCGGTGTGAGCGAGACGTCGATGGTCGCGGGCCACGTCATGGTCTCGAACTCCTCGTCGGAAGTGACCGAGGCGGCGGACTGCTCGAACGCCTCCATCTCGGCCGGGTTGCCGTAGGAGAGGGAGACCTCGGGGCAGTCGCCGCTCTCGGTGTCGGCGTTCTCCTCGGTGGTCCACACCTCGGCCCCGAACAGCTCCCAGCCGGCGGGCAGCCGGCGCAGCCCGTACAGGGGCATGGCGTCGAATGCAGCCAACGCGTTCTCAGCGATGCCGGGGGTGGGGTCGATCGCCGCCGCGTCGGGCGCGGTGATGGTCACCGGCGAGCCCCAGTTGCTGAACCGGAGATCGGTCGTGTCGCTGAACCCGCCCTCGCTGTCCTCCCCGCTGTTGAAGCGCATCACGAGGCGGTCGAGGCGGCCCTCGGACGTGCTCGTGATCTCGGCCGTCATGACGGGGGGAGCCGGCTCCGGCTCGCCATCGGCGCGCACCTCGCCGAACTCGAACCACTCCAACTTGCTGACGTCGATGCTGACCTTGATGGTGTGCGGACCCACCCTCGTGGGGGCCGACGCCGCGTCCAGCAGCTCGATGAGGTCGCCGGCCGCGAACGCGCCGGCCACGTCGGCAACGGGCATGAGGTCCGGCGACACGCTGAGGCCAGGGGTGCGGGTCGGCTCGATGGCCTCGTGCACCCACTGCTCGGCGGCCAGCTCCTCGCGGCTCTCCGCCTCGCGGTAGTAGGCGGCACCAGGCACCACGATCGTCTCGTAGGCCGAGACTCCGTCCTCCTCGACCCACTGCGAGCGGTCGGGGAGGGCGAGGGCGCCCTGCATGCGCGACGTGTCCTTGAAGCTGGAGCCGAGCTCGCCGTCGCCCGTGCGCTGCTCGGAGGTGCTCGTGGCCACCATCCGGGCCGACGTGGCCTGCTCCACGAACGCTTGGACCCGGGCCAGCTCCTTGGCCGGGCTCACGCCCTTGGTGTTGCCGACCACGGCGAGGCCGACCAGGCTGGCGGAGAGCAGCACCATGGTCGACGTGGCGAGGATCCGCTTGGCCCACCGCTCGGCCCTCGGCGCGGCCGGGCCGTCGAGTTCGATCACCGTCTGCGTCATGTCCCCCACCCTTTCGCCGTTCTCCACCAATCGGCGCGAATACCGCGGTCCTGAAAGGTTTTGACGAGGCGTCGCTCTTGCGTACACTGAGGATGTTGTGACCGCCCACCAGGTAACCGTCATTCCGTAGCGCACGCGGACAAACCCGTGTGCGCTTCCGACCGTCCACAATGTGGGCGGTTTTTCATTTCTTCGGACAGTTCGAGCCGCAGAGAGGATTCTCTTGCCCCACAGAGTGGCCGTCATCCCGGGCGACGGGATCGGGCCCGAGGTCATCAACGAGGCGCTCAAGGTCGTGCGCGCCACGGGGGTCGAGCTGTCGACGTTCGACTACGACCTGGGCGGCGCCCTGTACCTGCGCACGGGACAGGTCCTCCCTGACTCGGTGCTCGAGGAGCTCAAGGGCTTCGACGCCATTCTGCTCGGGGCGGTGGGCACGCCCGACGTGCCGCCCGGCGTCCTCGAGCGGGGCCTGCTCCTGCGCATGCGCTTCGAGCTGGACCTCTACATCAACCTGCGCCCCTTCGTCGCTCCGTCCATCGACATGATCGTCATCAGGGAGAACACCGAGGGCATCTACGCGGGCGAGGGTGGCTTCCTGCGCAAGGGCACGCCCCAGGAGATCGCGACCCAGGGCTCGGTCAACACCCGCATGGGCGTGGAGCGCTGCGTGACCTTTGCCTTCGAGCTGGCCCAGTCCCGCGCCCGCCGCCACCTCACCCTCGTGCACAAGACCAACGTGCTCACCTTCAGCGGCGACCTCTGGCAGCGCACGTTCGACGACGTCCGGCTGCAGTTCCCCGACGTGGAGACGGCGTACAACCACGTCGACGCCGCCTGCATCTACTTCGTGCAGTCGCCGGAGCAGTACGACGTCATCGTCACCGACAACCTCTTTGGCGACATCCTCACCGACCTCGGCGGCGCGGTCGCGGGAGGCATCGGCCTGGCTGCGTCGGCCAACCTCAACCCGGCGCGCACCGGGCCGTCGCTGTTCGAGCCGGTGCACGGCTCCGCCCCTGACATCGCAGGCACCGCCACCGCCAACCCGCTGGCTGCCATCCGGTCGGCGGCGCTCATGCTCGACTTCCTGGGCGAGGCGGACGCCGCCGCCCGGGTCATCAAGGCCATCGCCGACCCCACCGCATTTTCGGGTTCGACATCGGACGTCGGCGACGCAGTCGCCGCACGCGTGTAACGAGAACGGAGCAACGATGCCGCTGCAGAAGGTCGACAAGATCTGGATGGACGGGAAGCTCGTCAACTGGGACGACGCCAACGTGCACATCCTCACCCACACGCTGCATTACGGCACCGGCGTGTTCGAGGGCATCCGTTGCTACGCGACGTCCCAGGGCGGGGCCGTGTTCCGTCTCACCGACCACATCCAGCGTCTGTTCGACAGCGCCAAGATCTTCATGATCGACATCCCCTACACCGTCGAGCAGCTCGTCGAGGCGACCAAGGAGACGGTGCGGGTCAACAACATCGACGAGTGCTACATCCGCCCCATCGCCTACCTGGGCTACGGGGAGATGGGGCTCAACCCGCTGCCGTGCCCGGTCAACGTCTCCATTGCGGTATGGCCATGGGGCACCTACCTGGGCGACGAGGGCATCAAGAACGGCGTGCGCGTGAAGGTCAGCTCGTGGCAGCGCCACGACCCCAACGCCATCCCGCCCGCGGCCAAGGGCACGGGCATGTACATCAACTCGTCGATCGCCAAGGTCGAGGCGCTCAAAGCCGGCTACGACGAGGCCATCCTGCTGTCGCCCCAGGGCTTCGTGAGCGAGTGCACCGGCGAGAACATCTTCGTCGTCAAGAAGGGTCGCCTCCTCACCCCGCCCGTCACCGCCGGGGCACTCGAGGGCCTCACCCAGAACTCGGTGATGACCATCGCCCGCGACCTCGGCGTCGAGGTCGAGGTCACGAACATCCTGCGCAGCGACCTCTACCTGGCCGACGAGGCCTTCCTCACCGGCACCGCCGCCGAGGTCGTGCCCATCCGCTCCGTCGACGACCGCGACATCGGCGAGCCCGGACCCATCACCCGCAAGGTGCAAGAGACCTACTTCGCGACCGTGCGAGGTCAGGTCGACCAGTACAAGGATTGGCTCGAGCATGTCAGTACCTGAAGCCGTAGAGATCTACGACACGACGCTGCGCGACGGCAGCCAGCTGGAGGGCATCTCCCTCACCGTCGACGACAAGCTGCGGGTGGCCGAGCAGCTCGACTGGCTCGGCGTGCACTGGATCGAAGGGGGGTGGCCGGGCGCCAACCCCAAGGACGACGAGTTCTTCAAGCGGGCCCGCACCGAGCTGTCGCTGGACACCAGCACGCTGGTCGCCTTCGGCTCGACGCGTCGCAAGGCGGGCAAGGTCGACTCGGACGACACGCTGCGCCACCTCGTCGAAGCGGGCACGTCGACGGTGTGCATCGTCGGCAAGGCGTGGGACTACCACGTGCTCGAGGCGCTCGAGACCACGCTCGACGAGGGCGAGGCCATGGTGGGCGACTCGGTCGAGTTCCTCAAGGGCCAAGGGCTCGAGGTCATGTACGACGCCGAGCACTTCTTCGACGGCTGGAAGCACAACCAGGAGTTCGCCCTGCGCGTGCTGGAGGCGGCCGCCATGAAGGGCGCGTCCACGCTCGTGCTGTGCGACACGAATGGCGGCTCACTCCCGCACGAGGTCGAGGAGATCGTCACCCAGGTCACCGCCCACTTCGGTGCCGACGTCAAGGTCGGCGTGCACCTGCACGACGACGCGGGCGCCGGCGTGGCCAACGCGCTGGCCGGGGTGCGGGGCGGTGCGGTGCAGGTGCAGGGCACGATCAACGGCTATGGCGAGCGCACCGGCAACTGCAACCTGACGACGATCATCCCCAACCTCTCGCTGAAGATGGGGGTGCGCACCATCCCGGAGGACCGGCTCGAACGTCTCACGCCCGTGTCGCACCACGTGGCCGAGCTGGTCAACATGCCGCTCAACCCCCAAGCTCCCTACGTGGGCTCGTCGTCGTTCGCCCACAAGGCGGGGCTGCACGTCAGCGCCATCGTGCGCCGCCCCGACGCCTACGAGCACGTCAAGCCCGAGCTGGTTGGCAACGGCACCCGCTTCGTCGTCTCCGAGCTGGCCGGCAAGTCGACGCTGCAGCTCAAGGCCAAGGAGCTCGGCATCGACATCGACGGGCCCGCCCTCAACGAGGTGGTCGACACCCTCAAGCGTCTCGAGCACGAGGGCTACCACTTCGAAGCGGCCGACGGCTCCCTCGAGCTGCTCATGCGCCGCGCCACCGGATGGGAGCCGGACTTCTACCGGGTCGAGTCGTTCCGTGTCATCACCGACGAGGTGGGCGACCGGGCCTTCACCACCGAGGCGACCATCAAGGTCCACGTCGGTGGCGAGCGCATCGTCACCACTGCGGAAGGCAACGGTCCCGTGAACGCCCTCGACAAGGCGCTGCGGCTGGCCATCGGGCAGCGGTACCCGGGCCTGGCGAACGTGCACCTCGTGGACTACAAGGTGCGCGTCCTCGACACGGCCAAGGGAACAGCCGCCATCACCCGCGTGCTCATCGACTCGACCGACGGCGAACGGTCGTGGTCGACGATCGGCGTGTCGGAGAACATCATCGAGGCCTCGTGGCAGGCGCTCAACGACTCGATTGTGTACGGCCTCGTGCGCCAGACTCACTGACGTGCCCCAGCCCGACTATGTCCCCATGACGCGCGCCGACGAGGTTCGGGAGGCCGAGCGCATGCCGCCGCCCGACCACTGGGTGGCGAACCGGCCCGCCGAGGTCGTCGTGGGCGCGGCGCCGCCGCGCGGCAAGCGGTTCGGCACGCCCGGTCCTGACCAGGGCTTCGGGCTCAAGCTCGCTCGGCTGCTGGCGCCCCGCGTGCAGCTGGCCGACCACGAGCACCTCGACGACGCCGTCGCGGGCTGCGTGGGCGTTGGGCTCAAGCGGGCGGCGCGGTTCGGGCGGGCGCCCGTCATCTACGACATGGAGCTCGCCTACACGGTGTGGGGCTTCTTCGGGGCTGCCCCGCAGGACCTCGTCGCCTACCGCCGCACCCTCTTCCTCGGCGCCCACCACGACTACTCGGCTCAGCGCGCCATCGCCGACTGCGTCCGCGAGGAGACCCTCGTCCTCACCCCGGCCGACGCCGCGACCAAGCTGAACGACTGGAAGTCCCTGCTCGACGTCTCGTAAGCGAACTCGCCCGCTTTATCGTCAGGGGTGACCGTAAAGCGGGCGAGTTCGGCTGGGGATAGCGTCCGGCCCTCATGGAAGACCTGGAGATACCGGTCGGG
>JBEEFQ010000125.1:0-12577 GCA_041166245.1 Actinomycetota bacterium | reverse complement strand
AAGCCCCAGTCGGGCGCCGCGTACGGCAGGAGCGCGAACAGGTTGTTGTTCGTGAGCATCACGCCCTTGGGCAACCCCGTCGTGCCCGACGTGTAGAGCTGGAAGGCGACGTCGTCGGGGCGGGACTGCACGCCCGGGTCCTCTGCCGGCTGCGCGCCCACCCATGCCTCGTAGTCCTGGTGGCGGTCGTGGCCGCCGATCACGACGATCTTCTTCACCGTCGTGAGCTCGGACTCGATCTGGTCGAGGACCGGGACGAACTCCTGGCCGACGACGAACACCGACGCTTGGGCGTCCTGCACGATGTGGGCGACCTCGGGCGGGGCCAGTCGCCAGTTCACCGCCACGTTGACGGCGTTGAGCTTGCCGCCGCCGAGCAGGAGCTCGAAGTACTCGACGCTGTTCTTGTCGAGGAAGGCCACGCGGTCCTCGGGCCCCACGCCGTCGGCGGCCAGCGCCTGGGCGACCTGGCTGGAGCGGGCGTCGAGCTCGCCGAAGGTGATCGTGCGCTCGCCGTAGGTCATGGCCGGCTTGTCCGGGCGCTCCCTCCCGTGCACACGAGCCAGTCCAGCGATGGTGTCGATACCCATGTCCCCTCCCAAGGCGTTGAGCCGTCATTCTGGCGCGTCCGTCGTTACGCTGGCCCGAAACGCCTACCGGGGGGTTGGCCCATGACCCAGGACGCCTGGCTCGCCATCGCGCACCATCTCGTCGTCTTCACCGTGCTGGCGATCATCGTCTTGGAATGGGGACTGGTCCGTCCCGGTGTGCAGGGCGACGACGTGCAGCGCCTCGTGCGGGTCGACCGGGCCTACGGCATGGTCGCGGCGGCCGTCTTCCTCATTGGTCTGGCCCGGCTGCAATGGGGCGCCAAACCGTGGTCCTTCTACACCGACAACCCCTTCTTCTGGATCAAGCTGGCCAGCTTCGCCGCCGTCGGGTTCATCTCCATCGGCCCCACCCGGCGCTACGCGCGCTGGGCCGGCGCCAACGCCGCTCCCGACGACACCGACGTGGCCGTCGCCCGGCGCGGTCTGCGCCTCCAGCTCGCCGTCTTTCCCCTCATCCCCATCTGCGCCGCCCTCATGGCCCGCGGCATCGGCCACTGAGCGAACAAGGAGGACACCATGGAGATCTCGCTCGAAGGGTGGGACATCGTCAAAGGCGACGAGGCGAATGGGTGCCCTGGGGCGGTGAGGGAGACGCCAGGGCCAAGATCCTCGGCCAGGCCGATGGGTACGTCGTCGCCTACGTGGAGGCCGAGCCGGGTTACAGCGGGGAGGCCCACGAGCACACCAACACCGAGTTCAGCTACGTGATACAGGGCGCGGTGCGCAACCAAGGCGTCGGCCTGGTGGCCGGCGACGGGTACGCGGCGGCCGTCGGCTCCACCCACGCCGACTTCCACACCGACACCGGCGCCCGCTACCTCATCATCTTCAAGCTCTGAGGGATCCGGGTCAGCTGTAGGCGGAGGCCTGGATGTTGTAGAGCTCGGCGTACTGGCCGCCCTTGGCCAGCAGGTCCTCGTGTGAGCCGAACTCGATGACGCGGGCGCCGTCGATGACGACGATGAGGTCGGCCATGCGCACCGTGGAGAAGCGGTGGGACACGAGCACGGTGATGCGGCCGTTGCCCGCCTCGCCCGCGGGGCGGGCCGTCGCCGCGTAGCGCTCGAAGAGGGCGTGCTCGGTCTCGGCGTCGAGGGCAGCCGTGGGCTCGTCGAGCACCAGGAGCAGCGGTTCGTCACGCATGAACCCGCGCGCCAACGCGAGCTTCTGCCACTGTCCGAACGACACCTCGACGCCGTCCCGCCACGTGGGACCGAGCTGCGTGTCGAGACCGGCCGGGAGCTTGGTGACGACGTCGCCCGCGCCGGCCCGCTCCACCGCCGTCTCCACCGCAGGGCGGTCCTCGATGCGAGGCAGGTCGCCCACGCCCACCGATTGACTGGCGGGCAGCTCGAACCGGAAGAAGTCCTGGAAGGCACCCGCGCACCGCTCCCGCCATTCCGCGGCCGGCACCCGCGCCAGGTCGGTGCCGTCGGCGAGGATGCGGCCCTCGGTCGGCTCGTAGAAGCGGCACAGCAGTTTCACGAGCGTTGACTTGCCGGCGCCGTTCTCGCCCACGACGGCGACCACCGCGCCGGCGGGCAGCGTGAGGTTCACGTCGTCCAACACCACGCGCTCGGTCGCCGGGTACCGGAACGACACGTGCTCGAGCCGGATGCCATCGGCCAGCCGTTCGGGCACGGGGAGGTCGGCCCGCTCTGTGGCCGCGGCCGCGTAGTCCTCCAGCCACGCCAGCCGGCGCGACGCGTCGAGCCAGAAGCCGCGCAGGAAGTTGGCCTCTTGCACGGTCTGGCCTACGTACATCGACAACCGGCTCCCGGCCGCCAGCACCAGCAGCACGTCGCCCGCGGAGCGGTCGAGTCCCGAGGCCACGTAGACGACGGCGCCGACGTAGGCGAGGCCGAACACGGCCCACGAGACGGACTGCCAGATGGCACTCGACCAGCGCGCTCGGCCGACCGTCGAGTACCACCGCTCCCACGCGGCGCGACGGTCGGCCATGATCCGGTCGCTCACCCCGCCGACCCGCAGCTCCTTGCCCGGCGGCGCGGTGGTGCCGACTTGGAAGAGGTAACGGGCCAGCCGCATGTGAGGCGCGGCGCGGTCGTCGGCCGCGCGCTCCGCCGCGGCTCGCCACGTCGACACGTACACGGTGGGGATGGCCACCAGCGCCAGCAGTCCCAGGCTCGGGTGCACCGACATGAGCAGAGCGACAGTGAGCACCAACCGCAGCACCGCACCTGCAGTCACGAACAGCGAGCCGTAGAGGTGGTTGAGGGTGAAGACCTGGTCGCGCAGGATGGCGAGACGGTCGAGGTAGTCAGGCCGCTCGTGGTGCTCGATGCCCGCCACCGAAGCCTGGAGCCGGGCCACGTGCGACTCGATGAGCACTGTGCAACGGTCGGCGAAGCGGCGATTGGCCCTGTCACCCACCAGCTTGAGGAACCATGTCAGCGTGGCCAGCCCGGCCAGCACTAGGGCGGTCGTCGCGATGGCGCCGTCGTCGCCGCTGGTAACCGCGTCGGCGAGGAGCTTGAGGCCGAGGGCGAAGAGGGCGTCCGGGAGGGCGGCGCCGACGGTGGTGACGAAGGCGACGACGATGAGCAGCGGTTCAGCCCGGTACCCGAGCTTGAGTGAGCGCCACAGCGCGGTGGCCGTCTTCGGGATCGGGACCTCGCGCTCTTCAGCTGAGGGTGACGACATCGCCCTCCTCCTCGTCCGCGCCGAACCGTGACGCCTGGAGCTCGAACATCGTGCGGTAGCGGCCGCTCAAGGCCATGAGCTCGTCGTGCGATCCGAGCTCGATGACCCTCCCCTTCTCGAGCACGCAGATGCGGTCGGCATGGCGCACGGTCGAGAATCGATGGGAGACGAGGATGGTCGTGCAGTCGCGCGTCGCGGTGAGGATGCGATCGAAGATCTCTGCCTCGCCCCGCACGTCGAGCTGGGCCGTCGGCTCGTCGAGGATGACGACGCCCGCGCCCAGCCGCACCGCGCACAAGGCGCGCGCCAGGGCGACGCGTTGCCACTGCCCGCCCGAGAGGTCAGTGCCGCCCTCGTAGCCCCGAGCGAGGATGGTCGAGAGCTCGGCCAGGTCGGAGGCGCCGGCGTCAGCCAGCGCGGCGACGATGTCGGCGTCCGGCGCGCCGGTCGGCGCCACGTTGTCCCGCAATGGCAGCTCGTAGCGGACGAAGTCCTGGAACACCGCGGCGACCCGCCGGCGCCAGCCGGCCAGGTCGAGGTCGCGAACGTCGACTCCGTCGATCTCGACCGCACCCCGCTGGGGGTCGTAGAGGCGACAGAGCAGCTTGGCCAGTGTCGTCTTCCCCGCTCCGTTCTGGCCCACGATGGCGAGCGACGTCCCCGCGGGGATGGTGAGGTCGAAGCCGTCGAGCACGGGCGCGGCGCTGCTCTCGTATGAGAAGGTCACGTCGCGGAAGCGCACCTCGCGGCCAGGCATGCCGTCCGACAGTCGGTCGCCGCTCGCCAGCGTGCCGACGTCGGCCATGGCCTTCTCGAGGCGGAGCACGGCGGCCACGGGAGGCGCCGCGCTCCACAGCGCCCAGTTGAGCCCGCCGAAGGCGAGGGCGCTCGAGCCGAGCGTCGCCGCCGCGAACGTGACGATCGAGCCGAGCCCGATCCGGCCCGCGGCCGCGTCGCTGGCGATGGACCAGAACACGAGCCCGTTGGCCGCGGTGACGACGAACAGGGCCCAGCGCACCGGCTTCTCGCGGAGACGGGTCGCCTGCCACCGCAGGTCGACGAGACGCCGGCGCCGGCGGGCGAAGTCGTCGACGGTCCAGCTCGACAGCCCGAACAGGCGGAGCTCCTTGGCCGGCGCAGCGTCGACTGCCAGCCGGTACGTGTAGTCGGCGTGGCGCTGGGCGTCGACGACCTCGTCGGTCTGGCGGTCCCGCCACACTGCGGACTCCCGCAGGAGCCAGTGCGTCGAACCCCACGCCGCCAGCAGCACGAGCGGCGCCCACCACCGGTAGGCGAACAGCACGAGGGCCTGGGCCAGGCCGGCGATCACCTGCACCAGCCCGCCGGCGATGAAGCCCATCGACACGGACATGGGCGGCCCGGCGATGCCGAGGTCGAAGTCGCGCGCCACGGTGAGGTCGTCGATGAGCTGGGGTCGCTCGAGGTGGGCCATGCCCTGGGGTCCGTTGGTCGCGCGCAGGAGGCGGTCGTTGAGCCACGCCGAGAGCGAGTCGCCCAGGTTCAGGCCCACCTGGGCCTGCAGCGGTTGGGTGACCTGCATGACCACGAAGACCACTCCGACGGCGGTGAGCGGCCCGCCGAGCGCGTCGCCCTGCTGGACGGCCCGCACCAGCGCGCCCATGGCCACGACGAACCCCGCAGGCAGGACGCCGTCGAGGACGAGCAGCAGCCACCAGGCAGTCGCCAGTCGGCGGTTGGCGCGCGGCAGGACGCCGAAGAACTTCCAGACCTCCGACTGGTTGAAGCGCTCCACGACCCCATCATCGTTCCACGGCGACGAGCTCCGACGCCCTGAGCGATGATGGCCGCGTGAACCTCAAGGACAGCGCCGGCAAGGCGGTGAACGTCGTCCACCGCGCCATCTACAACGCCACCCGGGGACGGATCGGTGGCAGCGGCATGGGGATGCCCGTGGTCATCCTCACCACCATCGGCCGCAAGAGCGGGCAGCCCCGCACCACCATGCTGACGACGCCGCTGGAGGACGGCGACCGGGTCATCGTCGTGGCGTCCTGGGGCGGCGACGACCGGCACCCCCAGTGGTACCTCAACCTGCAGGCCAACCCCGACGTCGAGCTGACCCTTCGCGGCAAGAAGCAGAAGATGCGGGCGAGCGTCGCGTCGTCAGAGGAGCGGGCCGAGCTGTGGCCCCGTGTCACCAAGGACCACAAGAACTACGCCGGCTACCAGCGCAGAACCGAACGCGAGATCCCGCTCGTGATCCTCAAGCCGGCGTGATGAACCCCCTTCCCGTTCTTTGGCGCGTAGCCCCGGATATATGGGGGCTACGCGCCAAAGAACGATCGGGGTGCCGCCGCGGCAATGAGCTGTGCGCTCGTGCGTAACGTCGCGGCATGACCGTGCAGCTCAACCACACCATCGTGCACGCGACCGACCGGAACGCCTCGGCCGCCTTCCTGTCCGAGATCCTGGGCCGACCCGAGCCCGCGGAGTACGGGCCATTCCTCGTCGTGGAGGTCGACAACGGCGTCAGCCTCGACTTCATGCAGGTCGATGAGGTGGTCGGTCCCCAGCACTACGCCTTCCTCGTCAGCGAGGACGACTTCGATGCCATCTTCGGGCGCATCCAGGAGCGGGGGATCTCGTACTGGGCCGATCCCCACGGAAACCGGCCGGGCGAGATCAACCACCACGACGGCGGCCGGGGCGTGTACTGGCCCGACCCCGACGGCCACTGGCTGGAGATCATCACCCGCCCCTACGGCAGCGGCTGAACGCGCGCCAGCGTCCCGTCGACGAGCAGGTCGACCATGAGCTCGTAGGACCGGTCGAGGTCACCCGGGAGGCCGAAGCCACCGCTCGCCTCGAGGGAGACGAAGCCGTGCAGCGCGCTGCGGAAGGCACGGATGACGTCGATGGCCTCCGACGGGTCGACGCCCAGGCCCTCGAGGGCGGCGACGATGGGCGGCAGCTGGGCGGCGAAGACGGCGTAGACCTCGGCGTCGTCGTCTTCGGCCGGGGTGGTGAGGATGGTCGAGTACGCGCCGGGATGCGTCGTTGCAAACGACCGATAGGCCGATGCGATGGCGCGCAAGGCATCGACGCCCTCACGGCCCGCTGCCGCGGCGGCCATGTCGGTCCCGAGGCGGCGGGCGGCGTCGAGAGCAAGGGCGCGGCGCAGCCCTCCCAACCCGTCCACGTGGCTGTACAACGACGGTGAGCGCACGTCGAGTTGCGAGGCCACCCGCGCCAGCGTGACCGCCTCGAGGCCTTCGGCATCGGCGAGCGCCGACGCCGTCCGCACGACCTGCTCGAGCTCGATGCCCCGCTTGCGCGCCATCAGCCGTTCGAGACCACTGTCTGTTCGACGCGCGTCTTCAGCGCCTCGTTCATGGCGACGAACCCGGCGAGGGTGCTGGAGTCGAGGCTGCGCGCCATCGCTCGAACCAACACGCCCGAGAACGACTCGCCGTGGGTGAGCCTCGTCCCAGTGGCCGTCGGCATGAGCTCGAAGCGGTGGCGTCCGTCGAAGATCCCGCGGATGGCGAGGTGACCGAGCCATTCAAGGGTGCGCCCGGGCTCCACGGCCGTGACCCTGGGTTTGAATGTCATCGCCCGTCCAGCCGGGGGCGTGAGCCGCACCCGCAGGCGCGATCCTTCGGCGAGGTCGCCGCTGATGCTCGTCACGAACGGGTTCCAATCCGGGTAGCGAGCGAAGTCGGTGAGCACGGCCCACACCCGCTCGGGTGCTGCGTCGATGTCGACGGTGGTTCGAAGTTGCTTCCTCATCTGCCGGTCTCCTTGTCTAACCTCATTAGACAGTGTGCCTAAGAACGTTAGACAAGTCAACAGGTGACATGATCCGGCCATGTACGAGCAGATCCTCTACGCGGTGGACGATCCCGTCGCCACCATCACCCTGAACCGGCCGGATGCGTTGAACGCATGGACGACCCGCATGGCCGCCGAGGTGCGCCACGCGGTCGCCCAGGCCGAGCGCGACCCCGCGGTCGTGGGCATCGTGATCACCGGCGCGGGCCGCGGCTTCTGCGCGGGTGCCGACCTCAACATGCTGGCGGGCATCGCCGACAGCGGAGGCGCGCCGGCGACTGCCGACGGCCTCGAGGCTGACCCCGGCCAAGCCGACTGGGGCGACGACCTCCGCGGTGAGTACACGTACCTGATGTCGGTGCCGAAGCCGATCATCGCGGCGATCAACGGGCCGGTGGCGGGAATGGGCGTGCCCATCGCGCTGAGCTGCGACCTCCGCTTCATGGCCGAGACCGCAGTGCTCACCTTGTCGTTCTCCCAGCGCGGTCTGGTCGCCGAGTGGGGCAGCTCCTGGCTCCTGCCCCGGCTGGTCGGGCCTGCCGTCGCCCTCGACCTGTTGTTCTCGTCCCGCAAGGTCGACGGCCCCGAGGCCGAGCGGCTCGGGCTCGTCAACCGCGTGCTCCCCGCGACCGACGTGGCGGCCGCAGCCCAGGACTACGTGCGGGACCTGGCCGAGAAGTGCTCGCCCACCTCGCTCGCCATCATGAAGCGGCAGGTGTACCAGCAGCTCCACGCCGGACTCGGCCCCGCCGAGCGGGAGTCCCAGATGCTGATGGTCGAGAGCTTCGGCCGGCCCGACTTCCGCGAAGGCGTCCAGTCCTACATGGAGAAGCGACCGCCCAAGTTCGCCCGGCTGTAGCGATCAGCTCGCGACTTTGGTGAGTTGGGCGGCGACCTCGCCGCCGATCCACCGGCGCAGCTCGACGACGTCGGGCGGCGCCGGCGGGGTGAGCAACAGCCCGCGACTGCTCGCGGCGTCGGCGCCGTCGAGGAGGCGGTTCCACTCCGCGATCCAGACCACGGCATACAAGGGCAGCTCGGTCCCGAGGGTGAACTCAGTGTCCCCCGAGTCACGCGCACGACGGGCCGCGGCCTTGGTCGAGCGGCGCGCTGCTGCGAACGGTCCGGTGAGACCGTCGAACAGCGGCTCCATCTCCTCGAGCACGGGTGGCGTCGGCGTGCCGGGAACCGCGAGCACGGCCAACTCGCCCAAGAGCGCGTCGAGGTGGGCGTGGAGCTCGAGGAAACGCTCGACCGGGATGCCCGCGACAACCACGGGTACGACGACCCTGGTCTGTTCGTACGTGGCCACGGACCCCCCTCGAAAGTGGCAGACGCCGGACTGTTTCAGCGGCCTGCCGCGGTGAGGCCAGGCTAGGGCCGCCCGACATTCCTGGCAATGGCCGTTTTCCGGGCAAACGCCCCGGAAACCGGTCAGGTACCGACGCTGCTGATGGTGCTCAGGGTCGGCCCGTCGGCGTCGTAGGCCTTCTCTGGTGCGGCCCGCACCGCCGAGTCCAGCGCGTGCGCGTCGTCGCCGACCAGGATGCGCCACTCCCCCGCTCGCACACCATCGAGGATCACGGTGGCCGCGGCCGCCGCGGTCATCGGCGCGCTGTCCCGGAACATCTGGCCCATCATCTTCACCATCTGCTGCAGGTCCGCATCCGCGATCCCGTCGGACGGGATCCCCCGCTGGGCCATGACCGTGCGCACCTCACCGAGCTCCTCGGCCGTCATCGCGTCCGGGTCGGTGCCATGCGCCATGCGGGTGTTGGTCACGATGTCGGTGCCGATGTGGCCCGGCATCACGACCGCAACCTTGACGTGCGGCGCGTTGACGCGGAAGTCCTCCATCAGCGCCTCCGAGAACCCCTTCACCGCGAACTTGGCCGTGCTGTACGCGGTGTGGGGCATACCCGGACCGAGCGAGGCCCAGAAGCCGTTCACGCTGCTGGTGTTGACCATGCACGCGTCGTCGCTGGCGATCAGCGCGGGCGTGAAGGCGCGGGCGCAGTTGTAGACGCCGCCCCAGCAGACGCCGAACGTCTTCTCCCACTCCTCCCGCTTGGCGTTGATGAAGCTCCCTCCGCCGGCGATGCCGGCGTTGTTGAAGAGCAGGTCGACGTGGTCGGTGTCGTGCTGGGCGAGGACGTCGTCGCGGAACGCGTTGACCTGGGCTTCGTCGGAGACGTCGGCAACGTGGGTGGTGACCCGAGTCCCATCGGGCGCGCCGGCCTGGGCCAGCTGCGCGGTCTCGGCGAGCGCACCCGCGTTGACGTCACAGGTCGCCACCGAGCAGCCCTCGGCCGCCAGCTGCACCACGAGCTCGCGGCCCATGCCGCTGCCGCCACCGGTCACCACGGCCAACCGTCCTGCGAACGAATCCACGGTTCCCTCCCTGTTCAGGTCGGGACCCTACGCCGCCCCGTCGACTTTTGGACACTCAGGTGTGCCACACGCACCTGCGTGTCCAAAAGTCGGCGAGTGCCCTACCCGGTGTCGTCGTGATCCAGGAAAGCGTCGTGCATCTCGACGGCGAGCACCGCCAACCGGGTCGCGTTCACGGAGTCGCCGCGGTCGCGCACGAACCTCGCAGCCGCCTGCACGGCCTCGTGGTGGATACGGTCCGCCTCGGCGGGGAAGTCGAAACGCCAACGCGCTGCCCGCTGGGCAATGGCGGGCTTGTCGTCCTCGACCTCGACCCCGGCGGCCGGGAACACTCGGCAGTCGTAGGTCCGGCACGTCCGGGGCCGGTGGACGTAGATGGAGCAGGCGCCGTCGACCAGCATCGGGCAGTGCCCGCGCTCGTCATAGCCCAGAACGACGTGGCCCTCGGGCAGGCCGGGGGCCGGGAACTGCAGGGCGGCGGGGATGTGGGCAAGTGCGTCCGCCTCGTCGGGACCGATGTGGACGAACTGCGACGACGTGCAGCAGGCCGTACACCCGCCGCACGGGACGTCCGAAGCCGCGTCACCGTCGAGGGCGCGCCGCATGCCGACGAGCCAGACGGAGAACGGCCCGGCGGGAACGGGATCGTCCTCGGCCGTCACCCGGCGAGCACCTCATCGAGGCGCTCGTAGCCCTCGCGGACGCCGACTTCCATTCCGCTCGCCACGAAGGCATCGCGATCCTCGAAGCTGTCGACCAACGAGGTCGACGTGAGGCGGGTGCGGCCGTCGCCCAGGTCCTCGAAGACAAGTCGTTCGAGGGCGACGCCGTCAGGGACGCCTTCGAAGGTGAAGGTCTGGACGATGAGCTCAGCCGGGCGCACCTCGTGGAAGCAACCGCGGAAGCCGTATTCGTTGCCGTCGCTCACGTGGATGTAGCGGTACGAACCGCCGGTGCGGCAGTCGAACTGATCGATGCGCATCTCGATGTCGCGCGGCCCGAGCCACTGGGTGAGGAGCGCGGGGTCGGTGTGGGCGCGGAACACCTTCTCCGGCCCGGCGTCGAACTCCCGGGTGATCCGGACGAGGGGGACATCGGAGTCGAGGGCGATCTCGGTTTCGTAGGTGCTGGTGGTCATCGCAGTGCTCCTGCCTCGGGTGGGATGGGTTCGGTGTCGTCCGGCATGGCCCGGAGAAGGTCGTCGAGGCGGCCGTAGCGCTCTTCGGCCTGGCGGCGGTAGCGCTCGATCCACTTGGTCATCAGGTCGAAGACCTCCGCTTCGAGATGCACCGGACGGCGCTGGGCCTCCCGGCTGCGGCTCACCAGACCCGCGCTCTCCAGCACCTTGAGATGCTTGGAGACGGCCTGGACGGTCACGTCGTACGGTTCGGCCAGGTCGTTGACGGTCGCGTCGCTGACCGCGAGCCGGGCCACGATGTCGCGCCGGGTGGGGTCGGCCAGCGCCGAGAACACCCGGGAGAGCTGATCAGCCGCCACTGCTACCTCCATGTACAACCACCTGGTTGAACACGACCCTACGGTGCGCAGCCGCCGTTGTCAACCAAGGAGTTGAATAGCCTTCAGCGGGTGTCGCGCCACGCCAGGTACTGGAGCACGGTCCAGAGGGCGTAGTCGTGGTTGCGGCGCCCTGAGCGATGCTCGGCCCAGCGAGCCCGGACCGCATCCGCGCGCAGACCGGCATCGGCGAGCGCACCCGGGGTCAGCAGATCGGACGCCCACGCGAGCAGCGGGCCTCGCAGCCACGCGCCGATGGGCGGATCGAAACCCATCTTGGGCCGGTCGACGAGCGCGTTCGGCACGTGGCCGGCGAGCACGCGGCGCAAGAGCCGTTTCCCGCCGCCGTCGTGCACGTGCCACGTCAAGGGCATGGACCACACCAGGGACAGCAGCCGATGGTCGAGCAGCGGTGACCGCACCTCGAGACCGACCGCCATCGATGCACGATCGACCTTGACCAGCATCTGATCGGGAAGCGTCGTGACCAGATCGCGCCGGATCAGGGACGGGAGGAGCCCGCTCGGACCTCCAACCGGATCCGGTGGCGCGGGCACCGGATCGGCCAGCACCTCCTCCGGCTGCCACTCGTCGACCAGCGCCGCCGCGAAGCTCTGCTCGTCGGCGGCGCGCAGAAGACGGCCCGCCTTCTGCAGCTTGTCGCCGGGATTGCGGACGCCGACGCGGGCCGCGACGCGATCGACCGTGGATGGCGAGGGCAGCGAGGCCAGGGCAGCGGCCGCCCGCCGGAGGGGCGCGGGCACGCGCCGCGAGCGGCGCCAGAAGGCGTCCCCGAGGACGTAGCGGTTGTAACCCACGAACACCTCGTCGCCGCCGTCACCTCCGAGGGCGACTGTCACCCGTCGTCGGGCGGCGGCACAAACCAAGGCGGTGGGCAGCGCCGAGATGTCGCCGAACGGCTCGCCGTACATAGACGGAAGCCGCGGCACGGCGTCGAGGGCGTCGCCGACGGAGAGCTCGATCGTCTCGTGGACGGTGCCGAGGTGAGCGGCCACCTTGCTTGCGTCTCCGCTCTCGTCGAACCCCACCTCGGGCATGCGGACCGTGAACGTGTGCACTGGGCGATCAGACGCGGCCACGGCCAGGGCGGTGACGAGTGACGAGTCGTAGCCGCCGGACAGGAAGCAGCCGAGGGGCACGTCGCTGTCGAGCCGCGTCCCCACCGCGTCTGAGAGCAGTCGGTCCAACGCGACGGTCGCATCATCGATGTCACCCGAGAACGGATCGTCCATTGCCGAGGTGATGGCGTCATCGACGGAGAACCACCGTTCCGTTGATGGCCAACTGCCGGGCGTGACACCTCGTCGTTGGATCTCGAGGAGCTCGCCGGCGCGAAGCGAGCGCGCCCCACGATGGATGGTGCGGGGAGCGCCGACATGGGTGCGCCTGAGGTAGCCGGCGAGGGCGACGTCGTCGACGGATGCGTCGAAGCCCACGCATGAACGCAGCGCGGCCAGCTCTGACGCGAACACGAAGCGTCCTGCCGCCCAGCCGTAGTACAGCGGCTTCTCGCCGAGGCGGTCGCGCGCGAGGACCAGACGCTGATCGGCTCGGTGCCACGC
>JBEEFQ010000124.1:0-4264 GCA_041166245.1 Actinomycetota bacterium | reverse complement strand
ACGACCGCGAGCGCATCAGCCTCTCGCTCAAGGCCACCCAGCAGGACCCGTGGCAGGAGTTCGCCAACGCCCACCGCGTCGGCGAGCTCGTGTACGGCCGGGTCACCAAGCTCGTGCCCTTCGGCGCCTTCCTCCAAGTGGGCGAGGGCATCGAGGGCCTGGTGCACATCTCCGAGATGGCGGCGCACCACGTCGACCTCCCCGAGCAGGTCGTCACGCCGGGCGAGGAGCTGTGGGTCAAGATCATCGACATCGACCTGCAGCGCCGCCGCATCAGCCTGTCGATCAAGCAGGCGGCCGAGGGCGGCGAGGTGGCGGCCGAGTACCGCGAGCACTTCGGCGAGCACGCCTACGACGAGCAGGGCAACTACATCGGCGCCGACTACAGCGCCGGCGAGTTCACGCCCGAGACCGAGGCCCAGGCCGCCTGGGCCGACCTGGCCGCCGAGGCGGCCGCGGCCGGCGAACCGGCACCCCCTGCCCTCGAGGAGTCACCCGCACCGCCGGCGGTCGAGCAGCCGCCGGACGAGGCGCCCGCGCCCTGATTCGCCCCTAACGAACGAGCTTGATGACGCTCAGGCCGCCGGCCGAGATGTCGTCTGACGTCGGGCCACCCGAGGCGCTGCACGTCGAGCCCCGGACGAACTGGCCGTAGTACTTGATGGTCGAGGTGTGGCTGGGGATGATCCGCAGGCACACGATGGCCAGCACGTGCACCCGCTCGTTCGGACCCTTGGCCTCGGTGACCGAGTCGAAGATGGGCACCGGTACCAGGCACTGGTCGAAGGCCATGCCGAAGTCATCCAGGCCCTTGCTGGGGAAGTTGACCTGGTTGTTGGCGTCGGGACAGCCCTGGGTGCCGTCGCCGTAGTTCGAGCCCGACAGGATGTCCTTGTACTTGTACTGGCCGACCTTCTTGCCGTTCTCGGCGGGCACGTCGTTCGACGGCACCTGCACGGGCAGCGCATCGGGCTCGATGAGGCCCTTCCAGCTGGAGCTCAGGCCGCAATCCTTCTCGAGCTTGCCGTGGACCGGGAACGCCCGCAGGTTGCCGATGTCGCTCTGCGGGGACAGCAGGGTGCCGACACCGGTCGAGTTCTCAGGGCTGCCACCGTATTCACGCCTGAGGTCGGCGTCGTCTCGCAGCTTGAGACCGAGGGGGTTGTTGGCGGTGACGGCAGCGCCGGACTGGAGGAAGTTGTAGCCACCGATCGCCGAGTTGCCGCACACCATCCACGGCCCGTCGTTGGCGTTGAAACGCTGGATCGTGGCTGCCGCGCGCGCCGTGGTCGAGACGGTGGACCGGTTGACGACCTTGGCGAAGATGGCCTTGGTGGTCTTGCCCACCTTGACCAGCGTGCCGGCATAGTTGCCCGTCGTCATGCCCGTCCTCGTCGTGACGGACGAGCAGGGAACCGTCTCGGGCAGCGGGTCCGTGCGCGCCTGGATGGCGGTGATCAAGAAGCAGCTCACTGCCGAGCTGTCGGCCCCGTTCTTGGTCGCGACGGTCATCGCCGCGACCCCGGGGTTGCAGTTGTCCGCCGCCGCGCCGGTCGTGGGCAGCGTTGAGGAGCATGTGCCGCTGTCGGCGCGCGCCAGTTGCAGGGCGCGTGTGGCCGCGATGGCCGCGGCGTCGGCCGAGTTCTGCATCTGCCGGTGGGTGGAATAGCCCTGCCCGCCGTCGATCACGATGGCCGTGATCGACAGCATGGCCACCATGGAGATGGCGACGAAGATGAGCGCCGCACCCCGTTCGTCGTTTTCGAGTCGTCTCTGGAACATGGTTCCCCTGTCGCTACCCAGCAGTTGGTTTGCCGACCATGACCATGGTCGCTTTCCCGGTGACGGTGCGATCTGCACCGCCGAAGATGCCGCCCACGAAGGTGAGGAACGGCCGCTTCCACGTGACCGTCACCCGGAGACGGCCGGAGCCGCTGGCCACGGCGTCGCACGCGACCGGTGTGTCCGATGTCGCGGAGGTGAAGCACGTGATCTTGATGTCCTTGACCGGGTCGGTGATGCGGTTGTCGGCCAAGCGAGCCACGACCGCGTTGCGGATGGTCGTCTCGTTGGCCGTCTTGGCCGCGCCCGTCGTGCCGTTGAGCTTGAGGACGATGCCGGCCCGGGCCCCGTCACGCGCGGCGGAGGACGCCTGGCTGGTCTCGAACACCCAGAGCCCGATGTCGATGAGGGCGAAGATGAAGAGGAAGAGGATCGGGATCACGAAGGCGGCCTCGACCATGGTCACGCCTCGTTCGTCCCTGGACACCCGCCTCACTGGGCGATCACCTCGGTCGTCGCCTTGAGCAGGATCGGATCGCCGGTGAACCCACCGACGAACGGGGTCAGGACGTCGAAGGTGGCCTGCACCCGCACCCGGACCTTCGCGCCGGTCGACACGCTCGAGGCGCAACCGGTGATCGGGTTGCCGGCGGCATCGAGGACGACGACGGCGTAGCCGGACTCGCCGACGAGGTCGGCGTCCTCGTCGCCCGCCCGCTTGGTGATGGTGCCATCGCCGCCGTTGACGCACCCGCTGACGCGGGTGGGCTCGACCTGGGCGTAGGCGGCCCCCTCCCGCGAGGCGTTCCTGAGGCGGTTCTGGAGCGAGTAGGCACGGCCCATGTCGACGGTGCCGAAGACCAGCAGGGCGAGAAAGGGCAGCATGAGGGCGAACTCGACCAGCGCGACGCCGCGTTGGTCCCGCCTCATCCGTTTGGTTGCTCTGCGCGCGAACACCAGTCTTCTCGCCTCCCGCACCATCATCGGCCACCGACGTGGAAACATGAACGTTCACGGACTAGGCCTTTTGGCCTATTCGCCAGGCAAATGCTTGAACCGCACGAGCCATGTGCCGATGCTTAACCGTGTCTGATTGGGGGAGTCCGCACCAACCGCGGGCCCGCCACGCCCTAGACCGACGACCGAGTGAGGTTAGTGAGTGACCCCCCGCCGAACCGTGATCCTCGTTGTCGCCGTCGTTGTGGCCGCTGTTGCGGCTTTCGCAACCTATGCATGGCTCAATGGGGTGCAGGACCGGGCCTATAAGGACGCCAAGCTGGTCCGCGTTTACAAGGTCACCAAGGACATCGCGAAGGGAATCGACGGTGACCAGGCACTCGAGTCCGAGTCGATCCGGTCGGACGAGGCCCCTGAGGAGTTCCGGCCCGCCACCGCCCTCACCAACATCAACGTGATCCGGGGCAAGGTGGCCCTGACCAACCTGTCCGCCGGTCAGATCGTGGTCGACGGCATGTTCGTGGAGCCCCGGGCCGCCCAGGTCACCGCCTCCGCACGCATCGAGCCCGGTCGGGTCGCCGTCACCGTCGCCGCCGACCAGGTCACCGGCGTCGCCGGTCTCCTCGTGCCCGGCGACAGGGTCGACATCATCGTGCCCAACGGGCCGGCCCAGCAGATGCTGTTCCAGAACGTCGAGATCCTCTTCATCGGCACCACGGCCGCTCCCCAGGCTGGAGAGACCCAGGCGGTGGCCCCGGCGACGAGCAATCTCATCACGTTCTCGGTTCCGCCCCTCGCGGCCGAGAAGATCATCCTGGCGACCAAGACCGGTGGCCTCTACCTCGTGCTCGTGCCGCCCGACAACCAGCCCGTGCCCGTCCCGCCCGTCAACCCCGGCAACCTGTTCACCGGTGGCCTCACGCCGTACGAGGGCTGAGCCGGGTGACGACTACATTGGAGCCTGTCGAAACCGTGCCCCTTCCCGTCGCCGTCGTAGACGACGATCCGAAGTTGCGCACCCGTTTGGTGATGCAGCTCGGCGAGTCGGCGCGCGCGTCTTCGCACGCGTCGCTGGAGGAGGCCGAGGGCGACGGTCCCATGGTCCTCGTGATCGGTCCGTCGTTCTCCGAAGGTGGCGGTCTCAACGAGGTCGCGGCCCTCCTGCGGGCCCGGCCCGACATCGGCGCCGTCATGGTCGTCGACGAGCTGTCCACCGAGTTGCTCCAGCGGGCCATCCGTGCCGGCATCAACGACGTGATCACCGTTCCCTCTGAGCTTCCCGAGGCAGTCGGGCGGGCGCTGGAGAACCTCCAGATCCTCCCGCCCACCCACGCCGGCGGCGCGGTGGATGGCGACGGCGAGCAAGCACGGGTCATCACCGTGTTCTCCACCAAGGGAGGGTCGGGGAAGTCGGTCATCGCCGCCAACCTGGCCTGCGAGCTCGCCGAGCGCAGCGAGAAGCCGGTCGTCCTGCTCGACGCCGACCTGCAGTTCGGCGACGTGGCCGTGATGCTCAAGCTGGCCC
>JBEEFQ010000123.1:0-2865 GCA_041166245.1 Actinomycetota bacterium | reverse complement strand
TGCGGACGGCGCAGGACACCCGAACAGCTTTACCGACGGGACGCCACAGAGCGACGGCCGCCGCCCGGGTGTCGTGCACCCGAACGGCGGCCGCCTCGCTCATCGCGACGAACGATGCGCCTAGCTGAACTGGAAGGACGCGACGTGGCTCGTCCCGTCGATCAGCTTGACCTCGAGCCGCCCACACGTGCCAGCCAGCGACTTCGAGGTCTTCCACACGTAGTGGTAGCGCCCGGAGTCGGCCTGGTAGGTGAGACTGCTGGCCCCCGCGGTCACCGTCTCCTCGATGGCGTCCTGAAGGGCACCGGAGACACAGGCGACCTGCTGCACCTTCGGGTAGCCGGCGGCGAGGACCGCGAGGCCCTGGTCACCGGCGAGGCCGAACTTCACCGGCACGGCGCTGCCGGCCTTGACCGTGTTCACCGCACCGAGGTCGATCGGCTGCGCGAAGTCGGACCAGCCGAAGATCACCTGGTACGTCGAGGACACCGGCGGCGTGGTGTTGCCCGCCCGGTCCCTGGCGCCTGAGCAGGTGGCGGTGAAGAAGCCGACCGTCGGGCCCCCGGTCACAGCGACCGTGGCCTCCCGCGCGACACCACTGCCCACATCAGAGG
The DNA here is from genome assembly GCA_041166245.1 of Actinomycetota bacterium. Taxonomy (GTDB): domain Bacteria; phylum Actinomycetota; class Acidimicrobiia; order Acidimicrobiales; family JAFATL01; genus JBEEFP01. Next base: position 2,251 of record JBEEFQ010000123.1, on the reverse strand, counting down.
TCGAGCAGCCCGGGGTGGGCAGCGGCGCGCCCAGCAGGAACTGCTGGGCGTTGGCGAACCCGGTCACCGCCACGGTCGGCGCGGTCACGTCCTCGGCCTCGGTCACGGCCTTGTAGGCGTTGGCCATGCCGTGGCCGAAGAAGCCGTTGACCAGCGGGTTGGTGGGGCTGACCTTGCACCGGGTTGCGTCGGCCCCTGTCGTCGGGCACGCCATCGGCATCGCCTGCTTGCGCAGGAGCTCGGCGATGTAGTCCGGCGTGGCGCCGGGGTGCTTAGACGCGAGCAACGCGGCGACGCCCGCGACGTGCGGTGAGGCCATCGAGGTTCCCGACAGGGAACGTGTGGCGAACGGGTTGGTGGTGGACGGGGATGTCGAGATGATGCTTGACCCCGGAGCCGTGACGTCGATGACGCCGAGCCCGAAGTTCGAGAAGGACGATCTGGTGGGCTGCGCAGCCGCCCAGCCCGGCCCGATGAAGGTCGCGGGCTGGATCACCCGGTTCAGGGACGAGACGCTGATCACGCCGGGCATCTCGGTGGGCAGGTCGAGGCAGCTCGGGTCCAGCGTCCGGCGAACCGCCGTCGAGTCGTCGGGGCTGGTGGTGTCGATGATGGCCGACTTGTTGGCCATGTCGAAGTTCTCGTTGCCCGCGGCGGCGACGTTGAGGACGCCCTTGTTGGTCGAGTAGTTGACGGCCCGGCGCACGGCTTCCACGACGGGAGCCTGGTCGGCCTGCGACTCGCACCAGTAGAGCCACGGGTCGATGTAGTAGCTGTTGTTGGTCACCTGCATGCCGTGGTCGGCGGCCCAGACAAACCCGCAGATCGCGTACTCCGGGAAGATGAAGCCTTGGGCGTTGACGACCTTGACCGCGGCCAGCTTGACGCCAGGGGCGACCCCGACGATGCCCGAGCCGTTCTTGGCGGCCGCGATGGTGCCGGCGACGTGCGTCCCGTGGACGTCGGCCGTGATGCTGTAGGGCCGCCAGGCGTTCTCTGTGGTGTCCGGGGCCCCCGCCGTCACGCAGTTGACGGACTTGGACTTGTCGACGACCGATGTGAGGTCACCGTGCGGGTCGTAGATGCCGTCGTCGAGGACCCCGACGGTCACGTCGGGGCTCCCGAGGGACACCTCGTGCGCCGCGCGAGCACCGAGCACGATCATGTCGCTCTGGTTGGTCGAGTTCTCGAGTGAGTCCGGCGTGTAGGCATCGACCTCTGCGGCGGCATTGATGTCGGCTGTGCCGTCGCTGTCGTGCGCCTCGGCGGGCAGCGCCGCCGTACGGGTCGCTCCTGCTGAGAGCACCGCCGCGCCGTGCGGGCTGGCCTTCACCTTGGACACGAACGCCGGGTCGGTGGAGCGGGCGATCACCACTCCGATCTGCCCCCACGACTGCGTCACCGTCCCGCCGACGTCGAGCACGGCTGCGGCCGCTCCGGCCGTGGTGGCGGTGGACGTGGCGTTGACGACGTAGCTCAGCAGTGGCCCGGCGGGCTCGTCGGCCGAGGCGGTGCCAGGGGTGAGGAGGACGCCGGTAAGGGCGAGGGCGGATGTGACAAGCAGACAAATGGCATGGCTGCGTGAACGAAGCGACACGGAGTCTCCAGGAAGCGTCGGGTGCACCCGGGGCGCCGGGGCGGGCAGAGCCTAGGGGTGCCCGGAGCGCCGCGGGCTGTTTCGCGGATTTATGGCTCGACGAACGGCGAGCGGGCGATCGCGGTGGCCTCCACCGGGTAGCCGGCTTTGTACCGGGACGAGATGAGGTTGAGGAACGGCATCCGCACCTCGGCCCGCATGGTCACGGTGACCGTCTGGCCGTCGGTGCTCACGTCCACCACCTCGAAGCCGTCGAACCGCTGTCCGAGCTGGGCGTCGTCGGCGTACTGCTCGACGACCGCCCGGGTGGGGGCCAGCGGCAGCGCCGCGGCGTCTTCGCCCGCGTAGACCTCAGGGAGGTCGGGCACGTTGGCCGCTGCGATCGCCGCGCCGTCGGCGGCGGCCACCAGCGACCGGCGGTAGAGATAGGCCTTCGACACGTTGACCACCACGGTGATGAGCAGCGCGGCGATCACCGTGTAACACAGCACCAGCAGCAGCAGCTGCCCGTCCTCCTCGCGACGCAGCCGGGTCCACACACCGCGCGTTCTCATGGCTGCCCCGGCCCGGCCTGGAACCGGTCGACCACCTCGAGGTGGTGGCTGGTCACCTGCACCGACGCCGGCGCCTCGCCGTCCAGGAACTTCGGCAGCA
>JBEEFQ010000122.1:0-12426 GCA_041166245.1 Actinomycetota bacterium | reverse complement strand
TGCGGCGTATCCGATCAAGGTCTTCCTCGGCGACCTCGGGCACGACTACACCGGCCAGCGCCAGGACGAGTGGGACCTCGTGCGCAGCCAGATGAACGCCTTCCTCGACCACCACCTGGTCGGTGCGTCGCCGGTGCCGTACGACGTGGGCGCCACGGTCACGCGTTGCCTCGACCACGACGCGCCGATGCGGTACGTCGCTGCGCCCACATGGAACGAGCTGCACCCCGCGTCGGTCACGTTCGCGAGCGATGCCGATGGCGTCACCAGCAGCGCGGTCGTGGGCCAGGCCGGGCTGGCGACCGACCCCATCTCCACCGCGACACTTCCGCTGCCCGGCGCCTACAAGGGCTGCAGGAAGATGAGCCCATCGATGGCCGACCCGACGACCGCGACGTACCTGTTCCGTGCCGAGCACGACCTCGTCCTCATGGGCGGGCCCGTGCTGGATGTCACCTTCGACACGACCGGTCCCGACACCGAGCTCAACGCACGGGTTTGGGATGTGGCCGAGGACGGGTCGGTGCAGGGCCTGGTCACGCGCGGCACGTACCGCAGCGTTGACGGCCCGGGGATGGGCCTGAAGGCACGGTTCCAGATCGCGCCGAATGGCTATCGCTTCCCAGCCGGCCACGCCGTGAAGCTCGAGGTGACGGCCAATGACGCGCCCTACTACCAACAGAGCAACGTTCCCGCCGTCGTGCGCGTCGACGGGGTACACCTGACCCTTCCGCTGTTCGAGGAACCGGCGGCGCCTGCGGTGGCGCCGGTGGCGGCCGCACCCGCTCCCGTGCGGACGATCCCGACGACGGGCGGTGGCGTGCCGTTCGGGGTGGGCGTCGCGGCTCTCGCCGTCGGTCTGCTCTCGCTCGTCAGCGGGCGGCGAGGCCGACGACCGTCGCCACGATGATGAAGGCGCCGAGGAGGCGACGGAACGGGTTCACGCCCCAACCCACCTCCCCGACGGCCCACCAGAGCAGGGCGGCGGTGGCGATCACCGTGATCACGGCGCGGGCCGAACCGGCTGGGTCGGCCACGCGACGGACGATGGCGGCGACGAAGAAGATGGTCAGTGCGAGGTTGGGCACCTGCACGACGGTGATGGCGCCCGTCGTGCGGTTGCGGAAGAGCCAGTCGAACGCTCGTCTCACCGGTCCCGCCCGCACGTCTGCGCCCATGTCGATCTCCACGGCCTTTCAGTAGCCTCCCATCATGATCGACATCGTCCCGGTCACGCCCGTGCTCGGCGCCGAGGTGGGTGGCGTGAAGCTCCGGCCCGAGATCGACGACGACGAGGTGGCCGCCATCCGCGCCGCCCTGCTCGACCACAAGGTGCTGTTCTTCCGTGACCAGTCGCTCGACCCGGCCGGCCTCACGCAGTTGGGGCGGCGCTTCGGCGATCCCACACCGGCGCACCCTGTCGAGCCGAGCGTGGAGGGTCACCCCGAAGTGCTGTCCCTCGACTCTGAAGAAGGCGCACGGGCCGACGTCTGGCACAGCGACCTGACCTTCCAGGAGCGCCCGCCGCTCGGTGCCCTGCTGCACGCCGAGGTCGTCCCCGACGTAGGGGGCGACACGCTGTGGGTCGACATGGCGGCGGCCTACGAGGCCCTGTCCCCGCCGCTGCGGTCGCTGCTCGAAGGCCTCACCGCGACCCACTCACCGTCCAAAGCTGGTGACTACTTCGCGGGTCGGGACGCGTCCGGCGAGAAGGCGGCGGCGACCGCAGTGGCCGGTCCCGTGCGTCATCCCGTCGTCCGCGTCCACCCGGAGACGGGCCGGCGCAGCTTGTTCGTCAACCCGCTCTTCACCATCAAGATCGACGGGCTGCGCCGGGCCGAGAGCGACGCCATCCTCGACCTCGTGCAGCAGGTGGCCACCCGGCCCGATGCCATGGTGCGTTGGCGATGGCAGGCGGGCGATGTCGCTTTCTGGGACAACCGCTGCACCATGCACTACGCGCTCATGGACTACGGCACCACGCGGCGCAACATGCTGCGCGTCGCCCTCGAGGGCGACCGCCCCGCCGGCGTCACCGCCTGATCGCGGATCACCGCGCATACGTTGGGCCGGTGGCCACCCTCACGTTCCTCGGGACGGGCAACTATCTGGTGAAGGGGCGGTACTGGAGCAACCTCCTGATCGACGGCACCGTGCTGGTGGAGACGGCGCCCACTGCGTTGCCCCACCTGCGCCGGCTCGGTGTGGGCGCCGACCAGCTCGACGCCATCGTCGTCTCCCACTTCCATCCCGACCACACCTTCGGCTGGCCGTTCCTGCTCCTCGAGCTCATGCTGGCGGGACGGGAGCGCCCGCTCCACGTCGTCGGGCCGCCTGATACCGAGGGGTTCTTCGCCGAGATGATGGCCCTCGGTGGCGTGCCCGACGTGCACGAGCAGGCGCACTCGGCCCTCGACATCCGCTACGTGGAGGTGGACGGCACGTGGCAGGACGCGGGCCCGGTGCGCTTCCGGGCCGTGGAGGTCGACCACGTACCCCACCTGCGGTGCTTCGGGTACTTGTTCGACCGAGGCGATCGCATCGTGGGCTACTCGGGCGACGTCCACCCGTGTCCAGGGCTGGACGAGCTGGCGGCGGGCGCCGACGTGCTGGTGCTGGAGTGCAACGGCGCCCACCCGTGGCCGACGCACATGGACATCGGGAGCGTGCGCGAGCTGCGTGAGCGGTTCCCCGACGTGCCCTTCCTCCTCACCCACGTGGGCGACGACGTGGACCCCACAGGAATCCCCGACGTCGTGCTGCCGTCCGACTTCGACGTCCTCGAGGTCTGACGTTGCATCCCGACGCCCCTGGGTGGTTCCGGCGGGCTCTGGCCGTGCCGTTCGACGACGGCAGTGTCGACGTGGACGGGGCATCGATCCATCACCTGGCGTGGGGTGAGCGCGGCCGCCGAGGTCTCGTGTTCGTGCACGGCGGCGGGGCCCACGCCCACTGGTGGACCCACGTCGCGGCGTCGTTTGCCGACGAGTTCCGCGTGCTCGCCGTCGACCTCTCGGGCCACGGCGACAGCGACCACCGCCGTAGCTACGACATCGAGCAATGGACGCGGGAGATCGCCGCCGTCGCCACCGCCGGGGCCGTCGATGGCCCACCGGTGGTGATCGGCCACAGCATGGGCGGATTCGTCACCATCGCCACGGCCGCGCTGCACGGCGACGACCTGGCCGGCGTCATCGTGTGCGACTCGCCTGTCACCGAGCCCGACCCCGAGGTCGAGTCCTTTCGGCTCAAGGAGTCCTTCGGTCGCCCCCGTACCTATGCGTCGGTCGAGGAGGCGCTGGCCCGGTTCCGCACCGTGCCGCCCCAGGAGCACTACCTCGACTACGTCATCGACCACGTCGGCCGGCGCTCGCTGCGCGAAACGGACGGGGGGTGGCAGTGGAAGTTCGATCGGCGCATCTTCGAGCAGTTCGCTGGCGGCTCGATGCGGGCCATCGCGCTGCCCTACCTGGGCCGGGTGCGATCCCGCTTCGCACTGCTCCGCTCCGAGCGCGGGCTCGTCACGCGGGACATCGGCGCGTCCATGTACGAGGTGCTGGGCCGCGTCGCCCCCGTCATCGAGCTCCCTGAGGCCGGCCATCACGCCATGCTCGACCAACCCCTCGTCCTCCTGACCGCCCTCCGCACCCTCCTCGCCGACTGGGACCACAGCGAGCCGCACAAACCTGTGCAGGGATAACGGAGTAAGGCGGGGCGATTTGCCGCCCCGCGTATCCACCCCCCGTCCTCTGCACAGGTTCAGGCCGGACGGACGGGTTCGGTGTCGGGGCCGCCGGTGGGGCGATGGCCGGGTCGGTCTGCGGGCTGCACGAGGACGCAGTGGGTGCCGCTGTAGATGGACGGCATGCACTTGTTGCAGTGGATGCAGAGTGACTCGCTGGCGTCGTGCTGCTGGAAGCGGCGTATGAGGTCGGGCTCGCGCAGCAGGGCACGGGCCATGGCGACGAACTCGAACCCCTCGTCGAGCCCGGCCTGGATCGTCTCCAGCCGGTTGATCCCGCCCAGCAGGATGAGCGGCATCGAGAGGGCGGCGCGGAACTGTCGTGCGTAGGGGAGGAAGTAGGCCTCCTCGAACGGGTACTCGGGCAGGAACCGCTTGCCGAACAAGCGGAAGCCTGGGCGCACGACCTTGGGCAGGGCGACGGCCATCTCCGCGATCGGTGCCTCGCCCCGGAACAGATACATGGGGTTCTGGAACGAGCTGCCCCCCGTGAGCTCGATGGCGTCGAGGACACCGTCGGCCTCGAGGAGGCGCGCCACCTCGACACTGTCGTCCAGCCACAGCCCGCCGGGGACGCCGTCGGCCATGTTGAGCTTCGCCGTCACGGCAACCGTGTCCCCGGCCGCGGCCCGCACCGCCTTGGCGACCTCGCGTGCCAGCCGGGCCCGGTTGACGACGCTCCCACCCCAGCGGTCGTCGCGTTTGTTGAGCCGGGGGCTGAGGAAGGCGCTGATCAGGTATCCGTGGCCCATGTGGATCTCGATGGCGTCGAACCCTGCGCTCCGAAGGGCGCGGGCGGCGTCTGCGAACTGAGTGACGATGGCGCCCAGGTCGTTCTCGGTCGCGGCGCGCGTGAAGCGCATGGCCAGCGGACTGAACACGCGCGACGGCGCCAGCCCGCGCTGGCCGGTGCCCGCCGCGACCGGCCCGGCGTGCCCGAGCTGAGCGGCGACCGCCGCGCCCTCGGCATGGACGGCATCGGTGAGGGCCCGCAGCCCCGGCACCGTCTCGTCGCGCGGCACGATCTCGCCCGGCGCACCCTGACCCTGTCGAGAGACGGCGAGATAGGCGACGGTGGACATGCCCACGCCACCAGCGGCGACGGCGCGGTGATAGTCGACGAGGCCGCGGGTGACGACTCGCTGCGGGGTCATGCCCTCGAAGGTCGCGGCCTTGATCACCCGGTTGCGGAGGGTGACGGGCCCGAGCCGGGCCGGGGCGAAGGGGTCGACCGCCATCAACCGGCAAGCGGTGGCGGCGCCTCGGCGAAGACGGCCTGGTTGCCGCCTGCGCCCTTGGCCCGGTAGAGCGCCTGGTCGGCCCGACCTATGAGGTCGCTCATGTCGACGTCGTCTGAAGCAACTGCCATCCCGGCTGAGCACGTCGATCCGCCCGCGGTCGACTCGCACAGCCGGCTCACGATCTCGTTCGCCTTGTTTGGATAGCAATCGGGCAGGATGATCCCGAACTCGTCACCCCCGTACCGGGCCAGCACGTCGGTGTCGCGCAGCAGCCCCAGCCAGGTGGCGGCGACCTCCCTCAAGAGGCGGTCACCGGCCAGGTGTCCCTGCTCGTCGTTGAATTCCTTGAAGTGGTCGAGGTCGAGCACGGCCACGCACAACGGCGTGCTCCGGCGCTTGGCGCGCGACAGCTCGCGCTCGAGGGCGCGCTCCCATCCGCGCCGGTTGGGGAGGCCGGTGAGGGGATCGGTGGACGCGAGGGCGCGAAGGCGACCGGCCAGCGAGCCGATCACCGCCGCCGTCGCCGTGACCGTGCCCGTCATGCCGATCAGCAGTGCGGGACCGGCCTGCTCGTGTTGTATGAGCAAGACGGCGGCGTAGCTGACGAACACGAAGCCCAGGTGCAACGCCACCGCGGGCCAGGCGAAGAAGTAGCCCGCGTAGATCGCGACCCAGAGGAAGAACACAGACGCAGACCCGGCGGTGCGTCCGTTCCCTGCCGAGTGCGTGCCCACCGCGATCATCACCGTGCCGCAGGCCAGGAAGACGTGGATGGCCCATCGCGGGACACGCCCCCCCGCCAGCACCAGCGCCCCTGCGAACGGATAGGCGAGGGCGGCGGTGCTCACCGCCTGGACCAGGTTGATGTCCGGGCCATGCGGCACCAGCAGGGAGAGGAAGGAGAGCGACGCCGCCAGTGCGAACAACGCAGCCAGTGCCCGCGCCATCTCACGCCGCGTCGCGGCCGATGCGCCCCCAATCACGAAGGCGAACGGTACAGCGTCTACAGGTCGAGTGTCGTGCCCGCCACCCCGGCCCGCCGGACGGCCTTGGCCTTGGTGCGCACGAGCACTTCGCGCGGTGCGCGGGTCACGAGTGCAGCGAGCCGGTGGGCCTCGTCGACGACCTGGCCGGCAGGGACCACCGCGGTCACCAGACGGAGACCCAGCGCCTCCGAGGCGGAAACAGGGCGACCCGTCATGCACAGGTCGCGCGCCACCGCCCCGCCGACGAGGTCGTGCAGCGGGCCGTAGACCACGTCGCTGAACGTCTGCTCGGGGTGGGCGAACCGCGCCGTGTCGGCCGCGACCCGGATGTCGCACATGACGGCCAGGTCGAACCCGCCCGCCAGCGCGGGCCCGTTGACCGCGGCGATCGTCGGGAGCGGGAACTGGATGACGGTGCGGTGCCAGCGGTCGCTCGATCGCATCCAGGTGTCCGCGAAGCCGGGCTCGCCCATGCGATCGAACTCGCTCAGGTCGAAGCCGGCCGAGAACACGTCGCCCTGTCCGGTGACGATCAGCGTCTTCAGGTCTTCGTCCCCGGCCAGGCCGTCCAGGGCGGCACTCATCTCGTCGCGCACCTCGTTGGAGAGGGCGTTCTTCTTGTCGGCTCTCCTGATGGTCAGGACGGCGACGCCCTCGGCGGGCCCGTCGACGCCGATGAACACCCGGCTAGGAGACGGCTTGGACGCGGGGCAGAACCTTCTCGGCGAACAGGCGCATGTTGCGCTCCGCCTCGGCGATGGGCATGTCCGCGTAGGACGGCACCATGACGAAGCTGTCGTTGCCCACCATCGACCGGATGTCCATGATCTTCTCGAAGCACTGATCCGGCGTGCCGTAGACCTGGAGGTCGACGAAGAAGTCGATGCCGCTCTGGTCGCCGTACTTGTTGAGCGCCTTCGACATCTGCCCGTAGTACTCGTAGCCCTTCGTCTGCTGCAGGTGGCTGCCGCTGAGCTCGTAGTGCTTGAGCACCGTCTCGTAGTAGCCGCCGATGTACTTGGTGGCCATCTCCTTGGCCCGGTCGCCGTCCTCGTCGCAGAACGTCCAGCCCGCGCTGACGGTGGGCGGGGCCTCGACACCGTTGACCTCGCGGAACAGGTCCTTGTACGTGTCGAGCTCGGCCATCATCGAGTCCCACGGCTTCTGGGGGATGATGAGGATGCCGACGCCCAGCTCGGCCATGATCTTGCTCGACTCGGGGGAGACGGCGGCCGCGTAGGTGCGGCCCTTGAACGTCTTGGCCGGAGCCGGGCGGATGTCGCGGTGGGGCTGGGAGAAGAACTGGCCCTCGTACTTCACGTAACCCTGCTCGAGCCCGGCGAGGATCATCTCGGCCGACTCGACGAAGCGCTCGCGGGACTCGCCCATGTCGACGCGGAAGCCCTCGAACTCGACGCGGCCGAGGCCCCGGCCCATGCCGAAGATCACCCGCCCACCCGACAGGGTGTCGAGCATCGACACCTGCTCGGCGACCCGCACGGGATCGTGCCAGGGCAGGACCACAACCATGGAGCCGAGCTGCACCGTCGACGTGCGCCCCGCCATGTAGGTGAGGAACTGCAGGACGTCGGGGCACATCGTGTAGTCGGTGAAGTGGTGCTCCACCCCCCAGATCGACTCGAACCCGAGGGGCTCGGCCAGGTCGGCCAGGCTGAGGTCGTCTCGGTAGACCTCCTGGTCCGACCGGTCCTGTGATGCCTGGAAGATGGCGCCCATTCCGACGTGCATGAAATCCCTTTCGACGTCGCTCGGGCGAGATCCTACTGACGGACCGTCAGAAAGTGCGAGACAGGTAGAAACCGGCCTGGCAGCAGTCCGCGATGGGGCGGCAGCCTCGAACGCGGCAGGCAGGGTGAAGTGTGGGGCCCCCATCCCAATCCAGCGAGCGCAGCTTGCAAGCGAGCGAGTGTTACGGCAGGAACTGGGTCGCCTCGAGGTCGATCATCTGCTCGCAGTGACGGGTGGCCATGGCCATGAACATGTCGTCGCCGCGGGCCGTTCGCTCCACCAGCATCGACGCGGCGATGGCCATCACCAGCCCCCCGTAGGCGAAGCGGCGGTAGTCGGTCCAGCACGCGTCCCAGTCGTAGCCCTCGACGCCTCCGGCGACAAGGGCGTGGTGGTACGCCTCGATGAGCTCGCGCTCGTGCTTGCGGCGGTCGTCGGGGAGCAGCCCCGCGCCGAGGAAGTAGGAGGCGTCGGCGAGCCCGGGGCCGGTCGCGGCCGTCTGCCAGTCGACGACCGCCAGGGGTGCGCTGCCTTCCGCGGTGCCGAACAGCATGTTGTCGAGGCGGTAGTCGCCGTGCGTCACGGTGATCGGCTGCCCGACGCGCTGCTCGAACAGATGGGGGAGCCCTTCTGCGACGCGGGCCGCCAGGTCGAGCTGCTCGACGGTGAGCCGGTCGGCGTAGCGCTCGCGGAAGCCCTGGAAGAGGCCCTGCACGATCATGATGGTGCCGGTGGCGGCCTGGTCGCCTTTGTGGAGCCAGTCGAGCTCGAGCAGGGACGGATCGCCCCAACGGGGCGCGTGCAGCTTGGCCAGCTCATCGAGGGCGAGGGCAGCGCGGTCGACGGTGCAGCCCTCGAGCTGGTCGCCCTGCACCGACGGCGCCATGTCCTCGAGCACGAGCGTGAACCAGCCCGTGTCGGGCTCGACCGCCGCGAAGTGGGCATGCGGCGTACGGATGCCGACCGTCGGCGCGATCTCCTGGTACCACCGCACCTCGATCTCGTAGCTGCGGAGGGCGAGGCCGGTGGCGCGGCTGGTGTCGTCGGCCGCCGCGAACTTTAGGACGACGCTCTCCGGGCCCGGCCCGCCGGGCGTGAGGGTGAAGCGCACGCTGTCGGCCATCTGGCCGGTGCCGACGGGCTGGGTGGTGAAGCCGTCGACGGGAACGCCCAACGCCGCGGACAGCCACTCGGGTGTGACGTCCTCGGGCCGTTGGGCCACCGTCGGCGAGGGCTTTGTCACCGGACACCTCTCTCGGCAAGCTCCAGGGGTGTCCGGCTCCACCACATCGTTCGCTCCACAGCCTCGCTCACCGGCCGGGGTTGGCCGCTCGGCCCGCGAAGCGCTTGGCCTGGCGGCGCGGACGGTAGGCGTCGACGACCGACGTCAGCTGGTCGGGAGAGGCCCCATGGAGGATGACGCCGTCGGCGCCGGCGTCGAACTGGTCGAGCACGCGCGTCGCGCATGCGTCGGCTGAGCCGACGGCCGCGGGTAACCACTCCTCGGGAATGAGGGTGGCGATGTGCTCGAGCTGCTCGGTGGTGGCGATCGCGTCGATGGCGCCGGGGATGGAGCCGACGACATCGTCGGACCGGAAGCGACGGAGCACGTCCATGTCCCACCCGTTGATGGCGACGAGGGCGTCGCCGTACACCTGCATGTAGGTCGCCATCCTGCCGACAAGACCACGCAGCATGTCGTCGTCGGAGCGGTCGCAGAGCGTCGCCAGCACGGCCCATACCCTGATGCGCTCGGGGTCGCGCCCCGCCTCCTCAGCTCCTCGGCGGATGGTGGCGACGCAGCCGGCCAACGCCTCGTCGCTGAAGAACGTGTGGAGGATGACGCCGTCGGCCACCGCGCCGGCCCAGCGCATCGTCTTGAGCCCGAGGGCGGAGACCAGCACGGGGATGTCCTCGTCGAAGCCGGGGTCGAGGCGCAGGAAGGGGTAGGAGCCCGCGGGCCCGTCGTGGCCCAGGATGGTCTCGCCTCGCCAGAGCCGCCGATAGAGCCCGATGGCGTCCGACATGCTGGACAGGGTCGACCGCTTGACGCCGAGGGCGTCGGTGAGGGGCGTGATCCCGCGCCCGATGCCGAGGGCGAAGCGGCCGCCGGTCAGGCGGTGCAGCGTGGTGGCCCAGGACGCAGTGACGATGGGGTGGCGGGTGGGATGGTTGGTCACGCCCGTTGCGATGCCGATCTCGTCGGAGGCGGCGGCGGCCGCGCCAGTCAGTGACGCCGCCTCCTTCACGTTGAACCGTTCGGAGATGAAGCAGCTGCCGAGACCCAGGCGCTCGGCCTCGCGCACCTCGTCGAGGAGCACGCGAGGGTCGTCGACGTGCCCTGCGAGGCCATACCACCCGAGCTCCACCAATCGATCCACGGACCGATGTTCTACCGTTTCTGTCGTGGTCGCACCGAAGGACATCTCGCCCCGGACGAGGAAGGCGGCCTCCTGGGTCATCAATCGGGCGTGGAGCTGGATCAGCGTGCTGGGTGTCGTCGCGTCAGGCGACGCGCTGAGCAGGCGCTACGGACACATGGGATCGGGCAGCTCGATGGCCTTCCCACCGGGCGCGGTGTTCGGGGAGCGGTGGATCCGCATCGGCTCCGACACCATGATCGGTCCCCACGTCAGCCTGGCCGCCGGCATGTTCGGGGAGTACTTCCCCGACGACGCGTTCCCCATCGTCTCCATCGGCGACCGGTGCGCCATCGGCCGGGGCTCCACCATCTTGGGTCGGGCCCGGATAGAGATCGGCGACGACGTGATGACGGGGCCCCACGTCTACATCACAGACCACAACCACACCTACGACGACCTCGACGTGCCCATCGGCAAGCAGTGGTTCGAAGACGACCCTGTCTCCATCGGCGAGGGCAGCTGGATCGGCGCGGGCGCCCTCATCCTCCCGGGTGCCCAGATCGGCCGCCACGTCACGGTGGCGGGCGGCGCGGTCGTGCGGGGCGTCGTCCCCGACAACTCCGTCGTCGCGGGCATCCCCGCCAAGGTCATCCGCCGCCACGTCGACGGCGAGGGCTGGGACCCACCCCTCACCCGCAAGATCGACACCCCCGACGGCTGGTTCGCCTGACCTGACCGCGTTCTCGAGGCAATAACTCTCGGAAACCGAGAGTTATTGCCTCGAGAAGGGGACGTGCTCGAAGCCGTGGACGTTGCTCATGTGGACGCGCTGGAGGCCTGACTCGTCGATCTCGTAGTCACCGAAGCGCCGCAGGAACTCCTCGATGCCGACGCGACCTTCGAGGCGGGCAAGGGCGGCGCCCAGGCAGAAGTGCACGCCGTGGCCCAGGCTGAGGAGCTGTTGCTCCGGCTTCCGCAAGATGTCGTAGCGGTCGGGATCGGTGTAGGCGCGCTCGTCGCGGTTGGCCGCGCCGGTGACGACGATGACGCGGTCGCCGGCGGGAATGGTGCGGCCGTGCTTCTCGACGTCGCGCGTGGCGGTTCGTCCCTGATACTGGGACGGGGGCCAGTAGCGAAGCGTCTCCTCCACCGCGCCGGGGATCAGCGACGAGTCATTCACGAGCATCGTCCGTTGGTCAGGGTGGCGGGCCAGGAGCACGCACGCGTTGGCCAGCAGCTTGGTGACGGTCTCGGTGCCGGCGGCGGCGATGAGCCCGCAGAACCCCGCGACCTCGGCGTCGGTGAGGTCAGCGTCGATGAGGTGGCTGATGAAGTCGTCGCCTCGATTTGCCCGCAGCATGGCAGCCCGCTCGTACCAATAGGCAGTGGACTGGGCGCTGGCCTGGATGGCTCGTTCCGGGACACCGGAGTCGTTGTCGTCGCGCTCGAGACCGACGTCGGCCAGGCGGCGCAGCTCGAGCCGGTCTTCCTCGGGTACGCCGAGGAGGGTGAAGATCATGTCCATGGGCAGCAGCGACGAGAACTCCGAGACGAAGTCGCCGCCGCTCTGCTCGACGAGCTCGTCGAGGTACTTGGCGGCGATGGCGCGTGCCGAGTCCTCCAGGGCGGCGATGCGCCGGGGGGTGAAGACGCGGCTGACGAGTGAGCGCAGCTGGTCGTGCCGGGGAGGGTCGAGGCTGATCATCATCGGCAGGACCTGGAAGTAGCGCCGGTCGATCTTCTCGATCATGGGGCCGTCGGCCGAGCTGAACGCCTCCCAATCGCGCGACGCCTCGAGCACGTCGGTGTACCGGGTAAGGGCCCAGAACCCGAGCTCTTCGTTGTGATGGCACGGGTCTTCGTCACGCAGCCGTTTGTACGTGGGGTACGGGTCCTCGTGGAAGGCGTACGAGAAGGGATTCAGCACAAGACTGCTCACGAACCCCGAACGGTAGACTGCCCAGTTCCCCTATGAGCGGTCCCATGATCAGAAACGTCGCGCTCGTCGCGCACGTCGACCACGGCAAGACCACCCTCGTGGACACCATCCTGCGTCAGACAGGCGTGTTCAACACCCACGAGGCGCTGGTCGACCGCGTCATGGACTCGAACGACCAGGAACGGGAGCGGGGAATCACCATCCTGGCCAAGGCCGCATCCGTGCACTACAAGGGCGTGAAGATCAACCTGGTCGACACGCCGGGCCACGCCGACTTCGGCGGCGAGGTCGAGCGGGCCCTGGCCATGGTGGACGGCGTCCTACTGCTGGTCGACGCGGCGGAGGGGCCCCTGCCCCAGACCCGCTACGTGCTGCAGAAGGCGGTCTAATGATACGGCGACCACCG
>JBEEFQ010000121.1:0-3158 GCA_041166245.1 Actinomycetota bacterium | reverse complement strand
GTACCCTATTTCCTCGAGACTCGAAGGCAGGCGCGACCGCCTCCCGCCGGTAACCTTCGGCCTAGATTCGGGGAGTGGCGCAGTGGTAGCGCACCTGCTTTGGGGGCAGGCGGTCGGGGGTTCAAATCCCCCCTCCCCGACGGCTAGCGTGCCAAGATCCGTGCGGGTGTAGCTCAATGGCTAGAGCTCCAGCCTTCCAAGCTGGTGACGCGGGTTCGACTCCCGTCACCCGCTCCAGCGTTGAATTGAGGACCTTCTGAATCCGGCCGTTCGCAACTTGTTGGCAATCCTGTCGGTGGTCCTGCTGGGCGCCGGTGTCGTCGGTCTGCTGACCGTCGACTTCGACGACGACGGCGGCACTGTCGCGAGTGGCCCCGGTGACACCACGACCACGACGACGACCGAAGCGACGGCCACCACCGTCACCACGACGGCGAGCACCAGCGCGACGACAGTCGCCCCGTCCCAGGCCACCACACAGCCGACGACCGCGACCACGCGCGCCACGACGGTCGCTCCGACTTCGACGCCGCCCACCACCTCCGCGGTCGGGGGCACCACCGCCACCACCTCGCCCGGCAGCGGGCTCGGCGCCACCGGCAACGGCCAGGCCGGTCAGGCGCCGCTGGCCACGTCGGGCGGTGAAGACATGATCGGTCCCGCGATCCTGTTGGCAGCGGCAGGCTGGGGACTGCGGCGCATCTCGCGCCACGCCACGCCCTGAGCCTCAGCTCGCGGTGACAACCTCGCGCTCACGACGCCCCGGGAAACGGGCGAGTGGCGGGGCGTTCATGCAGAGCAGCACGAAGAACATGGGCAGGACCTGTACGCGCTCTCGCGACAGGATGCCGAAGTTGGCGATGGACGAGAACGCGAGCACGAAGGCCGTCGTGTACACGAGCACGAAGGCCAGATAGGGGTTCCGAAGCGAGCCGGTAAGCGCTCGCCCGACTCGTCGGAGCGACACCAGTACCAGCAGGAGCAGGAACGAGCTCTCGATCGACTGGGCGAGGGCGGTCATGTTGTACGTCTCCCAGGGGAACGGCCGGAACAACACCGCCACCACTCCCCCGACGCTGAACGCGCCACCATGCCCGATCACCTCCGAGCCGCCCGTCGCCGTCTGCTCCGCAGTGGCGAGGAGCACCGTCTCGAGCGACTTCGCATCGATGCCGTCGAGGTCGAAGAACGTCCGCATCTGCGACGCGACGAACACGGCGCCGATGATCACCACGATCATGCCGAACCCCTTGGCCAGCGGCGTGACGGCGGTGGCGCTGCGGCTGCGGCGGATCAGGTAGCCGAGGGCCAGCCCGAGGATGGCCAACAGGGTGACGTGGGGACGGATGCAGAGGGTGAAGCCGAGCCCGGCGGCGGCGATCAGGAAGCCGTAGCGGAGGTGGGTGTACACCCGCGCCCCGCCGTAGGCCGCCACCCCGAGCCCGAAGACCATGAGGGCGTCCTTGCCCAGGCTGGACGGCCAGAACAGGAGTGAAGGCGCCAGGAACAGGAGCAGGCGATACCGGTGGGCGTCGCCGTCGGGCACCGTCATGCGGAAGGCCCGGTAGAAGAGCAGCAGTCCGACGAAGCAGAGCCAGGCGAAGACGAAGAACCCGCCGATCTCGGTGGGCCCGATGAGCGCGTAGAGGCCTCCGGTGAAGATCTTGATGAAGTTCGTTCCGACGATCCGGTCGCCGGCGTCGAAGACACCGACGCGCTCCGCGTAGGTGAACAGGCCCCGGCGGAACTCAGGCGCGAGCAGGCGTCCCGCGTTGTTGTACGTGCTGGCGTCGGCCACGCCGCTGTACACCTCGTAAATCGCCGCGTAGCGGACCAGCGAACCGGCGAACTTCAGGGCCAAGGCGCCCATGAAGAACGAGACGAGGCCCGGGTCGCCCTCGCTGGCCGCGAGCTTGCGCAGGATGGGCCAGGTGATCAGAGCGAGCATGGGCCCGACGATCAGCGCGCCCCACACGTCGTAGTCGGTGTGTTGCATGGCCCACGCGAAGAGCACGAGATAGCCGAACGCGCTGGCGATGACCAGCTGGGCCGCTCCGGACCGTGGACGGCTCGCGGCGTCGAGGATGACGCCCATCAGCCGGTTCCCGGGGCGCAGGCGCGCCGCTCGTCACCCACCCGCGTCAGCGGTGGGAGGACGGCGGCACCGAGGGCGACACGTCCTCAGGGGTCGTCGCGTCCAGCGAGGTCTGGTCGGGGTCGGTGAGGGCGATCGGGTCGGGCGCCAGCTCGGGGGGGTCGGGCTGGGTGGCCCCGCCACCAGTCGGTGCGGGCGGCGGTGCGAACACCGTGTCGGAGCGGGGCGGTGGGGCGGGGCGCTCCTGCCGGGCGGGCTGGCTCGGGCGCTGAGCAACGGGCGCAGCCGGGGGGGCTGCGTTCCGCGGCGGACCGACGGGGGCCGCAGGCGGGGCCGCGGCGGGAGGGGACTCGACCGGCTCGGCAGGAAGGGTGGCCGGCGCGGCGCGCCGGGGCTGGGCCGGTCGGTCGGCCCGTGCCGGAACCGACGGCTTCCGCCGCGTCTGCTCCACCGGCGGCCGCGCCTTTCGGTCGTGTTTCCCGCTCTTGCCCTGGGTCGCAGTCTTCGCCCGCGGCGCCGCTGGGGTTTTGCTCCCGCCCGTGTCGCGGGTGGGTGGCCGCCGCGGGGCCCTGGCCCGTCCGAGGCGGCGCCAGAAGGGCAGACCCTTGTGGCTGTCGGCGCCGTAGTAATAGTGACCGCGCGAGCTCGGGGCTTCCGTGCTGCCCACGAGGACGACGCCAGCTACCGGTCCGCCCAGGCGGGCCAGCAGCTCCCGGGTCCGCTCGGCAGCCTCGACGGTCGTCCGGCCGCTGCGACACGTGAGCACGACGGTATCGACCAGCGGAAGAAGCTCGCTGGCGTCGTTGATGACGAGCATCGGCGGAGTGTCGAAGATGACCACGTCGGCGAGCGTGGTCGCCTCTTCGAGGATGTGATGGCCGCGTGCGAACAGCTCGGCCGGGTTGGGCACCGGCGAGCCGCTCGTGATGACACTCACGCCCGGGATGTCGGACGCGACGACGACATCCGCGAGGCGGGTCTTGGCGCGGCCTGCTCCCAGCGCGTCGCTGAGGCCCGGGCCTTCCCCGACCCCCAGGTATGACCCCACGCGCGGGTGGCGGAA